>NZ_AZUX01000007.1:0-234264 GCF_000513915.1 Mesorhizobium sp. WSM2561
ACGTAGCGGTATTTTGTGTCGGGGACTTCATGAAGTTCGACGGTTTCGGGCAAGGTTGAGCCGATATTGAGCTCCACTCCAGGGATTTTCACCGATGCCAGCGGCTGCTTTTTGACATACTCCCTGATGACGGTCTCCTGTTCGATGACTACGTCCTGAGCGGCAGCGGCGCCGATACCGGCCAGCAACAGAAACCCAGCGGCTGCAGTGGAAAGACGCATACTCATAAGTGCCTCCTTGATGTGAGCTCTATTGCGCTGAACGGCATCGTCTTCGCGCTAGGCTCACCAAACCTCAGGCAGCCGCAAACGTTCCTTGGTTGGGCTTCGGTCTGATTCGAGACGGGACCTAAGTCTCACCTGTTTTCGCGTAATAGCCCGGACACCGCGCCACCCGGAACTGCGGCTGCTCGTAGCAGTTGCTTGCTGTGAGCTCACGCAAGGAGCCGATGGAAAATGGCGTCCACCAAGCCCGCTGGTTACTCGCTGCGGTCTTCGCCGTCTCCATCTCGTTCCTTGGCGAACGGTCGGTGGCCAGGGAAGCCGGACTTTGACGATTGGACCAAGAATGAATTGAGATCTGCGCAGCTACGTTCCTTCCTGCGCTGATACGGACTACCCGCCATTCCTCAATTTTGTTGGCGGGTGGTCCACAATCACGACTGGCCAACTCCGCCCGGGCGAGGCCTGTCAGCGGTTCGAAGGTCGCGCGGCAGCATCACTTCACATCAGGTCTTCGGCAACCCCGTCGAATTTCCTGAGGCCCGCGCTTGGAGGCTTTTGCTCAAGAAGGCATTGTTCAGATGCGGCCGCCTCGAAAGCGGCGAACGCAGCTTGGTGACTGCAATGTCCGGCCAGGCATTCCTCGATCATTCGGATTGCTTCAAGTCGGGACGGCTTGTCCATGGATGGCCATGGTTGTTGCAGCGCTTTCGCAGCGTCGGCTATCGACGCGATCGCCATCGCTTTGCCATTCAAGGTGATTGAAATCGGGGTGAACGCCGTCATTTTTAAAGCTCGCCGGGATTGAAAGCGGCTAAACGCAAAGACAAGGCAGTGGTTGCATGGTTGTGAATTCAGAGCGCCGCTGTCCGAAACGATCGAGGCTGAACACGCACGTCCGATAGCCTTGATCGTTTCGGCGGCGCCCGCGCTGAAGTCCTGCCTGGATTCGACCGGGAAGCCCCATCGTCCTTAACCGAACTGAAAACCAGCCCAGCAGCAAATACCGTGGAACCTTTCAAAGCCGCATGCCTTGTCCGTTCTTCATGGAAGGAGGTGCGAAATGAGCCTTGACATAGGAAAAGTCGCCATAGCCTTGCTTGGCCTGCTTGCCTACAAGAATAGGGACAAGATCGGCGAGTTAATCGCCGGTAGGAACTCGACAGATGCCAAAAACGCTGGCTCCACCGGCGGGCTCGGCGACATCCTGGAGCGTCTCAAGAATGCGGGTGCGGGCGATCAAGTCGATTCTTGGGTTGGTACAGGATCGAATCGCCCCGTTCAGCGCGACCAAGTCGAGAAAGCGATCGACCCGCAAACATTGAGCGATCTCGCCGAGCAAACCGGATTGTCCCGCGAGGAACTTCTCGACCGGCTCACAAGTGAACTGCCCGACGCAGTGGACAAGCTTACTCCCGACGGCCAGATGCCTGTGAGTAAAGGTCCAAATCTCCTCGACGAGGCACCTGGAGCTAGTCGCACTTAGCACCAAGCTGAAAAATCAAAGCCCGCGCCTCCGGGCGAGGACGCGGGCCGATCAGCGCATCGCCGATACTATGTCTCCGGGCTGGACACAGAAAATGCTGGCGATCCCGACAGGATTCGAACCTGTGACCATCGGCTTAGAAGGCCGGTGCTCTATCCAGCTGAGCTACGGGACCGCTGGCCGACGCCAAGGGCCGGCTAATTTATGCGCTGGGACGGCTGCCCGGCATTTGCCGGTCAATGCGTCCAGGGCGTCCTGCGGTCATAGCGGAAATTCTCCGCATAGGAAATCTGGCGGCGCTTGGATTCCTTCGGCTCCTCGACGCGATAGGCCAGCCCCTCTTTCTCCGCATAGGCCACCGCCTCTTCCCTTGTGTCGAAGGTGAGCCTGATCTGGCTCCGCATGTCACCTGACGTGGTGTAGCCCATCAGCGGATCGATTTTCTTGCGCATCTCGGGATCGAATTCCAGCACCCAGTGGCCGGTCTTGGCCTTGCCGGACTGCATCGCGGTTTTGGCTGGGCTGAAAATGCGCGCGGACATGAACACCTCGTTGCTACGTGCAAGCGGCACCGCCGCTGTATTCCCGTCATTACTGCGCAATGCTGCCGGCGGCAAGGCCGAGCCTGCCGTACCCCTTCACGGCGGGCCACCGACGATGATCGCGCGAGGTGACGGCCGTGGACAGGACGACCGAGATCGCGCCGGGCGTTTTCTTCCCGGCGGGGACGTTTTATCCGGGTTAACGGCAGCGTGCCGCTGGACAGCAACCTGGGTGCCTGAGGTGGCGCTGCCGCGAAACCGTTGCGCCGGCCGGCATTTCCGACTCCGCTCTCGACCCGGGCCTGCCGTTTGTTGCGTTTTCGTCTTTTAGGGGTTGCGCAGCCAAGCCCGTAACCCTATACGCCGCCAAGGACTCGGAGTGTAGCGCAGCCTGGTAGCGCATCTGGTTTGGGACCAGAGGGTCGGGAGTTCGAATCTCTCCACTCCGACCATCCATTCACCGGAAATCACCGGCCGTGCTGCCGGCGCACCTGCGCCGGACAGCATCTGCGACTGACGAGCACCCAAGCGACCAACGGGCAGCCCGGACTTCCCGGAGTGCCCGCCTGAAGCTTGCGAAGCGTCAGCCCTGGATGAACGCCAGGAGATCCGGATTGATGATCTCCGGGTGGGTAGTGCACATGCCGTGCGGCAGGCCCTTGTAGACCTTGAGCGTGCCGTGCCTCACCAACTCGGCGGCAAGCAGGGCTGAGTCGGCAATCGGCACGATCTGGTCATCATCGCCGTGCATGATCAGGACGGGCACGTCGATCTTCGTCAGGTCTTCCGTGAAGTCGGTCTCGGAAAAAGCCTCGATGCAGTCGTAGTGGGCCTTGGCTCCGCCCATCATGCCCTGGCGCCACCAATTGTCGACGGCCCCTTGCGAAACCTTGGCGCCCTCGCGATTGAAGCCATAGAACGGGCCGGCCGGCACATCCCTGTAGAACTGGGCGCGGTTGGCGACCAAAGCGGCACGAAAGCCGTCGAAGACCTCGATCGGCAGGCCGCCGGGGTTGCTGTCGGTCTTGAGCATGATCGGCGGCACCGCGCCGATCAGCACCGCCTTGGCGACGCGTCCTTCGCCACCGTAGCGGGCCACGTAACGCGCCACCTCGCCGCCGCCGGTCGAATGGCCGATATGGACGGCGTTCTTGAGATCAAGATGCGCGACCAGAGCCGCGACGTCGGCGGCATAGGTGTCCATCTCGTTGCCGGTCGCGGTCTGTGTCGAGCGGCCGTGCCCGCGCCGGTCATGCGCGATGACGCGATAGCCCTTGTCGAGGAAGAACAGCATCTGGTTATCCCAGTCGTCGGCGCTCAGAGGCCAGCCGTGATGGAACACGATTGGCTGGCCTGTGCCCCAATCCTTGTAGAAAATCTCGGTGCCGTCCTGGGTGGTGAATGTGCTCATCGTCGTGCTCCTTGCTGCAGTTGGCTGGCTTGGTGGGGGGAAGGTTCGTTCCTTCTGTGGACAAGCTATTGCAACGGAGTCATGGTGAGTATTGGCAAAACAGACGTTGAACGTGGCAAAACTGACAGATGCATGCGGGGCGTGATCGGGTCGAAATCGGGCTTGTTGTGTATCCCGGCGTTCAGCAAGCGGCAGTTCTCGGTCTGACCGACCTGTTCCAGCTGGCCAACCGGCTGGCTGCCGACCGTTCGCCGGACGCGCTGAGGCTTCGCGTCAGCCATTGGCAGTGGCAGGAAGCGAGCCAAACCGTCATCCGCAGCTTCGACAGCGAGCCCGGCCCCGACAATGGACCTGCCATGGTCATCTTGCCTCCGACCCTGGGCGATCCGATCGCTCGCGAGGCGGCCGCGCCCTATGCCGACTGGCTCAGGGCCCGCCACGCTGCCGGCGCGACGCTCGGCTCGGTCTGCGCCGGCGCCTTCGTGCTTGCCGAGGCCGGTCTGCTGTCGGGTCGTGCGGCGACCACGCACTGGGCCTATCGCGACGCGCTGGCGATGCGCTTTCCCGACATCCTACTCGATGCCGACAAGCTGGTCATCGACGACGGCGACATCATCACCGCCGGCGGCTATATGGCCTGGACCGACCTTGGCCTGAAGCTCGTCGACCGGGTGCTTGGGCCGACCGTGATGATGGACACCGCCCGTTTCATGCTGGTCGACCCGCCGGGACGCGAGCAACGCTTCTACAGCCCCTTTGCACCCAGGCTGAACCATGGCGACGAGGCCATCCTCAAGGTGCAGCACTGGCTCCAGGCGAGAGGCGCTCGCGATGTAACGCTTGCCACCATGGCGGAGCATGCGGCCTTGGAGGAGCGGACTTTTTTGCGCCGCTTTCGCAACGCCACCGGCCTCAAGCCGACCGAGTATTGCCAGCACCTGCGCGTCGGCAAGGCGCGTGAGATGCTGCAAGCGACGACCCGATCCATCGACCAGATCGCCTGGGATGTCGGCTATGACGATCCCGGCTCCTTCCGCAAAGTGTTCGCCAGGATAACCGGCCTGGCGCCGGGCGATTACCGCAGGCGCTTTGGCGCGGAACGAGCGGCGGTGGTGGGCGTAGGGAGTTGAGTTATCATCTCGTTGAAGGCAAGCTCGCCGGGAAGAGAACCCCAACCGCCTCATCTCCCGGCGAGCCTACAACCTGATTTGATACGCATCAGGACCGGGGTTAGCCGGCAAGCTTGCATGTGCAAGAGAGATGCCAGTCAATGTTTCCCGAAATGGGACACCGACCGGAGCTTTTTCCTTCTCTCCTTATAGTAGAAGGTGGATCGGCGCGCCGCGCCGAGCCGGATGAGGGGTGCTGGAAGAAATGAGGCGCTGGCGATCCTGTCGCAGTGCGCCCGATTTGGACGAGGGTGTTCGCCAAGCTGGAACACCCTCATCCGGCCGCTTCGCGTCCACCTTCTCCCACAAGGGGAGAAGGGAAGTTCTCCCACCGCCTAAATCTCGAACTCGCCCTGCCCCTCATCCATGGCGCTGACGGTTTCGGCGGCGAGCGCCCTCGTGATCGGCGTCTTGCGTTCCAGTGCCGTGCGGTCGAGCCGTTCGACCACGCGCATCGCGGTGGCCAGCGAGCGCTCGATGCGGCGCACCAGGTATTGCACGACATGCGGCTCGACCTCGACCTGGCGGTCGGCGAACAGTTTGGTGATGACACCGGCCAGCAAGAGATCGTCGGGCTCGTGGATCTCGACCATCGCCGCCGCCTTCAGCCGCGATGCGAGGTCGGGGAGCCTGACACCCCAGGCGGACGGAAAGCGCCGCGCGGTCAAGAGCAAGGTCGAGCCGGCCGCGCGCACCGCGTTGATCAGATGGAACAGCCCCTCTTCATCGACCGGACCGGCATCGACATCGTCGATCAGGGCCGGCCGCGCGCCGAGGCTCGCCATGCAGTCGCCGATCCGCCCGGCGTCGACCTTCACTGCGCCGGCGCGGGCGCGCCAGATCGACGCCAGATGGGTTTTTCCACAGCCTGCGGGGCCGGCGAGCACGACCACCGGCGACGGCCAGTCCGGCCACCGATCGACCAGCGCCACCGCCTGGCTGTTGGTGCCTGAGACGACGAGTTCGTCGCGCGAATAGCCGGTTCCGTGGCCGAGATCGAGCGGCAACTGGCGCGGCGGGTCGATCTTGTTGTCCGGCATCTGGCTCAACTGCGCGGCCCACCGCTCCCGCGGCGACGCGCCGGCAGCGGCGGCACAGGTTCGGTGTTGTGGCCCTTGTAGAGCGGCGACTCGAGATAGCGGGCGATGGCAAAGCGCACCAGGACGGCAACGGCGGCCGAGGCCGGCACGGCGATCAGCAGGCCGACGAAGCCGAACAGCGCGCCGAAAGCAAACAGCGAAAACATCAGCCACACCGGATGCAGGCCGACGCTTTTTCCCACCAGCCTCGGCTGCAGGATGTTGCCCTCGATGAACTGGCCGACGAAGAACACGCCGGCCACCGCCGCGACCATGGTCCAGTCCGGCCAGAACTGGACGAAGGCGACGCCGACGGCCAGCACCAGCCCGGTCAGCGAGCCGACATAGGGAATAAAGGAGATCAGCCCGGCGAACAGCCCGATGAGGATGCCGAAATTCAGGCCGGTCAAGGTCAGCCCGGTGGCGTACATGGCGCCCAGCACCAGGCACAGCGTGCCCTGGCCGCGCACAAAGCCGGCGGTGGCGGTGTTGATGTCGTTGGCGATCGCCCTGACGGTCTGGACATAATCGCGCGGCACCCAGCTGTCGACAATCGTCACCATGCGATCCCAGTCGAGCAGCATGTAGAAGGCGACGACGGGCGTGACGACGAACAGGCTGACCACCGAGACCAGCGCCACGCCGGAACTCCAGATCGAGGTGAACACCGTGGTCAGCAGGCCGAAGCCGGAGGTCAGCAGCGAGTTCAACCCTTCGCGCAGGCCATTGGCGTCGACGCCGAATTGCTCTTCCAGCCATCTCGGATCGAAGTTGGTGATCAGGCTCTGCAGCCGGGTCAGGTATTCCGGCAGCTTGCTGGCAAAATCGGCCATCTGCGAAGCCAGCACCGGAATGAGGATGACGAAGGCCAGCACCAGAACGACGATGAAGGCAAACAGGATGACAATCGTCGCCATCAGCCTGGACAGGCCGAGCCGCTGCAGCCGGTCGGCGACCGGGTCGAGAAAGTAGGCGAGCACCATGCCGGCGACGAACGGCAGCAGGATGCCGCTGAAGACATAGAGGAAGACCGCGAGGATGATGGCGCTGATCAGCCAGAAGCGGATTTGGCGCCGAAACACGCCAGACGCGGCCGCATCGGCAGCGGCAGCTTCGGCTGCCGCGTCGATGTTCTGGTCAGGTATCCGGTTTGGAGCCTTCGCCATAGCCGCTCATATGCCTCAGCCAAGCCACGAGATAGGCCGCGGCCGAAGCCACGGTCAAGACCCCGGACAGCAATATGAGCGCCGGCCTGAGCGGATCGAGATCGACGGCGAGGGCCAGTTCGCCCAGCACCACCGCCGCCAGCCCGATCTGGACGGCGGTGTTGGCCTTCGATACGAACAGCGGCTTCATCTCGACCGGGTGGGTCATGACGGTGGACAGAACGACGGCACAGACGATCAGCGCATCGCGCGACACCATGGTGACGACCAGCCACAGCGGCAATTCACCGATGAAGCCCAGCACCACGAACACCGAGACCAGCAGCAATTTGTCGGCCATCGGATCGAGATAGGCGCCAAGCTGCGAAAACTGGTTGAAATGGCGGGCGATGAAGCCGTCGACGCCGTCGGAAATGCCGGCGATCAGGAAGCCGGCGAAAGCCCAGTCCCAGCGCCCCTGCAGCATGGCCAGCACCACGCCCGGCACCAGCACGAAACGCATGATCGTGATCATGTTGGGGATGGTCAAACGCATGTCCCGTCGCTTCTGTTTTGATGATACATGATAGAGATGAGAGGCTACGGCAAGTCAGAGCGACGCAGATGCTGCCAATCTCCGCTCGTGGGGAGAGATTGGCTATCTTCAAAGCCTTCGCCATCGCCAATGTTGGAGATTTGCCCGAGGCCTCTGTCCACGATTTTGTGATGCCGAAAATGCCTGAGCCAGCCGTTATCCTTGCGAGGCGCAGCCGTTCATGCGAAGAGCCCCGGAAAGCAGGAAAGAGTGATGAGCAAGCGCAAGAACGGGCTCACCTATGCCGAGGCGGGTGTCGACATCGATGCCGGCAACCTCATGGTCGAGAAGATCAAGCCGCTGGTGCGCGCGACGCGCCGGCCGGGCGCCGATGGCGAGATCGGCGGCTTCGGCGGCCTGTTCGACCTCAAGGCCGCCGGCTTCACCGACCCGGTGCTGGTCGCCGCCAATGACGGCGTCGGCACCAAGCTGAAGATCGCCATCGATGCCGGCAAACACGACACGATCGGCATCGACCTCGTCGCCATGTGCGTCAACGACATCGTCGTGCAGGGCGCCGAGCCATTGTTCTTCCTCGACTATTTCGCCACCGGCAAGCTCGACCCCGACCACGGTGCGGCGATCGTCGGCGGCATCGCCGAGGGCTGCCGGCAGGCCGGATGCGCGCTGATCGGCGGCGAGACGGCGGAAATGCCCGGCATGTATCACGGCAACGACTACGACCTCGCCGGCTTTGCCGTGGGCGCGGCCGAACGCGGCCAGTTGCTGCCGACCGACGATATCGTCGAGGGCGACGTGCTGTTGGGGCTGGCCTCGTCGGGCGTGCATTCAAATGGCTTTTCGCTGGTCCGCCGCATCGTCGCCACCAGCGGCCTTGCGTGGACCGATCCAGCGCCCTTCAACGATGAAGCCACGCTGGCCGAGGCGCTGCTCGAGCCGACCCGCATCTACGTCAAGTCGATCCTCAAGGCGATCCGTAACACGCATGGCATCAAGGCGCTGGCCCATATCACCGGCGGCGGTTTCCCGGAAAACATCCCGCGCGTCCTGCCGAAGGATTTTTCGGCCGAGCTCGACCTCGACGCCATCGAGGTGCCGGCGGTGTTCTCATGGCTGGCCAAGACCGGCGGCGTGGCGCCCGACGAGATGATGCGCACCTTCAACTGCGGCGTCGGCATGATCCTCGCGGTCGCCTCCGGCCAGGCGGCACAGGTTGCGGCCGTGCTGCAGGAGGCCGGCGAGACGGTGACGCCGATCGGCCGCATCGTGCCGCGTCGCGACGCCGGCGTGATCTATCGGGGCGCGATCGGCCTATGAGCATGCGCAAACGCACCGTGGTGCTGATTTCGGGACGCGGCTCCAACATGACGGCGCTGATCGCCGCGGCCACTAATCCGGGCTATCCGGCCGAGATCGTCGGCGTCATTTCCGACCGGGCCAATGCCGCTGGTCTCGGCATCGCGGCGGCGCGCGGCATCGCCACCAAGGTGATTTCGCGGGCCGACTATACCAGCAAGGAAGCGCATGACGCGGCGATCGACGCCGCGCTTGCCTCGTTCGGCGCCGAGATCGTGGCGCTGGCCGGTTATATGCGCATTCTCGGCGCGCGCTTCGTCGAGAAATGGCTGGGCCGGATGATCAACATCCACCCTGCCCTGCTGCCCGCCTTCAAGGGGCTGGATACGCATGCGCGCGCCTTGCGCGCCGGCATACGCATCCATGGCTGCACGGTGCATTTCGTCACGCTGGATATGGATGACGGCCCGATCATCGCCCAGGCTGCCGTGCCAGTAATGGTCGGCGACAATGAGGACATGCTCGCCGCGCGCGTGCTGAAGGCCGAGCACCGGCTTTATCCGCTGGCGCTCGGGCTGGTCGCCGAAGGCAAGGCGCGGATGGAAGGCGGCCGCACCGTGCTTGCCCACTTCGCCGACGATGCCGACAACAGCACCTCCGTGATCATGGCGCCCGATCCGCTGCGCGAGGAGACCGACCTCGAGCATCTGGCGCGCATCACTCCCTGAGAACCATCCTTGCCAACATGGTAGCAAATGTTGCTACCATGTTGGCAAGGAGACAGGTTGATGGCGACAGTCGAAAAGGTCAGCGTGGCGCTTTCGCCGGAACTGCTGGACATTGGTCAAGGGCGCGGTGGCCAGCGGGCAATACGGTTCGGCAAGCGAAGTGATCCGCGAGGCGCTCCGCGAATGGCGCCTTCGCCAGCCCTTGCGCGAGGCGGAAGCGGAACGGCTGCGGAAAGCCTGGACGGAAGGGCTGGGGAGCGGCCCGTTCGCGCCTTTCGACATCGAGGACATCAAACTGAAGGCGCACAGCCGGTTCAGCGACGCCAGCAAAAAACAGCGGAATGGCTGACGTCCTCATTGTCCGCAGCCCGGCCCGGAATCGGCGCCAAAAACCCAACATCGGTGCCGAAGTGCGAGCATTGACGATCGGCAATTATCTCGTGCTTTATCGCCTGGCCGAACAGCGCGTCGAGATCGTGCGCGTGGTGCATGGCGCACGCGAAGTCTCAACATTATTTTGACAGATGCAGACAGGCAAATGGATCTCTTCGACAGCGCTATGCGGGCAAAAGGTGATCTGGCCGGCGCCCTCGAGTATGCAGACGATCCAACGAATGCCATGGCATACTTCTATCTGTATCGAATCGAGGACGGGCGAACAGGTTCTGTCATCGATGCAATTCACATTCGATCGGGCGATTGGGCCATTGCTGAAGCAGACATTTCGGTCAGGTGGGATAGGGATGAACGGCGCGTAGGTTGGTTCATCTTTGGTGCGCTTTGGGCGACCTTTGATACCGCCATGGGCACAAAACATGGCGGCGGATATGGGAAAGACTTTCAGCCCGACATTCCTTGGTCTTAAATTGAACTCATGAAGCAACTCCTTCTTCTGCGTCACGCCAAATCGAGCTGGGACGATCCTGACCTCATCGACTTCGACCGGCCGCTTTCCGGGCGCGGGCTGAAGGCCGCCCCGCTGGTCGGTCGCGAACTGGCCAGCCAGGGCTGGCTGCCCGATCTGGCGCTGGTATCGCCGGCGCTGCGCAGCCGCGACACATGGCGGCTGGTTTCGGCGGAACTGCCCGCGAAAACGCCGGCCAAATTCGTCCAGGCGCTCTACGAGGCCAGTGCGGCAGACGTTCTCGCCAAGGTACGGCAGGCAAATGCGGCAACGAGCAGTCTCTTGGTGCTCGGCCATAATCCCGGCCTGGAGGAATTCGCGCGCCGACTTGCCGGCGCCGGGTCGGATGCCGCAGCACTCAAAAAGCTTGAAGAAAAATTCCCGACGGCAGCGCTCGCCCGCTTCGTTTTCGACGGTGACTGGGCGCGGCTGGCCCTCGGCGATGCGCGGCTGACACACTGCGTCTGGCCGAAGGATCTGCGCTAAACGAGGGCTGTGACTTGATATGNAAAAGCAAGAACGGCGGGCCAAGCCCGCCGCTCTTTGCGTTCCGCAGCTTGAGGATTTAGCGGCCCCAGTTGCCCCGGCCGGACTGAGGCACGACCGGTTCAGTCGTGCCGGGCTGGGTCGTCGCGTTGGTATTGACGGTATTGTGCTCCGCCGTAAACGGCTTGCGAATCGAACCCGTGAACGTGCTGTCGATATTTCCAACAGCCGCATTGCCAACAGGCGCGGCCGGCTGGTTGACGCCGTCCGAACCATAGTGGTCGCTGCCGGCAAAGGCGCTGCCTGTGGCAATGAGGATGGCGGCAGCGGTAAGAGCAATCTTGGTCATTTCAGGTACTCCAGTACTTTCATACTTTCAGTGTTGTTGTCCGTCTCGTGGCGTGCCTTGGGAGGATTTCGCGTCGCTCGGACCACACCGAGGTGGGTTGGCCATGCAGCGGTTTCCAATCACAAAGATGTTCCGGCTACGCCCTGAACCGGGTGCTTGAAATCCGCCAAAGGCTTCCTTCGCCATAATTTTTCACATTCTCTTCAATGCGTTAGGCAAATACGCCTGCCGCGTGGCGCGGCCATCTGCTGAGCCAGCGTACACTGTGTCATGCACGATCCGTCAATAGAAAACGAACCGATCGGTTCGATTTTCCGCTGACGCGCGAAGTGAAGTCATACAGCTGCCGGCTTCGTTTGCCGCTTAGACGTGCACGTCGCCAAAAGAGAGTTCGCCGTCGTCGCTGGCGGTCAGGAACGCCGTGACCAGCAGACCGGCATAGAAGGCGGCGACCAGCACGACGATGACGAGGCCGGGAATGGGCCCCAGAGCAGCGCCGGCAACCGCCTCGCGCACCGAACTGACGAAGTCGATGCGGACACCTTCGGTTAGAAGACTGGGGGTCGACAGTTTCAGGATCCAGGCCAACAGCAGGATCAGCAGCATGTGGATGTAGTTTCGACGCAGACGGCGCGCCAACGCCGCTCGTTGCGAAATGAGGAATTTTGGAGTGCGCAGACTTTCTCCGACGACCAACAGCCAATCAGACGCGAAGTCCGGCTGCGGCGAGAATATCTGCGCGAAATAGTGCCGTTCGAACTGGCGCACGCGGGCCCGGTAAACGTCGAAGAAGCGATATCGCCGCGCTTCTATCCACAGCAGCAACAGGACAAGCAGCATGGCAAAAAGCAGTACGCCGTGATGCGCGCTGGCCGTCGAAAGCGAGATGGACAACATTGCCGCGACGACCGTTATCGCCCAATTGCTCGTCCGGTCCAGGCGGTCGCGCCACCCCGTCATGCGCAGAATCTCGGCGCGATGAAAATGCGCCATCGTGGTCACGAGTTCGCCGGGCGAAAGCGTCCTTCCAACGGGGGCCGGCGCTGCCAACGCTTCTGCCATCACCATGTCTCCACCGCCACGCAAAAACGGCTGGTTGGGAATATCGTTCCGACGCTTCACTTTGCCGGGCGCAGCCACACCTTGTTGTCGTGGAACGCCGCACCGCCATAGGGCGCCGGCGCGTCGGCGCCGGTCAGGACGTTGATGCCCTCGCCGCGCTCGTGGGCGCTGTTGGGCCAGATGCCTTCGGCCACCACGACACCGCGCTTGAGGCCGTCGAACAATCTTGCGTGCAGCACAACTTCGCCGCGCGCATTGCCGATCTCGACGCGGTCGCCATTGGCCAGCCCACAGGCTGCCGCATCGTCCGGATGCAAAAGCAGTTCCGGCCGGCCCTCCTTGGCCTTCGACACCGGCGTCTCGGAAAAGGTCGAGTTGAGGAAATTGCGCGCCGGCGAGGTGGCCAGCCGGAACGGATGCGCAGCATCCGCCACCTCGATCAGATCGACGTGGTCGGGAAATTCCGGCAGGCTTGCCACCGGCCCGAACAGGCCCATGCATTTCGGCGGCCGGTTGGGCGCCGCCTGCCCGGTCCAGTCGGCGCGAAAGCGGAATTTTCCGTCCGCGTGGCCGAAGCCGTCGATAAAATGCGCCGCTTCGAAAGCCGGCTGCAAATCGAGCCACTTTTGTTCCTTGAGGCTCGAAAAACTGCCCAGCCCGCGCTTGCCCAAAATGATGTCGATATGCTGCTGCTCGGTCATGCCGAAGCCAGGCCTGTCGCCAACACCGAGCCTTTTGCCGAGTTCCTCGATTACGAAATGGTTGCTGCGCGGCCCTTCCGGCGGGTCGATCAACTTCGGCCCGAGCGTGATGTGCTGATTGCCGCCGCCCTTGTAGATATCGTCATGCTCTAGAAACATCGTCGCCGGCAGCACGACATCTCCGAGTTTTGCGGTGTCGGTCATGAACTGTTCGTGCACGCAGGAAAACAGGTCGTCGCGCAAAAAACCCTGCTTCACCAGCCGCTGCTCCGGCGCGACATTGACCGGATTGGTGTTCTGGATCAGCAGCGCCGTCACCGGCGGGCCGCCATAGAGCGCATCCTCAGCGCCGGTCAGCACCGGGCCGATGCGCGAATGGTCGAGATGGCGGATCGCCGGGTCGCGCATCCGCGTGCCTTCCAGCAGTTCCTGGTTCAGCTTGAAGATGCCCGAATTGGAATGGAAGGCGCCGCCGCCCTCATATTGCCAGCAGCCGGTGACCGCGGCGATCGAGGCGGCGGCATGCATGTTGACCGAGCCGTTGCGCTGCCGCGAAAAACCGTAGCCGAGGCGGAAATAGGTTTTCTTGGTCGTGCCGACGAGACGGGCGAAGGCCTCGATCTCATCGACGGAAAGCCCGGTGATATCAGCCGCCCATTGCGGCGTCCTCGTCTGAAGATGCGCTTCCAGACCGTGCGGATCGTCGGTGTATTTTGCCAAATAGGCGCGGTCGGCCATGCCGTCACGGAACAGCACATGCATCACCGCGCAGGCCAGCGCACCGTCGGTGCCGGGCTTCAGCACCAGGCCGAGATCGGCCTGCTTCATCGTCGCGTTCTCGTAGACGTCGATGACGACGATCTTGGCGCCGCGCTCCTTGCGCGCCTTGATCGCGTGGGTCATGACATTGACCTGGGTGACCACGGCATTGGTGCCCCAGACCACCACGCAGTCGGACTTGGCCATCTCGCGCGGGTCGGGACCGCGCAGCGCGCCGGCCCCCATCATCCAGCCGGTCCAGGCCAGATTGGTGCAGATCGAACCGAAAAAGCCGGAATATTTTTTCGCGTGGCGCAGCCGCTCGATGCCGTCGCGCTGCACCAGTCCCATCGTGCCGGCATAGTAATAGGGCCAGACCGTCTCCGAGCCGTATCTTGCCTCGGCCGCGATGAATTTTTCGGCGACCAAGTCGAGTGCGGCCTCCCAGCTCGCGTCCTTCCAAAGGCCCTCACCCTTGGCGCCCGCCCGGATCAGCGGCTTCAGCAAGCGGTCGGGATGATGGACGCGGTCGGCATAACGGGCGACCTTGGCGCAGATGACGCCAGCCGTGTAGCTGTTGGCCTTGGCGCCATGGACGCGGCCGATGCGCTTGCTGTCGAGCAGCTCGACCTCGAGCGCGCAGGTCGACGGGCAATCATGCGGACAGGCCGAATGGCCGATCCTGAGCTTGGCGTGCTGATTCATGGGGCGAGATTAGCGGGTTCCGGACACGGCGTGTAGGGCCAGCGCGTGTTCCCTTCTCCCCTTGTGGGAGAAGGTGGATCGGCGCGCAGCGCCGAGACGGATGAGGGGTGTTGGATGGAATACGGCGATGCCAAGCTGGAGCACCCCTCATCCGACCGCTTCGCGGCCACCTTCTCCCACAAGGGGAGAAGGCAGAGGGGCGTCGCGCTACTCAGCCGTGCCTTCCTCATACTCTGCCGACATCGACAGCCATTTTTCCTCATGGCCGGCCAGTGTCTGGGCCAGTTGCGAGCGCTCCTTGGCCAGCCGTGTCGCCGTCGACGGGTCCTTTTCATAGACCGCCGGATTGGCGAGCTCGTCCTCGATCAAGTCGATGCGCTTGCGGATGCGGTCCATCAGCGCTTCGGTGGCGCGGATCTCCTTGGCCAGCGGCTCGAAGGCGGCGCGGCGCGCGGCCGCGTCACGACGGCGGTCGGCCTTCGAGGCTTTTTCGGCCTCGCGCTTGCCGCGGCGGTCGCCGGACACGCCGGTGACCAGCGTCTTGTAGTCATCGAGGTCGCCGTCATAGGGGTTGACCGTCCCATCCTTGACCAGCCACAGCCGGTCGGCCGTCGCCTCGAGCAGGTGGCGGTCGTGCGAGATCAGGATGACGGCGCCGGGAAACTCGTTCAGCGCATGGATCAACGATTCGCGGCTGTCGATATCGAGATGGTTGGTCGGTTCGTCGAGGATGAACAGGTTTGGCCCCTCGAACGCCGACAGGCCCATCAACAGCCGCGCCTTCTCGCCGCCCGACAGGTCCCTGGCGGCGGTGTTCATCTTCTCGGTGGTCAGTCCGAACTGGGCGACGCGGCCGCGCACTTTCGATTCCGGTGCTTCCGGCATCAGCCGGCGGACATGCTCATAGGCGTTATCACTCGGTCGGAGATCGTCGAGCTGATGCTGGGCAAAGATCGCCACCTTCAGGCCGGGCGCCACCGTCATGGTGCCGGTCTCCTGCTTCAGGCGGCCGGACAGCAATTTGGCGAAGGTCGACTTGCCGTTGCCGTTGGCGCCGAGCAGCGCGATACGGTCGTCGGCATCGATGCGCAGCGTCATCTTCTTCAGGATCGGCTCACCCTCGACATAGCCGACATTGACGTTGTTGAGCGCAATGATCGGCGAGGCCACCGTCTTCATCGGCTCGGGAAAGGAGAACGGCCGCACGTTGTCGTTCACAATCGCGGCGATCGGCTTCATCTTCTCCAGCGCCTTGATGCGCGACTGGGCCTGTCTCGCCTTGGAAGCCTTGGCGCGGAAGCGCTCGACGAAGGACTCCATGTGCTTGCGTGCGGCTTCCTGCTTGACCCTGCCCTTCTCCTGCAATTCGCGCTGCTCGGTGAATTGGCGCTCGAACTGGTCGTAGCCGCCGCGCCAAAAGGTCAGCTTCTTCTGGTCGAGATGGACGATCGAGTTGACGGCGCGGTTGAGCAGGTCGCGGTCATGCGAGATCAGGAGCACTGTGTGCGGATATTTCGACACGTAGTTTTCCAGCCACAGCGTGCCTTCGAGGTCGAGATAGTTGGTCGGCTCGTCGAGCAGCAGCAGATCGGGCTCGGCAAACAGCACCGCGGCGAGTGCGACGCGCATGCGCCAGCCGCCGGAGAACGACGAGGCCGGCCGCCGCTGGGCGGCGTCGTCGAAGCCGAGGCCGGCGAGGATGGTGGCGGCACGAGACTCGGCCGAATGGGCGTCGATATCGGCCAGCCGCATGTGGATGTCGGCGATGCGGTGCGGATCGGTCGCCGTCGTTTCCTCATCGAGCAATGCGGAGCGTTCGAGGTCGGCCTTGAGCACGATCTCGATCAGCGGCTCCTCGGTGCCGGGAGCCTCCTGCGCCACCTGGCCGATGCGCGTGTTCTTCGGCAGGCTAATCGAGCCGGTCTCGGAGGCGAGGTCGCCGGTGATCGCCTTGAACAAAGTGGTCTTGCCGGTGCCGTTGCGGCCGACAAGCCCTGCCTTGCTGCCGGCCGGCAAAGTCAGCGAGGCATGGTCAAGAAGCAGGCGTCCGGCCATGCGGAGCGAAAGGTCGTTGATGATCAGCATGGCCGCGCTTTTGCACGGGACGTCAGCGCTTCGCAAGACCTCGAGCACCGGTTGGCCGCATAAGGCATGAAAATGGCCGCCAGCGGCAGGTTGCCTGGTGCCGCGGGCGGAGAAAGAAGACGATTGATCCGATCGCCGGCCTCAACGGATCAACGGATCAGTTGCGGGCTGAGCCGGCAACCGCTGCGATGGCGTGGCGCTTGGCGAGCATCGGCTTCTCGCAGTCGAAAACTGCACATTTGTCAGTTAATTGCCGGTGCAAGGCCGTCGTCGTCATGACGCAAAGGCAAGACTCAGCTATGTCTAGGTGTGCGGCGGACCTGATACCCGCCTGGCCGGCGTCATCGCTCCCCTCCCAAGCGGCGCCGGCCATCTTTCCTACCGGCTTCCATCACTGCGCCGGCGGCGCGGCGGGTTGACCATCGCCTGGCGTCGAGTTGGGCGCAGGGTGGACCTGCGGGTTTTGATCGGCGCCGGGAGCCTTTGTCGGTGGAATGTTGTTGTCGCAGGCCGCGACAGCCAGCGCTGCGGCCAAAACGAGCCAGGTCGGGGCCAGCAAAGTTGAGAGCTTGTTCATCGAACCTCCTGTCACCGGGCAAACGAGACGGTGCCGATTTGGTTGCACGCTCGGGCAAGAGCTTGGGACGTTTTGGAACCCCGGGAACAAAACGAGAGAGGGGAACAAAACGCCGGCTCCTCGGTTGGTCCACACCAATGGAGAAAATCATGATCCGTCTGCTCATAGCCGGGGCCGCCGTCTATGTGGCCTACCGCATCGTCAGGGAAATCGTCGACGAGGTGCCCGACGACTTCGATCCGCTGTTGCTGCCGCCTCCCGATGACGACAAGTCGCTGCCGCGGCAGTCAGCGGCGATGGGCGTGGAGCCGCAGCGCTAGTTTCGGTTCGTCAGTCGGGCGCCAGTAGCATCGAACGCATCGGTCGCACGTACGAAAGCGTTGCGAACAAAGCAGAAACGATGCTTGATGGGCAATGAACCTCGCTGCCCGTGATTCGACCTTCCGGCCTGCCTATCTCGCGAAGCTGAATGCCGAGCAGTGCGTTGCCGTCGAGCATGGCGACGGCAAGGTCGCCGGGCCGCTGCTGGTGATCGCCGGGGCCGGCTCCGGCAAGACCAGCACGCTGGCGCATCGCGTCGCGCATCTGATCGTCAGGGGCGCCGACCCGAGACGCATCCTTTTGATGACGTTTTCGCGTCGCGCCGCATCGGAATTGGCCAAGCGCGTCGAGCGCATCGCCGGCGAGGTGCTCGGCCGCGACGCTTCCGTCATCACCGATGCTCTCACCTGGGCCGGCACGTTTCACGGCATCGGCGCCAGGCTGCTGCGCGACTACGCGCTGGAGATCGGCCTCGATCCGGCCTTCACCATCCATGACCGCGAGGATTCGGCCGACCTGATGAACCTCGCCCGGCACGAACTCGGCTTCTCGAAAACCGAAGGCCGTTTTCCGACCAAGGGCACCTGCCTGGCGATCTATTCGCGTGCCGTCAACGCGCAGGCGCCGCTCGGCGAAGTTTTGGGTTCGGTGTTCCCCTGGTGCGCGGGGTGGGCAGAACAGCTCAAGGCGCTGTTCGCCCGATATGTCGAGGCCAAGCAGGCGCAGAACGTGCTCGATTACGACGACCTGCTGCTCTACTGGGCGCAGATGGCCGGCGAGCCGGAGATATCGGCGCATCTGGGTGGGCGTTTCGACCATGTGCTGGTCGACGAATACCAGGACACCAACCGGCTGCAGGCCTCGATCCTCGCGGCGCTCAAGCCGGACGGATCCGGGCTGACGGTGGTCGGCGACGATGCGCAGTCGATCTATTCGTTTCGCGCCGCGGAAGTGCGCAACATCCTCGACTTTCCAAAACAGTTCGCCCGGCCGGCCGAGATCGTCATGCTGGAGCGCAACTACCGCTCGACCGAGACCATCCTGGCCGCCGCCAATGCGGTAATCGGCGAGGCCTCGGAGCGCTTCACCAAGAACCTCTGGTCGGAGCGCAAATCGACCGAAAAGCCGAAGCTGGTCAGCGTCCGCGACGAGGCCGAGCAGGCGAGTTACGTCTGTCAGGCGATCCTGACCGAGCGCGAGGCCGGCACGGCGCTGAAGGCGCAGGCCGTGCTGTTTCGCGCCTCGCACCACAGCGGGCCGCTGGAGATCGAACTGACGCGTCGCAACATCCCGTTCGTCAAGTTCGGCGGGCTGAAGTTCCTCGACGCCGCCCATGTCAAGGACGTGCTGGCGGTCCTGCGCTTCGCCGAGAACCCGCGCGACCGCGTCGCCGGTTTTCGCGTGCTGCAGCTTTTGCCCGGCATCGGCCCTTCGGCGGCTTCGCAGATCGTCGACACCATGGCGACGTCGCTCGACGAAGCGATGGGGCTGGCGCGCTACCGCCCGCCGCAACGCGCCGCCGACGACTGGCCGGGTTTCGTCGCGCTGTTCTCGCAGCTTCGCGCCGGGTCGGGAAAATGGCCTGTTGACCTCGAACAGGTCAGGCTCTGGTATGAGCCGCATCTCGACCGCATCCACGAGGACGCAACGACACGCCGGGCCGATATTCTGCAGCTCGAACAGATCGCCTCGGGCTATGCCTCGCGCGAGCGTTTCCTCACCGAGCTGACCCTCGATCCGCCGGATGCAACCAGCGACGAGGCTGGGCCGCCGCATCGCGACGAGGACTATCTGATCCTGTCGACCATCCATTCGGCCAAGGGCCAGGAATGGAAGAACGTCTTCGTGCTCAACACCGTCGACGGGTGCATCCCGATCGATCTCGCCGTCGGCTCGAAGGAGGATATCGACGAGGAGCGCCGCCTGCTCTACGTGGCGATGACGCGGGCCAAGGACGGCCTGCACCTGGTCATGCCGCAGCGCTTTTTCGTCCACGGCCAGGCGGCGCGCGGCGATCGCCATGTTTACGCCTCGCGCACCCGCTTCATCTCGGCCTCGATCCTCGGCGCCTTCGAACAGACATCGTGGGCGAGCGTCCAGGCCAAGGATGATCCGCGCCGCCAGCCGCAAGTGCGCGTCGACCTTGGCGCCCGCATGCGCGACATGTGGAAATAGGCCGCTCTTCGGCACGACGCTCATGCCACGGAGCCTGGTGGCGAAAATCAAATTTCGGCAACATGGAACCTGATGCCGCAATCCGCGTTTCTGGGCGTCCTACCCCCGGTCGGAGAGCGGCGTCCGCCCGTCACCTCCGCCCAATTCGAGAGGCCAGAATGCACGATAAGACATTTTTCACCCCGGTCGCCGTAACCGTCGGCGCCGGCCATAAGCGCATGATCGCTTCGCTGTTCGACATGCATGAGTTCCTGACCGAGTTCCCGCCATCGCGGCGACGCCTGAGCTATGGCGCGGCGGTGAAGGCCTGCGAGGCGGCACGCGCCGGCGAGATCTCGCCCGAGGCCGCGCGCGACGCCCTGACCACCTTCGCAGTTTCGGCAGGCATTCTCTGGCCCTCGGCGCAGCCGGCAGTCTCGGTCAAGCCGATCTCCCGCGGCCAGGGCGGATACGCCGCCTGACTGGCCAGGCCTGTTTGCGACTATAGCCCGTCGAAGTTGCTGTTCGCCTTCGACGGGTTTCCTGTCAATTCGATCCGGATGATCCCAAATCATGCGTAGGCGCGGCCCTCTTCGCTGCGCTGGAACAGCGTCAGGTCGAGCGGCACCGAAGGCCGGCCGAGAATGGTCAGGATCGCGTGCGCCTGGCCGCGGTGATGGGTCTGGTGATTGAAGAAATGATCAAGCGCCGGCGCCAATCGCTGCGAGACGGTGCGCATGTCGGAGACGGTCATGTAGGAGAAGCGGCCGGACAAAGCCTTGTCGCTTAACGCCCCAACCCAGTCGACGATCCTTTTGTCTTCGGCCTCGCGCGCCAGCCGCAAGCCCGGCAGGGCGCGGTGCAGGACCGTGTCGAGCCTGGCCGGCGCGTCGCCCTCGCCGGTAAAGCGCCTCATCCAGATGCGATCGGCAGTCAGAACATGGTTGAGCGTCCCCATCATCGAGCCGAAGAAGACCCCGACGTTGCGGTGAAAATCTTCCTCGTCGAGATCGGCGGCGGCATCGTAGATGCGGCTATTGGCCCATTGATTGTAGGCCGCAAACATCATGAAGTGCTGTTTCATCGTTTTCTCCGGCCCGCGAGACCCCGTTCCGGGTGCTTACCGCAAGGCCCGAACGTCGCTCTAGTAGACCGCAGGGAAGCTGCCGCCAATGACCATTCTGCTCTATGATCTCGTCGGACGCGATGGCGCCCGTCCGTTCAGCCCGCATTGCTGGAAGGCGACGATGGCGATTGCCCACAAAAGCCTCGATATCTCAACCGTGCCGACACGCTTTCTCGAAGTGCCCACCGTTGAAGGCGGCGTTTCAAAACTCGTTCCGGTGATCCGCGACGGCGAGAAGGTGGTCGCCGATTCATTCGCCATCGCGCTCTATCTCGACGAGGCCTATCCAGAGCGACCGACATTGTTTTGCGGCGACGGCGGCAAGGCGATGGCGCGCTTCATCGAACGCTGGTCGCAACTGACCATCCACCCCTATGTCACCACTGCGGCGATCATGGACCTGCACGCCATGCAGGACGAGGCCAACGCCGCCTATTTTCGCCAAAACCGCGAGCAGCGCTTCGGCAAGAGACTGGAAGAGGTGGTGGCGGCGCGGGATGCCGGCCTTGCTGCCTTCCGTGCCTCGCTGGAGCCATTGCGCTCGATGCTGGCCTATCAGCCGTTCATCGGCGGCCAATCACCGCTGTTTGCCGACTACATCGTCTTCGGCGCGCTGCAATGGGCGCGCATCGCCTCGCCCTACCGGTTGCTCGACGACAGCGATGTGATGGCGCAGTGGTTCGAGCGCTGCCTCGACCTGCATGATGGGCTCGGCCGCACGGTGGCGGCGGCTGCTGCATAGGGGAGTAAGGCAGTAGGGCAGTAGGTATGCGCGCCGCCGTGACTTCCGTACTTCCTTACTGCTGCCTTACTACTCCCTACCCCTAGCAAAGACAGTACGAACACCATGACCTCAGACCCGGAATTCCCGGACGATTTTCGCGCCGATCTGGTCAACCTCTTCCTGTGGCGGCGGGATGTCAGGCGATTCAGGCCGACACCGCTCCCCGAAGGCGCGCTGGAACGGCTGCTTGACCTCGCCAGCCTTGCGCCCTCGGTCGGGCTGAGCCAGCCCTGGCGTTTCGTCGTGGTCGAGAGTGCGGCGTGCCGCGGCGCCGTCAGGACATGCTTCGAGCGCTGTAATGCGGAGGCGCTCGCATCGTTCGGCGGCGAACGCGCCGCGCTCTATGCGCGCCTGAAGCTTGCCGGTCTGAACGAGGCGCCTTGTCAATTCGCGGTCTTCGCCGACCGCGGGACGGAACAGGGACATGGGCTCGGCCGCCTGACCATGCCCGCGACCATCGAATATTCGGCGGTGATGGCGATCCATACTTTTTGGCTGGCGGCGCGCGCCGAAGGAATAGGCATGGGCTGGGTCTCGATCCTCGACCCGGCCGAAATGGCGACGATCCTGGACGCGCCGCCGGAGTGGACGCTGATCGGCTACTTCTGCGTCGGCTACCCCTGCGAGAACCACAGCGTGCCGGAACTGGAGCGGGAAGGCTGGGAAGTCCGGCGCGCTTCGATGGTGATAAGGCGGTAGTGCAACGGCAACGCTGCCATCCTCATGTGCAGGGAAGAATGGATATTAGGATGATTTCGCCGATCGTCGGCGTTGCCGACAAGACACCATGGCAAAGCCAGCCGTGACGGCCTTGATCTGAGGAAGGGCACAAAATGTTTCGCTACGACGTGCAGGCCGAGATCTGGGTCTATCCAGGCAAGGGCGGCTGGCATTTCGTGTCGCTGCCGCCGGAGCTTGGGGCACGGATCAAGACGGCAATGGCGGGGATGGCACGGCCCTGGGGCTCGCTTGGCGTGGAAGCCGTCATCGGCCAGACCAGATGGCGAACATCGCTGTTTCCCGACAAGAAATCCGGCAGCCTGCTGTTGCCGATCAAGACGGCGGTGCGGGTCCGCGAAGGCCTTCGGGCTGGCGACACGGCCAATCTGACGATCGAGATGCAGTTATGACAACATTGGTTTTGGCTGACGGCGACACGCTTGCGGCGGTTAAAGCGCGTCGGCGACGCGCTTAAGTTCTTGTTTTTATGCATGTCGTTATCGCAAAACCGCTGCGCACTTTGGCGCGAGATGCATTAGCGCCAGCCCCTTGGCAAGCCGGCGGGCGGCTTGTATAGAGCCCGCCACCGTGAATTCCACCCTCCATCACAAGGACGACCCCATGGCGCTCGAACGCACCTTTTCCATGATCAAGCCGGACGCAACCCGGCGCAATCTCACCGGCGCCATTACCCAGATACTCGAAGAAGCCGGCCTGCGCGTCGTCGCCTCGCGCCGGGTGTGGATGAGCCGCCGCGAGGCGGAAGGTTTTTACGCCGTCCACAAGGATCGTCCGTTCTTCGGCGAACTGGTCGACTCGATGTCGTCGGGTCCAACGGTCGTGCAGGTGCTGGAAGGCGAGAACGCCATTGCCAAAAACCGCGACGTGATGGGCGCCACCAACCCGGCCAACGCCGCCGAAGGCACCATCCGCAAGCTGCACGCGCTGTCGATCGGCGAGAATTCCGTGCACGGCTCCGACGCGCCGGAGACCGCCGCGCAGGAGATCAAATACTGGTTCTCGGACACCGAGATCGTCGGCTGAGCCGATAAGTCACCACGTCATATGGAAAAGGCCGGCGCAATGCCGGCCTTTTTCGTTGCGGCGATCCGGCACCGGACGCCGGGCGCCGACACCCGCCAACTGCGCATGATGCTCAAAAACCGAAACCGGTTATCAGCTCGCGGCGTTGAAGCGCAGGATGACGCGGTCGTCTTTGTCGACGATGATGAGCTTGCCGGCGTCGACGTGATACGATGCCGCCTTGGCCAGCGCCTCGAACAGCGCCTTTTCCTCGGCCATAGTCTCGGGCGCGCAGGCCTTGAAGGTCGAACCGATGTCACTGATGGCAATCGTCGAACCATCGACTTTGGCGGTGGCGAAGTAGACGTTGCAAGGCCCGCTGCCGCCGGCCTTGCCGGCCTCGTCGATCCTGAACGTCGCCTGCGGCTCGGCGATCACACCGATGCCGTCGATATACTCGATCAGCCAGATCTGCCCGACCACCGGGGCCGACGCCGGCTGCTCGCTCGACGTCACCATCTTCAGCGTGATGGTCTGCGGCGCGTCGCTCAGTGGATCGACCTGGTGGCGCATATCGGAGATGAACAACAGCCTGTCGTCGACGGTGATGCGCGCCTGCAGCGCATAGGTCATATGGGGCCGGATCACCTGGGGATCAAAGCTGATCTCGAACTTGATCGGCACGTGGCCGGCCGGCGCCACCTTGCGCTCGCCGATGACAGCGGCCCTCGCGTCGGCCAGCGAGACATCGGCAAGCTGCACGGAAAGCACGGCGTTGGGCGGCAGAGCGATGCGCTCGCGATACATCACCTCGCCCTTCAGGGTCTTCTCGGCGGCGACGGACAACTCAGGCACCACCAGTATACCGACGACCAGCGGCACGACACCGAAGATGAAGAACTCGGCGATCCTGCCCAGCATGATCCTGCTCCCCATAATGCGCCAAACTGGTCGGAAGGTCTCGCAGGATTGCGGTGGTTCCGTGGCGCCCCACACGGGCTGTTCACACGGCGGTGCCTTCCGGCGGCTCGTTGCCCTGTGGTCGGCCTCCTTGGCGTGACAGGCGAAATATTGCTCACGCCAAGTCCCCTGGCGATCACGAAGTCGTGTTCCAAAAAGATGTAACGCAGGGAACCTCCGGACCGAACTGACCAATGCGCGCTTGAGGAATGGCGCGCGCAACAACCCAATCGGAGGTGAAATCATGTCAACAAGATCAACCGTGAGCGCGGCCTTCCTGGCCGGCGCCGTTGCCACGGCTCTTGCTTCTTTTGCGACGGCCGCGCCGCTGTCCGAGGCAGAGGCCAAGGCGGCGATGGATGCCGGCAAGGAGAAGTGCTTTGGCGTCGCCCTGAAGGGGCAGAACGACTGCGCGGCAGGACCTGGCACCACCTGCCAAGGCACCTCGACTGTCGATTACCAGGGCAACGCCTGGAAGTTCGTCGACGGCGGCACCTGTACGACGATGGACCTGCCCGGCGACCGCAAGGGCTCGCCCACGGCGCTGACCCGTGACATCCCGTCCTAAGCAATGCAAGCTACCCGGAAAGCGGAGACGAAGATGAACGGACTGGCCCCGGCATCCCGCATATCGAAAACCTCGCGCTTTCCGGCGCACCCGATCGCCGGCCTTGCCGGCACCAGTTTCAAGCACGAGCATCTGCACGCGATCCTTGGCGACGGCCCAAAGGACGGCTTCTTCGAGGTCCACGCCGAAAACTACATGGGCGCCGGCGGTCCGCCGCACGATGCGCTGGCCAGGATTCGCCGCGACTATCCCGTTTCGCTGCACGGGGTGTGCATGTCGATCGGCGGACCGCGGCCGCTCGACAAAGTGCATCTCGGCCGTTTCAAGGCGCTCGTCGACCGCTATGAGCCGGCGCTCGTTTCCGAGCATCTCGCCTGGTCGACCCACGACACCACCTATTACAACGACCTGCTTCCCCTGCCCTATACGCCGGCAACGGTTTCGCGCGTGGCGGATCACATCGATGAAATGCAGGAGACGATCGCCCGCCCGATCCTGCTCGAAAACCCCTCGACCTACGTCCTTTTCGCGGAATCGACGATGAGCGAGACGGATTTCATCGGCGCGCTGGTGCAGCGCACCGGTTGCGGCCTGCTGCTCGACGTCAACAATGTCTTCGTTTCGGCCACCAATCACGGCTATTCAGCCCTTTCCTACCTCGCGGATTTCCCGCTCGATCATGTCGGGGAAATCCATCTGGCCGGGCACGCCGAGCAGGAGGATGACGAGGGCGACCTGCTGCTCATCGACAGCCATGACGGGCCGGTCGCCGACGCGGTCTGGAAGCTCTTCGATATCGTCATCGGCCGATGCGGACCGCTGCCGACGCTGATCGAGTGGGACAGCAACATTCCCGACTGGTCGGTGCTCAAGGCGGAGGCCGCCGCCGCCCAAGCGATTCTCGACCATCATGGCGACAGCCACCAAGTGTTCGGAAAAGCCCATGCCGCAGGATGAACTCCAGTCGGGCGATCTTGGCCACCGGTTCGACTATGCCGCGGCATTCACCGCCGGTTTGCTCGATCCTGACCGTGTCCCGCCCGACGCTGTCTCGGGGCCGAACGGCAAGGCAGCGGTCAAACGATACGCCGTCTACCGCAACAACGTCGCGGTCAGCCTGATCGATGCGCTGGCCGCCAGCTTTCCAGCGACGCTGCGCATCACCGGCCCGGACTTCTTTCGGGCGATGGCGCGCTTCCATGTCCGCGAAACGCCACCCACTTCGCCGCTTCTGTTCGAATACGGCCACGACTTTCCCGACTTCATCGAGCGCTACGACTATGCGCGGCCGATGCCATGGCTGGCTGACGTGGCGCGCCTGGAGCGGGCCTGGCTCGACGCCTATCATGCCGCCGACGCGGAACCGCTGGCTTGCGTAGCACTGGGCTCGATCCCGCCTGAACGGCTGGCCGATACCGTGTTCGTGCCACACCCGGCAACGCGTGCGATGCGCTCGCGCTATCCGGTCGTGACGATCTTTGCGGCGAACCGGCGCGACCGCCCTGTCGGGCGGATCGAGGCGGACCGCCCTGAAGATGCGCTGGTCACGCGGCCCGGGCTCGAAGTCTTTGTTCGCCATCTGCCGCCCGGCGGCGCAGCTTTTCTGGATCGTCTGATGGCGGGCGAGCCGCTCGGCGCGGCGGCCGCGGCAGCATTTGCGGAAACTGCCGAATTCGACCTTGCCGCCAACATTGCCGGCCTGCTGCAAGCAGGCGCCTTCACAGCGGCAGACCAGGGAGGGTGAGCATGACGAACCATGGATGGAACGCCAGCACCGAGCCGCGAGGGGCTGCCACCCTCGTCGAGAGGGTGAATGCCGCGCTGCGCACGAGCGCCAGACCGTCGCTGACGCAACTCGTCCTGCGCTGCGCCCTCGCTGTCCCGTTCTGGCGGTCCGGCGTCAACAAATGGGACGGTTTTTTGCAGCTGAACGATGTGGCCGTGCTGCTTTTCAGTTCGGAACTCAAGCTGCATCTGCCCGGCGGCCCCTACAATTTTCCGGCGCCTGGGCTGGTGGCCTTCGTCTCAGGATCGGCGGAAATCTTGCTGCCAATTCTCCTCGTTCTCGGCCTGGCGACACGCCTGGCGGCATTCGGCCTGCTCGTGATGACGCTGGTCATACAACTCACCGTGCCGGACGGCTGGCCGCTGCACATCACCTGGGCGGCGATGGCGCTCGGCATCATGGCGTGGGGACCCGGCCGGGTTGCGCTCGATCACTGGATCGGCACTGACAAGGCTGATGGGGGGCCGAGGGGTGATCGGGGTTGATGTGAACCTCGCCCTCCAGCGGTGACGCGACGCATCAATTTCGTTTCGGCACGGCCTGCTTCCAGCGGCTTGCGGCCTCGTCGTCGGCCTCCTTGGCGTCGACCCAGCCGCCTTGCGAGCCGTCGGTGTGGTGTTCCTTCTTCCAGAACGGCGCGCGCGATTTGAGATAATCCATGAGGAAGTTCGCCGCCTCGAACGCCGCCTGCCGGTGGGCGGAGGCAGCGACCACCAGCACGATGTTCTCACCGGGCGCGATCCTGCCGTAGCGATGGATCGCGGTGAGCCCCTGCAGCGGCCAGCGCTGAACCGCCTCGGCGGCGATGCGGCCGATCTCGGCCTCGGCCATGCCGGGATAATGTTCGAGCTCGAGTGCCGCGAGCCTGCCCGCTTCATCGCGGCAGAGACCCGAGAAAGTCACCACGGCGCCGATGTCGGCGCGGCCTTGCGTCATCCTGGCGATCTCGGCGGCGACATCGAAATCCTCCGCCTGGATGCGCACCGTCGGCACCACCGCGCCGGGCATTTCAGCCACCCGTCATCGGCGGGAACAGCGCGATCTCGCGCGCGCCTGATATCTTCTCGCGGTGCTCGACATGTTCCTGGTTGATGGCGACGCGGATCACGTCAGGATATTGCAGCGCGTGCTCGTACTCCTCGCCGCGCGATTTCAGCCAGCGCAGCAGGTCGGCCACCGTCTCGATGCCGGCGGGCAATTCGACGTCCTCTTGCGGCTTGCCGATCCGCTCGCGCACCCAGGCGAAATAAATGAGCCTCGTCGACATGCTACTCGTCCATGATGTGCTTGAGGCCGGCGCGGAAATAGTCGTAGCCGGTGTAGAGCGTCACCAGCGCGGCGATCCACAGCAGCACAAGCCCGACCTGCGTGGTCAGCGGGAAGATCTTGTCGCCGGCAGGTCCGGCGAGCAGGAAGGCGATGGCGATCATCTGGATGGTGGTCTTCCACTTCGCCAGCTGCGTCACCGGTACCGAGACCTTCAGCGCCGCCAGATACTCGCGCAGGCCCGAAACGAGGATTTCGCGGCACAGGATGATGATCGCTGCCCACAGCGACCAGCCGGCGATGCCGGCATGCCTATCGGTATCAGCCGCCAGCAGCAGCAGGCACGTGGCGACCAGCAACTTGTCGGCGATCGGATCGAGCATCTTGCCGATATTCGAGGTCTGCTGCCAGGCGCGCGCCAGATAGCCGTCGAAATAATCGGTGATCGAGGCGAGCAGGAAAATGACCAGCGCCGACCAGCGGGCGAAGTCGCTCGACTTCAGATGCCCTTCGAGAAAAAAACACAGCACAACCAGCGGCACCGCGAGGATGCGGACGTAAGTGAGCATGTTGGGCAGGTTGAATGCGCGCTGGGCCATTTCTTTGGAACTCTTTCTACCTGCCTACTCAAATCAGAAGCGAATGTGGGGGGTCAACAGATGATAGTCGATGGACCAGCCGAAAATAGCCGAATCATCAGCTCTCGTGAAAATGGTTGTAGACCAGCTTGGCGACCTGCTCGGATATGCCATCGACCTTGACCAGATCCTCGATCGCGGCTCGACTGACCGCCTTGGCGGTGCCGAAATGCATGAGCAGCGCGCGCTTGCGACCGGGACCGATGCCGCTGATCTCGTCAAGCGGGCTCTTGACCATCTCCTTCTTGCGGCGGGCGCGGTGCGAGCCGATGGCGAAGCGATGGACCTCGTCGCGCAGCCGCTGAACGAAATAGAGCACGGGGTCGCGCACGGGGAGCGAAAACGGTGGCTTGCCCCTGACGAAGAAGCGTTCGCGGCCGGCGTCACGGTCCTGGCCCTTGGCGATGCCGATGGCCTGGACACGGTCCTCGATGCCGAGGTCGGCGAGGATTTGTCGCACCGCCGTCATCTGGCCCTGGCCGCCATCGATGAGGATGACGTCTGGCCAGGCCGGGAAGCCGCCTGCATCCTCGATATCGTCGCTCTGTTCGGCCAGGATGTCGTCCGCCGCCAGTTCGCTCCGCGGCACATCGCCATGTTCCTTCAGCAGGCGGGAGAAACGCCGCTCCATCACCTCGCGCATCATGCCGAAATCGTCTCCCGGCGTGATCTCGGTCGAGCGGATGTTGAATTTCCGGTACTGGTTCTTCACGAAGCCTTCCGGCCCGGCGACCACCATGGCGCCGACGGCGTTGGTGCCCATGATGTGGGAGTTGTCGTAGACCTCGATGCGCACCGGCGGTTTCTTCAGGCCGAAAGTCTCGGCGAAACCGGTGAGCAACCGCCCTTGCGTCGAGGTCTCGGCCAGCCGGCGGCCGAGCGCCTCACGGGCATTCTGCAGGGCGTTGTCGGTCAAATCCTTCTTCTCGCCGCGCTGCGGCACCGAGATCGCCACCTTGCGACCCGCGCGGGTGGAGAGCGCCTCAGCCAGCAATTCCTGGTCCTCGACGCCATGCGACAACAGGATGGCGCGCGGCGTCGGCTTGTCGTCATAGAATTGCGCCAGGAACGAGCCCAGCACCTCGGCCGCCTCCATCGCCGGATCGGCCTTGGGGAAATAGGCGCGGTTGCCCCAGTTCTGGCCGGTGCGGAAGAAGAAGACCTGGATGCAGACCTGGCCGCCTTCCTGATGGATGGCGAAGACATCGGCCTCGTCGACGGTCTGCGGGTTGATGCCCTGATGGCTCTGCACATGCGACAACGCCGCCAGCCGGTCGCGATAGATTGCGGCGCGCTCGAAATCGAGATTCTCCGCGGCCTGCTGCATGGCGGCGGAGATGTCGGTCTTCACCTTCTGGCTGCGGCCGGACAGGAAGTCCTTCGCCTCGGCGACCAGCCTGGCATAGTCACTATGCGAGATTTCGCCGGTGCACGGGCCGGCGCATCGCTTGATCTGGAACAGCAGGCACGGCCGGGTGCGGTTCTCGTAGAAGGAGTTGGTGCAACTCCTGAGCAGGAAGGCGCGCTGCAGCGAGTTGATGGTGCGGCCGACGGCGCCGGCCGAGGCGAAGGGGCCGAAATAGTCGCCCTTGCGCGAGCGCGCGCCGCGATGCTTGTAGATGCCGGGCGAGACATGATCGCCGGTCAAAAGGATGTAGGGAAACGACTTGTCGTCCCGCATCAGCACATTGAAACGCGGCCGCAAGCGCTTGATAAGATTTGCTTCCAGCAGCAGCGCTTCGATCTCGGTGCGGGTGACGACGAACTCCATCGTCGCCGTCTCGCGCACCATGCGGCCGATGCGGCTGGTGTGGAAGCGGCCTTGTGCGTAATTGGTCACCCGCTTCTTCAGGCTGCGCGCCTTGCCGACATAGAGCACGTCGCCTGCGGCATTCATCATGCGGTAGACGCCGGGCGCGTTGGGCAGCCGTTTGACCAGCGTCTGGATGACTTCGGCGCCGACCATGCCGTCGGCATCGCCGGCATGCGGCGTCCAATCGATGGCGGTGAAGGCGACGTCAGGGCCACCGGGACCGGGCGTTGACGGTTCGACGATCTCCTCCGCCACCTCGTCCTCGAGGTCGACATCGGGCGGCAGGTCTACGGCAGCGCCGACACGTTTGGGTTTCTGGTCCATGGGACTCATTCGACAATGCCTGTCACATCGGGAGTCTGCCACGCAAGGTGCTGGCCGCCGTCGAGCGCGATCATCTGGCCGGTGACCGAGCTTGCGCCCCAGAGATAGCGGATGGTGGCGCCGAATTCAGGCAATTCCGGGCCGCGCTTCAGGATCAGGCCGTCGACCTGCGCGGCAAAGTCGCTGTCTTGCTGACGCGCGCTCTTCAGCGTCGGGCCGGGACCGATGGCATTGACGCGAATGCGGGGTGCTAGCGCCTGCGCCATCATCTGCGTCTGCGTCCACAATGTCGATTTCGACAGCGCATAGGAGAAATAGCGGGGCGTCGGGCGCCAGACGCGCTGGTCGATCATATTGACGATCAGCCCTTCCTCGCCTTCCGGCAGCGCGCGGGCGAATTGTTGCGCCAAAAATGCCGGCGCCTTCACGTGGATGGCGAAGTGACGGTCCCAGGCACGCCAGTCGACGTCCTGAACCGTATCGTCCACGAACAGCGACGCATTGTTGACCAGCAGTGTAACAGGCCCGAGCGCGGCTTCGGCGCGGCCAACGAGGTCCTCGACCGCGGCAATGTCGGTCAGGTCGGCGGCGACCACAGCAGCGCGGCCACCCTGGCCAAAATGACCGCCGTTGATCCGCGCGGCCAATGCTTCCGCCTCGGCCCGTGAGCGGTTGCAATGGATGGCGACGGCAAAACCGTTCGCGGCGAGATCCTCGACGATCGCCTTGCCGATCCGCTGGCCCCCGCCCGTCACCAGCGCCGTTCCAGCGGCCTTACTCATCCTGTCAATCCTCAATGGGGCTCGATTTTGAGCCTGCCGGCAAAATATGGCCGGCGAAGCGTTAAATGCCGTTCGGACCTTGGGCAGCATTGTGGCAAAGCGGCCGGATCGGTCTTTCGACTGTGGCCGGGACTCGGCCTGCCAGCCGCAATATAGGACTACGGACCCCTTGCTCCAAGCGTCGTTCAGCGCGGCACGGCTAAGCCTCCTGACACCATCTGTTGCGCAGATGCAACGTCAAAGTTCAGCCTTATTCGTGCCAGGTAATGACCCAAGTTCAGGTTCGCTTCAGCCGTATTTTGACACGACATTCGGAACCGTTGAGCGCCAGACCCGTTTTTCCCCCCGGCGGGTTGAGGGCGCTTGTGAAAAGCAAGCCTGTGCCTGTGGCTTAAGGAGTAAAGAACAATGCAAGCCAATCTTAAATTTGCGCGACCGCTGGCGGTGGCGTTCGGGCTCTTCGCCCTCGGCGGAACCGCCTATGCTGCTGACGTCATCGCGGAAGAGCCGCCGGCCCCCGCCCCGATCGCCGAACTTCCGGTCGCTTCCTGGGCCGGTCCCTATGCCGGTGTGAGCGTCGGCTACGGCTTCAGCGGTCACGCCGATGCCGAGGATATCGGCACCGACGTCGACACCGATGGTTTTGTCGGCGGCGTCTTCGGCGGCTATCAGTGGCAGCAAGAGAACTTCGTCTACGGTGCTGAAGCCGATATCGGCTATAGCGGCATCGAGGGCGACGATGGCGGCGTCGAGGCCAAGGGCGGCTTCGAAGGCTCGCTGCGCGCCCGCCTCGGCTACGCCGTCACCCCGGAAATCCTGCTCTACGGCACCGCCGGTGGCGCGCTCAAGAACCAGGAGATCGAAGCGGCCGGCGCCAGCGACGAAAACACCATGCTCGGCTGGACGGCCGGCGTCGGTACCGACATCAAGATCACCGACAATGTGTTCGGCCGTGTCGAGTATCGCTACACCGACTTCGGCGACAAGGACTTTGACGGTATCGGCAAGGTCAAGTCGACCGACAACCGCGTCACCTTCGGCGTCGGTATGAAGTTCTAAAATCGTCCAAGCCACGACACGAAAAAGCCGGGCCTCGTGCCCGGCTTTTTTATGCCCCCTTCTCTGGCAGCCGCTCACGCCGGGACGCAGGGTTTCAGATCGGGAAACTTCTCGTCAAATCGCGCCGCCCAGCGGATCAGCCGATTGCGGCCCTTTTCCCATTTTCCGGGAAAGCGCAGTGAGAGATAGCCAAGGCAGGCGCGCAGCGCCAGCTGGCCGGCGGTGATCTTCTTTGGCAGTTTTGGCGGATTGGCGTTGAGCAGATCGAGCGCGCTGGTGATCTTCGCCCACTGGCGGTCAAGCCACGGCTGATAGACCATATCCTCGGGGCGCGTGCGCCGCTCATAGACCATCGACAGCGCGCAGTCGCAGATGCCGTCGGCCAGTGCCTCAAGCACTTCCGCCTCGAGGCGCTTGTCGGGATTGCGTGGAAACAGCGCGTTCTTCGATATGCGGTTGAGATGCTGGGTAATGGCGCGGCTATCGTGGATCGAGCGGCCGTCGTCGAGCACCAGCACCGGGATCTTGCCGAGTGGATTGGCGTCGATCAGATCAGCCGGTTTGTCTTCGGTTTTTATCGGCACGAGCTCGACGGCGATGCCGGCATAAAGCGCGGCCATGCGCACTTTGGAACTATAGGGCGACGTGGACGCGTAGAGCAGTCTGGGCATGATCGGGTTCCTGTTTGCCGAGTGAGTACAGAGCATGGACGCGCAAATGACGCTGTAGCACTTTGAATTTGCGTGTGATCCATTTCCGCGACACTGTTGGCCGGACATCCCGAGATGATCAACAGCCCACAGGCGGAAAACCGGGCGCCACGGCGAACGACCCTCCTCTTCCACGATCCGCAGGCAGATGAGCGGTACAAGTTCCAGCCTGAGAGCATCTGAGCAGGTCAGACGGGTTCGACACCGAGCCAACTCGGTCTTGCACCAAGAATTTCTCTCCGGGCACAGAGAAATGCCCCACCGGACTTCGCCGTAAGGCGAAGTCCTGGGAGCTGCGAAAAGCTGTCTTCCCTCCGCCTCTGTTGCCGCCCGAGCACTGACCCTGCGAGCGAGGCGCCTATCCGGCACCCGCCCTCAACCGTCTTCAGCACTGTCCTCCGCGAGCGAAGAAACGCGATTACTTCTTGGCCTTCGCGGTCGCGGCCTTCGCCTTTGGCTTGGCCGCAGGCGCTGCTTTCTTCACCGCTACCGAAGACTTCGCTGCCGCCGCTTTCTTTGCCGGCGCAGCCTTCTTTGCGGGTGCAGTCTTGGCAGGCGCAGCTTTCTTCGCTGCGGGCTTGGCCGCGGCCTTTGCAGCCGGCTTCTTGGCCGGCGCTGCTTTTGCCTTGGCGGGCGCAGCCTTGGCCGGTGCTGCCTTCTTCACTGCCGGTTTTGCCGCAGCCTTCGCAGCCGGCTTCTTGGCGGGCGCTGCTTTTGCCTTGGCCGCGGCGGCCTTCGGCTTGGCAGCAGGAGCTGCTTTCTTCACAGCGGCTGCGGCCTTTGCCGCCACTGCCTTTACTGGTGCTTTCTTTGCCGGTGCCTGCTTTGCCGGTGACTTGGATGCCGGCGCTTTGGATGACTGTTTAGCCATATCATGCCCCTTAGTTGTGCCGACGGCCGTTAATGACCCGGCGCGTAATGCATATCTGACTCGCGCTTGTCTAGCCAGCGAAGCATCAGGATGATTTTCGAAGTTTAAGTTTCGGTTACACGCGACACTACGCTCGTGCTGATTTCGCAAAATGCCGGCGCTGCTCTTCGAGCTTTGCCGACCGTTTGCGACAGACATTCTGCGCGCATTGCCGGAACCAATCCCACTTCAAGGCGCTGAAGCTTAGCAAGCCTTTCTTGTTCGTTGATCGTCGACCGACACCACCATGACGGCTGCTTCATCGATCTCATCTTCTTGTTCTAGCAGGCGATCTACACAAGCTGCAAAAGCAAAGCGCGGCAATTCCGCTGCCATGATTTGTCCGCGGTTGACAGATTACTCTATTTGGCAGAGTATTCTGAATCATCTGGAAGAGCGCATGTCATTCGCGTAATATCGGGCGGCGCTGACCCAGATCAGTGAGACTGAACGCCGGACACCACAGCAGGCCCGATAATGGCTGCCGACGAAATCATCCACCAGAGCGTGCGGCTCAGGATCATGGCGGCGCTGAATTCTTTGGAACGGCGCGAAGCGCTGGAATTCACCCGATTGAAGCTCATCGTCAATGGGACCGACGGCAATCTCGGCTCGCATATCGATACGCTTGCCACGGCGGGCTATGTCGATGTCGAGAAGCTGTTTGTCGGACGTCGACCGCAGACGCGGGTCAGGGCGACGTCAATCGGACGGCGCGCCTTTCGCGGTCACGCCGCTTTCCTTCGCGCCATCCTCGATGAGGCGGAGCAGCCCGGGAAACGCGTTCAGCGCAGGACGCGGCAGCGGCCGTTGTAGACCATCCAGCGGTCGAAGCCCGCGACGCAGAATTCGACATTATCGCCGACCGAGGCAAAGCCCTGCCCTTCCTCGATCAGATACCAGATGTTGCGGGCGTGGCCGTCGGACAGGCTGACGGTGGCGCCGCAATAGCGGCGGCCGATCGGCCAGGTTTCGTTGGCTGGCAGATAGCGATGCTGGTGGATGCCCTGGAAATCGACAATCTCGACGTCGGGCAGATTCGGCACGTGGTGCACCTGGTAGGAGAAGCGGCTGGTGATCTTGTTTAGCACCCAGGCCTCACCGCAAACGCCGCTGTCTTCGTCGGAATAGATGGCAAGGTCGGCCGCCTTTGCTGTCTGGGTGACAGCGAGGGACGTGCCGAGCGGCGTGCAAAGGGCAATCAGTGCGGCAAGGGCGGATTGGGCGAAGCGAGTCATGGCAGCCTCTTATGTCGATTGTGCGCACTGTGCGGATTCGCTTGCGCGCGGTCAAGCGGTTGTAGAGACGATGGTTTCTTAGTTCGGAATCGCCTTCAACCGAGGCAGGCGCGCGGATACCTCTGCCGGCCTACGCCGCCAGCCATTCCAGCGTCCAGTGCGCCGGTTTTTCAATGACAAGCAATTTGTGCAAGGCCGGCAACAGCGTGCGCAATTCGCCTTCCAGCGTGAACGGCGGGTTGACCACCACCATGCCGCTGCCGTCGAGGCTGGGCTCGGCGGATGGCGGCCTGATCTCGAAGCCGATGTCGAGCAGCTTCGGGATGCCTGACTGCACCAGCGCCTTGCGGAAGGCGGCGACCGCCTTGCGGTCCTTGACCGGATACCACAGCGCATAAATGCCGCCCGGCCAGCGCTTGCGGGCTTTCTGCAGCCCGTCGATCAGGCGGGCGAACTCGCCCTCCTCCTCGAAGGGCGGATCGACCAGCACGAGGCCGCGCTTTTCCTTCGGCGGCAGATGCGCGCCGAGCGCCAGCCAGCCGTCGAGCTCGATCACCCGGGTCTGGAAATCGCCAGCGAATAGCGCCCTCAGCTTCGCGGCGTCCTGGAATTGCAACTCGATCGCCGACAGCCGGTCCTGCTTGCGCATGAGATGACGCGCGATCAGCGGTGAGCCCGGATATTTTTTCACGCCACCTTCAGGATTGAGCGAACGGACAGCTTCCAGATAAGGCGCCAGTAGTGCTGCCGCCGGTGCGTCAAGCGCGGCATCGACCAGTCGGCCGATACCGCCTTGCCATTCACCGGTCTTTTGCGCTTCAGTCGACGACAGGTCGTAGCGGCCGATGCCGGCATGGGTGTCGATGACGCGAAAGGCCTTGTCCTTTTGCTTCAGATATTCGACGAGCCGGCTCAGCACGACATGCTTGACGACATCGGCGAAGTTTCCGGCGTGATAGGCGTGGCGGTAATTCACGATCTAGTTCGAGCCCCTGCCCCAGCGTGGCGGTGGCGGCTGCGAGTTCGGATTTTGCGGCCGGCGGCCGCCGAAACGCAACGCCAACAGCAGCCCGATCAGGCCGGCCGCTATCAGCGAGAAGCCAACCGGCCGCGCCCGGCGATCGATCTCGCCGACGCCGGAACGCAGCACGAGGTCCACCGCCCGCATCTCGATGCCTTCGGCGTCGCCCGGGCCGATGGTGAAGAGGTACGGGCCGGGGCTGACCTTCGCGATCAGGCCGGCTTCGTCGCGAAAGATCTTGTCCGGCAGTTGCGGGCTGACCTGGCGCGGATTTTCCGAATGATTGAATTGCAGCGTCGAGGCGAGCACCGTCCTGCCGCCGGTGGCGGCGGTCAGCGTCAGCACCGTGCGTTGTTGCGAGACGACGATGCGTTCGGTTCTCGCGGTGAGGTCGACCAGCACCCGCACCGGCGCGTCGCGAGCGGCCAGCGGCACCGTCGCCGGCATGAACCGACCCTGCTCGTAGACCCGCCATGTGCCGATCTCATGGCCGGAGAAATTGGTCATCGCCCAGGGATAGACGACGCCGATGCCGATGCCGGCGAGCAGGATCAGAAGAAACAGAAAGCGCATGCGCTCAACTACCTAGCCCGGATATTAGCATTGGCGCCGTCGCGGGCGCGTTCCATCTCGTCCAAACAGCATGTCGAGGCCGAGATCGAATGTCGTATCGAATTCGGCGGTCCCAAGATAGACAATAGCATCGGACCCAAAGGTGGGAGCCGGTTTTGGGAGAATCCGAATGATCTGAGCGCCCGATAAGGACGATCAGCCTTTTTCCTGCTGGAGGCTCGTTTCCAATGCGCGCATTCCAGTCTCGCCGAACAAATGCAGATGTTGCGGCGGGAAAGCCACCGTCACCGTCGGGCCAGCCGTCAGCGCCGCCCTGTCCAGCGTGAAGACGTTGAATGGCAGGCCATGCAGGCCGAGATGCAGGATGATGCCGAAGCCGGTCGGCTCGATCAAGTCGACCGTCGCCCTCAGGCTGCTCTCCGATGCCGGCGACATCTCGACATGCTCCGGCCGGATGCCGAGCGTCACCGCCGCGCCCTCCTCGAGTTGATAGGCTGACGAAAGCCCAATCAGCGTTCCGTCAGGCAATCGTGCGCCGGCCGTGCCTGCGCCGACCTCATAGCGCGCCGACAGAAAATTCATCGCCGGCGATCCGATGAAGCCGGCGACGAACAGGTTGGCAGGGCGGTCGTAAAGCTCCAGCGGACTACCGACCTGCTGCACCACGCCCTCATGCATGGCGACGATCCGGTCGGCCAGTGTCATCGCCTCGATCTGGTCGTGAGTGACATAGATCGAGGTCGCGCCGAGATCGCGGTGCAGCTTCTTGATCTCTGCCCGCATCTGCTCACGCAAGCGCGCATCGAGATTGGACAGCGGCTCGTCGAACAGGAATGCCTTGGGTTGTCGCACGATCGCGCGGCCCATCGCCACGCGCTGACGCTGACCGCCCGACAGTGCCTTCGGCCGCCGCGCAAGCAGCGGCTGCAGCTCAAGCTTCCTGGCTGCATTGCTGACGGCGGACCTGATCTTCTCGCGGGCAGCCTTCCGGATGCGCAGGCCGTAGCTCATGTTCTCGGCGACATTCATGTGCGGATAGAGCGCGTAGGACTGGAACACCATGGCGATGTCGCGGTCCTTGGGCGCCCGCTCATTGACGCGCATGCCGTCGATCCGAATCTCACCTTCGGTCACCTCCTCGAGCCCGGCGATCATGCGCAGCAGCGTGCTCTTGCCGCAGCCCGACGGCCCCACCAGCACCACGAACTCGCCGTTCTCTATCGACAGGTCGACGCCATGCAGCACGGAGACGACGCCGAAATTCTTGCGGACGTTGCGGATGTCGATCGATGCCATGGAACCTCACTCAGCCCTTGACCGCGCCGGCCGTCAGGCCCTGGACCAGATAGCGCTGGATGAACAGGAAGAAGAGGCAGGCCGGGACCAGTGCCAGCACGCCGGCCGCCATCATCTGCCCGAAATCGACCGAAAACTTCGACACGAAGGTGAGCAGACCGACCGGAAACGTGGCGGCGCTGTTGCCCGAAATCAGCATCAGCGCGAACAGCAGTTCGCTCCATGCGGCGGTGAATACAAAACCCAGCGTCGCCGCAATGCCGGGCAGCGTCAGCGGCAGGACGATCTGGCGAAACGCCATGAACTGCGTGGCGCCATCGATCTTGGCCGCCTCCTCCAACTCCTTGGGAATGCCGTCGAAAAACGACTGCATCAGGAACGTCGCGAAGGGGATGTTGAAGGCGGTGTAGACGACCACCAGCCCGGTCAGGCTGTTGGTCAGCCCGAGTGGCGAGAGCATCTTGAAGATCGGCGCGACCAGCATCACCAATGGAAACATCTGGGTGAGCAGCATCAGCGCGACCAGCCAGTACTTGCCGCGGAAGGTGAAGCGCGACAGCGCATAGCCGGAGAGAGACGCAAGCAGCGTCACGATCACGGCCGTCGCGCCGGCAACGATCATGCTGTTCCTGAAGAAGACCGGGAATGCGCTGTGGGCCAGCACGAAGCGAAAATGTTCAAAGCTCATCCGCGACGGCCACATGCGGACGCCCTCGGAATAGAGCAGGTCGTTCGGCGTGACCGATACTTTCAACAGCCAGAACAGCGGGAACAGTGCAAAGAGGACGTAGCAAAGGATCGCCAGGCGGTGCAGCGCGGTGCCGAAGATCGAATAGCTGTTCATCTGGTCATCCCGATCAGGCCCGATCCATCAGGACTTGCCGCAGCATGACGATCAGCATCGAATAGGCGAGCAACAGGACGAGCAGCACCAGCGCAATGGCCGAGGCATAGCCGAAATCCAGGGCCCTGAAGGCTTGCGTGAAGATGTAGCTCGCGACGATCTGGGTGCGGTCGGCAGGCCCGCCGCTGGTCATGACGATGATCAGGTCGGCGAAGTTCGAGATCCAGACGGTGCGCAACAGCACGGTGATCGCAATGGTCGGCGCAAGGAACGGCAAGGTGATCGACGTGAACCGCCTGAATGCCCCGGCGCCGTCGATCGCCGCCGCCTCGTAGAGGTCGCGCGGGATGGCCTGGAGCGCGGCCAGCAGCGTGATGGCAAAGAAGGGAATGCCCCACCAGACGTTGGCGATGATCGGTCCCCACATGGCAAGCTGCGGATTGGAAAGGATGTTGGCCGGTTCATTCATGAGGCCGAGCGCATAAAGCCAATGCGGCAGCGGTCCGATGACGGGGTTGAACAGCCACGCCCAGTTGAGCCCGGTGAGGAAAGTCGGTACCGCCCAGGGCAGGAACACCAGCGCCTGCGCTATGGCGCGGCCGGCGAACGGCCGGTCGAGCAACAGCGCCAGGATCAGGCCGAACACGAATTGCAGCAAGACGGACGCGCCGGTCCACCACAGCGTGTTGCGCAGCGCTCGATAGAAATTGTCGTCGTCATAAAGGGTGCGAAAATGATCAAGCCCGACATAGCCGCCGGAGAAGGGATTGAGCAAGTGCACGTCGCGGAAGGCGTAGGACAGGCCTAGCACTAGCGGCGCCAGCATGATGGTGACGATCAGAATCAGCGCCGGGGCGGTGTAAAGATATGGCTCGGCGTGGCGCGTGATCCGGTCGACCAGCGACCGGCGGCGCGATTCGGGGAACCCGGCGGTGGCGTCAAAAACCATCAGCTAACGCATTCGCTCCAATTGGCCATCCGTCCAATCGACCATCCTTCCAACCGACCTTGGACGAGAGCCATCGGAGCCGCCCGCGATGGGCGGCTCCGATGCCTGGCGTCCGCCGTTTATTTCTTGGCCAGGTATTTCTGCTGCGCCTTGGTCAGATAGTCGGCCCACTGGTTGGCCATTTCCTCTGGCGTGATATCGCCAAGCAGTGCCTGTTGACTGGTCTTGATGACCATCGAGTCCTTGAAGAAGGCGAACTCCTCGAGATAGGTCGGCATGACCGTTGGCACTGCATCCTTGTCCTCGAGTTCAGCGAACCAGCCCTTGAACTGCTCGCTTGCGTAGAAGGGATCCTTTTCGGCCGACTTGTGGACCGGCAGCGCTCCGGTGCGTTTGTTCCATTCGACATTGCCCTCGGGCCCTTCGAGCGTTTCGATCAGCTTCCAGGAGAGGTCCTTGTTCTGGCTGGCCGCCATCATCGACCAACCGGCATAGCCGATGGTCGGGAACGTCTTGCCGCTCGGCCCCTTCGGCATGGTCGTGACGCCGTAGTCTTCCGGCTTCATCCGCTCGGCTATCGCGATCAGCGCGTCTGGATCCTGATCAAGCATTGCGCAGGTGCCGGTGTAGAATCCCGCGACGATTTCGTTAAAACCCCAGTTGACGCTGTCCTTCGGCGCCAATCCCTTCTTGTACAGATCGACGACCCAGGTCAGTCCCTTGACCCAGCCCTCGCTGTTCATGGTCGAGGTGCCGTCCTCATTGAAGAACTTGTTGGAGCCGGCCATGGTTGCGCCGAACATGATCCAGCCGTTGAGGCCACCCGGCCCGCCGCGCAGGCAGTAGCCATATTTGCCTGGAAGCTTGGATACTTTCTCCGATGCCGCCACGAACTCGTCCATTGTCTTGGGCGGCTCGGTGACACCAGCCTCCTTGAACAGCTTCTTGTTGTAGAACATCGCCCGCAGATAGAAGCCGTAGGGCAGCATGTAGGCGGTGTTGTTCACGTCGCGGCCGAGTTCGAGCGCGCGATCGGTGAGGCCCGAGGTGTGCTCCCATTTGGCAAGATAGGGTTCGAGGCTTTCGAGAAGGCCGTTGTTGGCATAGAGCGACAGCCAGGTGTCCGGCATCTCCATGACGTCGGGGATTTCGCCGGCAGACACCATGGTCGCGAATTTCTGGAACGCCTCGCCCCAAGGCAGCGAGATCACCTCGACCTTGGTGCCCGGGTTGGCCGCCTCGAACTTGGCGACGACCGACTTCAGGGTTTCGGTACGCTCGGGGCTGGTGATCACCTCCACGAGCTTCAACGTCGTGTCGGCGAGTGCAGCACCCGACATCAGTACGGTGGCGAATGCGGCGATAAGAAGCTTCTTCATTTTCCGTTCCCTTCTTGTCTGGTTGCTTCAGGTCTTTTCTTCGGAAGCGGCGTCGATCGCCGTTTCCAGGTCACTCCACAACGCCTCGGTTCCCTCGAGGCCGACATGGAGACGCACGGACCGCGGATGGACGCCGAACGCCATCGCGGAATTGGGTTGGGCCTTCTGCTGCAGCACGACCTCGCCGGGCACGATGAGGCTTTCGTGGCCGCCCCACGACACGCCCAGCTTGAACAGCTTGAGGCGGTCGGCAAAGGTGCGGATGTCGATGCCGTCGCGGAAGACAAATGAGAACAGGCCCGACGTGCCGGTGAGCCCCGCGGGAAGCAGGTTGGCCAACCCTGGATGGCAGACCCTCTCAACGATTGGATGATCCCGCAGGCGCCGTGCGATTTCGAGGCTGGAGGCCTGATGAGCGCGCATCCGAATCGGCAGTGTGCGCAAGCCGCGAATCAAGAGCCAGGCATCGAATGGCGACAGCTTGCCGCCGAGATATGGATAGGCTTCGCCGCGGATGCGGCCGATCAATTCCTTCGAGCCCGCGACCACGCCGGCCACCACGTCGCTGTGGCCGCCCAGGTACTTGGATGCGGAGTGGACCACAACGTCGACGCCGAGCGACAGTGGCCGCTGAAAGACCGGGCTGGCCCAGCTGTTATCGATGATGGTCGGGATGCCGCGGGACTTTGCCAGCGCAGCGAGCGCGCCGATGTCATGCGTTTCCATGACCCAGCTGGTCGGGCTTTCCATATAGAACAGCCTGGCGCCAGGCAGGGCGCTCGCGACAGCCGCCTCGTCGCGCCCGTCGACATAGGTCACCTCGATGCGCATGCGCGCGAGCAACGTCCCGAACAGTCTGAACGCGTCCGGGTAGATATGCCTGACCGCGACAATGCGGTCGCCCGGTTCGACGAAGCTCAGCACTGCCGATGAGATAGCGGACATGCCGCTTGCAAAACCGATCGCGTCCTCGGCGCCCTCCAGCTTCGCCAGCATTTCCTCGAACATGCGCACGGTCGGGTTCAGCCCGCGCGTGTAGGTCGGCCGCACTTTTTCGCCGCGGTATGTTTCGAGCATCTCGTCATAATTCGAGAAGGTGAAGAGCGAGGTCTGCACGATCGGCGGGACGACGGCATCGAAGGCGTTGCCCTCGTCGTGGGCGGCGATCAGCGAGGCCTGGTCGAAAAAATCCGGGCCATTCATTTCGACATTTCCTCGATATCCTGTTCCACGATCTCGAGGATCTTCAGCGTTTTTCCGCGCGCCAGTTCCGCGTCCCCGGCGACGATGGCATCGAACAGCTCACGGTGATACGGGAACGATCGCCGCGCGAAATCCTGCCGGTCGAAAGGATGGTCCCAGAAGCGCTCGAACGCTTCGCGCATCTGCCCCAGGAGCTGCCGGAAAAGCGGGTTGTGCGTGGCATCGTAGACCGCCAGGTGAAAGGCCAGGTCTTCCGGCCCCGACGTGCCGGTGGCGAGATGGACGCGCTCCATCTCGATGAGTTTTTCCTCGATCGTCCGCAGATCGTCGACTGTCCGCCGCCGCGCCGCAACCATGCTTGCCTCGGCCTCGATGCCGCGGCGCACCTCGAGGGTATGCAAGAGACCGTCGCGCAGCTCAGCCGTATTGAGCGACAGCGGCAGATGGATCGTGCCGGCGGATATCGGCTTGAGAAGATAGGTGCCGCTGCCTTTGCGGGTCTCGGTGACGCCGAGCGCTTCGAAACGCCCCATCGCCTCGCGAATCGTCGAACGCCCCACGGAAAGCGCGGCCATCAGTTCGCGTTCGGTCGGAAGCCGGTCACCGCTCTTCAGCGCAGCGCGCTCGACATAGTCTGCCAGCGCTTCCATGACTTGTTTGCCGCGGTCCAACGGCGGGAGCGTGGCGATTGCCACACGCGTGGCAGGTGCCCCGGGCAGTTCGCCGCGCATTCGCATGGGTACCTACGCCCAAAATTGGTCTGACATCCTATCAGTTTTGCGCGCCACCGGCCTTTCGTCAAGTGGCCTCGGCAGTGCAGAGGTTGCATTTCGGATCACACCCATTGCGGAACCTTGGACGTTGCCGCGTCTTCTGCGACCTTGCAAAAATCAGCTGCAAAACTGTGACTTTAATCAGCGATTTTGCGACAGTCGCTTTCAGCCAAAGCTACCGTTCAGCCTCATTTTGGAGAGAGGCCATCGAGCAGGAAGCCGAGGCCATTCCTGAAAGCGCCGTCCCAATCATTGTCCAACAGCAGACGAGAGCGTTCGATTGTCGGATAACGTTCGCTGAGACGTGTAAGGCGCTGCTGCGCAGCGGCCCTGTCGTCGTCCGAGAGGTCGAAGCTCGCCCGGGTGATGGTGGCGCCCATCACATAGTTCCAGAGCGACCATATCGCAACGTTCACATCTGCGTCCGCAACGCCGGCTCTGGACAACGTCTTGCTCAGCAGTTCCAAGCGACCGAGGATGTTCGGGCCGAGCGCCCGGCGCGGCAACAGCGTTGCCGACCAAGGGTGGCGCAGCATGCTGGCGCGCCAGTCTTCAAGCACATGAACGACTTCTCCGCGCCAGTCTTGAGCTATTTGCGACGGTCCGCGATATTCAAGCACCGAGTCGAGCGCCAGATCAAAGACATCCTCCTTGTTGTCGACGTGCCAATACAGGCTCATCACGCCCGAGCCGAGGCGATCGGCCAGCCGACGCATCGTCAATCCGTCGACGCCTTGAGCGTCAAGCAGTTCCACCGCGGTCGCCACGATACGTTCCCGAGAGAGCGGCGGTTCACTGCGCGGCTCCTGCAAGGGCTGGAGCCGCTCATTTATCCCTCGTTTGCTCCGGCCGCTGCGTTTGGCAGCCATCCGTCTTCCTCGCTGTTCAGAACGTCGATTTTGACCGGCAACGCGAACGAATGTCGATCTGAACGATTGACTCGTACGGCGTACCATACGATGACTCGTACGTCGCACGAGCCATAGTATGGGCGATACGGTTAAAGTTCAATAATGCCGGCCGCGAGGGTACGTTGCTCGCGTAGCCAAGAGAAAATCATGTCACGCGCAATCAAGCATCTGCTTATCGAAGGGCTAATCATCATGACCATGGGAGTTCCCACTGCCACGACAGCCAATGAGAAGGATCTCAAGCTGACCATAGTCAATCCACAAAACCTCTACGACCCGTCGCCAAATGGCTACAGCACGGCGGTGATCACGCCGCGCGGAGCCCGGGTGGCCTACATCTCCGGACAGGGCGGGCAAAACAGCACGGGAGCCTTGTCGCCCGACTTCGCTGTCCAGGTTGAGCAGGCCTACACAAATTTGCGCACCGCCCTCGATGCGCTCGGTGCGAGGCCGGATCAGGTCGCCAAGCTCACCGTCTTCGTGGTCGATCACGATATGTCCAAGCTCGAGGTGTTGACCAAGAACGTCAAAAAAATGTTCGGTGAAGCGCTGCCGGCGCAGACCCTGATTCCCGTTCCTAAGCTTGCAATTGACCCCATGCTCTTCGAGGTGGAGGCCGTCGTCATTCTGGAATAGTGGTGCCGCTCGCCTTTCGCAATTGTCATGAGCTTCGCGGAATTACGAATTAAGGATCGCGGTAGGGACGCCCAGCAATGGGCGTCCCTACCGCGATCAGCAATTAGACGCATCAACATCAAAACCGGACAACCGGCATTTCCGAGATCATGCCATAACCGGACATTTTGCTGATTTGCCTCCCTGACCGCGCTACAACAAGGCACAGATGGTGCTTAACGGGGTCTGCATGATGCGGGCAATCCGATCCACCTTGGCAATCGTCCTACTCTCCGTTTCCGCTTTCGGAGCCAATAATTCTCCTGGAGGGGATGCGATCAGGAGCCTCCTTATCAGACCGAATACCTGGACGATGTACTTGGAGTTCACGGACGCGGCGATGCCCAGCGACCGAGCCCAGAAGATGATCTGGGAGTACTTTCAGCGTGATCAAAAGGTAATGGGACGCCGGGTCGGCCTCGCATTTGGAGGCTGCGATCTTGAACTCTCGTTGAGAAACGACGGGTTCAGCTTTCGTTGGTGCCCGCCCCTCGACGCCAGCGGGCCATCACTCGTTTACGATCCGAGTGATCCACAATACCCCTTCAAGGGTCACGGTCCGCAAAAGATCTGGCTCAAGGCAAACGAATGAAGGAGGGTCGGCGCGATGGTGGCGCCCGCCACCCTTCCGCTCATGCCGGTACGGGGTTGTTGCCGGCGCCCAGGCCACTGGAATATCGGTGACAGTGCCCTTTGTCTATTTTGCAATCTAATTTGCACAGCCGTCCTCGCGCGTAAGCCCGACCGCATCGCCGAGCAAATTGGCAAGGCTGTGAAACGGGGAAAACGAGGCAGGCGACGAAAGAAAAATAGTGTGCGGATCAAGGAGCCGAATGTGATGGCATTGGATGGCGTATGTGCGTTGGTATTCGACGTGTTCGGCACTGTCGTCGATTGGCGCAGCGGCGTGGCGCGCGAAGCTGAGCCGTTCCTGCAGCGGCATGGAGCAGTATCCGCTATTCCTACCGCTTTCGCGGATGCGTGGCGCCGCCGTTACTCCCCAGCGATGGAGGAGGTGCGCAGCGGCCGGCGGCCCTTTAGACGGCTCGACGTGCTGCATCGGGAGAATCTGGAAGCCGTTTTGCCAGAATTCGGGATCGACCCGGCTTCGGTGCCGGCGTCCGAGCTGGACGAACTGAACCTGGCATGGCACCGATTGGAGCCATGGCCGGACGTGGTGGCCGGCCTTACACGGCTCAGGGCCCGCTATATCATCGCGCCGCTCTCGAACGGCAACATCGCCCTCATGCTCAACATGGCGAAGCGGAGTCGCATCCCCTGGGATGCGATCCTCGGCGCCGAAGTCGTGCAAGCCTACAAGCCTGCGCCGGAAGCCTATCTTCGCACCGCTGACGTCCTGGCAATGAAGCCGGATGAGATCTGTCTTGTGGCCGCCCACAATGGCGACCTTGCAGCGGCTCGGGCATGCGGATTGCGAACAGCCTTTGTCCCGCGTCCGACCGAGCACGGGGTAGCGCAGACCACGGATATGCACCCTGATCAAGCCTGGGACCTGGTGGCCAGCGACTTCATTGACTTGGCTGAACGACTTCAGTTGTAGCAACCCCAGGTTGCGGATCGCCCAGGCGGCAGGCTTTACTACGCCTTGCGTTCCCAGCGCCGGTCTGAGGTCTGCTGCCAGTAGGTGACTGCGTGGCCGGCTTCCTTCATCGTCTTCCAGTGCGTGCGCGCCGCCTCGAGCTGGGCCGCATCGTGGCCGTCGAACAGGAACACGGCGCGCTCATAACCGGCAAGCTTCGGCGGCACCGCGCCGTCAACCAGGAAGCGTATCTGCGCCTCGTTCGGATTGTCATGACCGGTTGTCAAAAGGATCGGCTGCTCGGCCAGGTAGGATTCGCGGTCCGTCGCATGCGCCAGGAAGGAATCGTCCCTGAAGGTCCAAAGATGCTGATCCAGCGCGTCGCGCCGTTCTTCGGAGCCGGTCTGTACCACGGCGCGCCAACCGCGATCGACACTGCGCTCAAGCAGGCCGGGCAACGCATCCTCCAGAGTCGATTCGGTCAGGTGGTAGAACAGGACGTCGGCCATGATCGCGCCTTGAAGGGCATCACTCCTCATAGTTGTCGCGAACCAGCCGGTCGAGCAGCCTGACGCCGAAGCCGGAGGCCCATGACTGGTTGATCTCGCTGGACGGCGCGCCCATCGCGGTGCCGGCGATGTCGAGATGCGCCCAAGGTGTATCCCTGACGAAGCGCTGCAGGAACTGCGCCGCGATGATGGCGCCGCCATAGCGGCCGCCGATGTTCTTCATGTCGGCATTTTTCGAATCGATCAGCTTGTCGTATTCGGTGCCGAGCGGCATCCGCCACACTCGTTCCTGCGTCGCCTGCCCGGCGCTCGTCAGCCTGTTCGCCAATTCGTCATTGTTGGAGAACAGCCCGGCATAGTGCTGGCCGAGCGCGACCATGGTGGCGCCGGTCAGCGTCGCCAGATTGACCATGAATTTCGGCTGGAAGCGATCGCTGCAGTACCACAGCGCATCGGCCAGAACGAGGCGGCCTTCGGCGTCGGTGTTGAGCACCTCGATGGTCTGGCCCGACATCGAAGTGACGATGTCGCCGGGGCGCTGCGCGTGGCCGTCGACGGCATTTTCCACCAGCCCGATGATGCCGACGACATTGGCCTTGGCCTTGCGCGCGGCCAGCGCGTGCATCAGCCCGGTCACCGCGGCCGCACCGCCCATATCGCCCTTCATGTCCTCCATGCCGGAGGCCGTCTTTATCGAATTGCCGCCGGTGTCGAAAGTGACGCCTTTGCCGACGAAGGCAATCGGGCTGTCCTTGGCCTTGCCGCCGTTCCATCGCATGACGGCCAGGCGCGCGCCACGCGGCGAGCCTTGTGCGACGCCGAGCAGCGCGCCCATGCCGAGCTTCTTCATCTCCTTCTCGACCAGGATCTCGACCGCGACGCCGAGCGCCTCCAGTTCGTTGACGCGGGCGGCGAATTCCACCGGCCCCAGTATATTGGCCGGTTCGTTGACCAGATCGCGCGCCAGGAGCACGCCGTCGATCACCGCCACCTCGTCGGCGAAGGCCTTTTTCGCCGCCGCCGGATCGGCGGTATGGATGGTCACCTTAACCGGCTTTTTGGGCTCGGCCTTGTTGCCGTCGCGCTGGCCGTCGCCATTGTCCTTTTTCGTCTTGTACTTGTCGAAAGCATAGCTGCGCAGGAGAATGCCCGCGGCAAGCTGTGCCGCTTGCCTGCCGCCGACGTCAGCACCCGGCAGATCGAGCATGACCGCCACCTCCGTCGCCTTGCGCAAGGATGCAGCGATGGTGCCGCCAAGCTTGAGCCAGGCATAGTCGTCGAGCGCCGAGACCTTGCCGGCGCCGACCGCAACCAGCCGGTCGAGCGATGTGCCCTCCGGCGCCAGCACCTCGACCAGGCCGGCGAACTTGCCGGAAAAGTCGGCCACCGGAAACGCCCGCTCCAGGGTCTTTGCCGGATCGCAAGCCTTTGCCGCGTCGCCGAGACCGCCATCATTGGCCGCCAGCATGAAGACGCTGCCTTTTTTGGGCACTGCGAACCTGGCAAAGGCGATCGAAGGTCTCGAAGTCATCATGTCCTGCTTTCGGGAAGGGCCTTGGGTTTTCGGGGGAGTGCCTTGACGAAACTAGATATTTGGCTGTTTCCGACCGGAAGCACCACCCCCATTTTCAATCATCGCCCCTGCCTGGCGATCTGCTGCGTGATTGCGTTGGCCTGGATGCTGGCATTGGCGAAGCAACCGAAAATGCTTGGGCGCAATTTTTGGGTCGGTCACGGGAGTGCCTGCGGGATAGTCGACGCCAGGCAGTGTCGAAGATCGCGAGGCGAGTTGAGATGCAGGCGCTGGTGCCGCCGATACCACAGTTCGGCAAGCCGGCTTTCCTTTCCAGGACAAGCGTCGGCACGCCCGCCTTCTTCAGCGCATGGGCGGCGGCCAGCCCTCGCCGCGCCGGCGCCGATCACGATCGCACCGTGAAAAATCGATTACTGGCCGGTTTGGCTACGCAATTCTGTTACTTCTGCTTTCATGCCTGTACCTGTCGCAGCCGCAGCGGCCATGTCAGTGATTGGCGCGACATTTGGTCGTTTTCCGGCATTTGGCAAGACTTTGCCGGAATCCGATCCCATATGGCAGATGGAATCGATGGCGATTCGTCGCGGCACGGCCCCGCTTTACTGCCGCAACCTGTTGTTAACCATTGATGTTCGCCCTTTCTTATCCAATGCCGCCGACACTCCGGCCACCGGAAACAACGATGTGGGACGGGAACCAGATCGAACCGCCAACGGACCGGTTGTGCAGGCGTCGCCGGGCGACTACCTTGTCTGGAGGCATGATGCCGTTCGGCAAAATCGAGAAAAGCCTTCATGAAGGTCGTTGAACGCTACATCATGCGTCGTGCGTTGGCGGTCTTCCTCGCAGCGCTCATTTGGACGCTGGCGATCGTGTGGACGACGCAGGTGCTCGCCCGCATCGATCTCGTGACCGACAGCGGGCAGTCGGCGCTGACCTTCTTCGAGGTCGCTGCGCTGATCATTCCGTCGATCGTCCCGATCGTCGTGCCCTTCGCCCTGGTGGTCGCGGTCGCGCAGACGCTGAGCGCGATGAATTCCGATTCTGAGCTTGCCGTCTTGAACGCCGCCGGCGCTTCGCGCTGGACCATCGTCCGGCCGATCATGCTCCTGGCGCTGGCGGCCAGTGTATTTTCGTTCGCCGTCGACAACGGCGTCGACCCCTATGCACGACAGAAAAACCGCGAGCTGGTGGCGTCGTCGCGCGCCGATCTTCTGTCGCTCATCATCCAGGAAGGCACCTTCCGCAAGATCGACGACGGCCTGTTCCTGCAGATCGGCGAGCGGCTTCCGGACAACCGCCTTGGCGGCATTTTTGTCGCCGATTCACGCGAAGAAGGCGTCAACCTCATCTACTACGCCAAGAGCGGCGCCATCATCGAAAGCGGCGACGAGCGGGTGCTGATGATGAACGACGGCGTCATCCATCGCAAAACGCTGGCCGGCGATCTTTCGGTCATCCGGTTCACCTCCTATGCCTTCGACCTGTCGGCCTTCATGTCGGCCTCATCGGAGGTATTGCTCTTGCCGAAGGACCGGACGACACAGTACCTGCTCAATCCCAGTCCGAACGACAAGATGTTCCAGAAAAGGCCGAACAAGTACCTGGCCGAGGTCCACCAGCGTTTCTCCGAATGGTCCTATTCACTCGTTTTCGCGCTGATCGCGCTTGCGGTCGCGGGAGACGCGCGCTCCCATCGCGAGGCGCGCATTCATCCGCTGATCACGTCTATCGCGATTGCCCTTTTCGTGCGCTGGCTCGGTTTCTTTGCCGCTGGGAAGGCCGACAACATTCCGCAATACGCCTATATGGTCTACGGCGTTCCTATTGTGGCGTCCGCAGTCGCGACATGGTTCATCGTCTCCAACCGGACCATGGAATTGCCGGTCGCCTGGGCCGACTGGATGACGAATTTCGCTGGCCGCTTCGGTGACGGCTGGAGCGCCCTGAAGCTCCGCTTCGCCAGGCGCGGCGCTTCTGGCCAAGAGGCCGGCTGATGGGCTGGACACGCTAATGGGCTGGACTCTGGGCAGATACTTCTTCTTCCGCTACGTGACGATCACCATCTGGTTCTTCATCGGCCTCCTGGCGCTTGTGTTCCTGATCGACTTCACCGAGCTTTCCGGCCGCACGACCGGCTTGCCGGGTTTTACCTACGGCACGGCGTTTGCCATCTCAGGGTTGCGAATGCCGATGATCATGCTGCAGACGGTGCCGTTCGTCGGCCTGTTCTCGGCGATGGCGACGCTGGTCTCGCTTAATCGCAGGTATGAACTGGTCATCGCGCGTTCCGCCGGCGTATCCGCATGGCAATTCCTGCTGCCGTGCTGCATCGGGGCGCTGCTGTTCGGGGTGTTGTCGGTCGGCGTCATCAATCCGATCGCCGCGTATGCGTTTTCCTGGTCCGAAAAAATCGAAACCCAGCTCCGCTCCGGCAAGTCGAACACCGTGTCAGCTGACGCCGAGCCCTGGATCCGGCAGAAAACCAGTTCCGGCGATACTATCATCGGCGCGCGCGCCATCCTCAATCAGGGCCTGGAGATGGCCGACGCCGCCTTCTTCGTCCTCAACCCGCAAGGCGACATCGTCGAACGCAAGGACGCAGCGCACGCCTATTTGCGGGATGGCTACTGGGAACTGCAGGACGTCAAGGTTTTCCGGGACGGCAACATCCAATCGGTGGCAACCGACCGCATACCGACCGATCTCAAGCCCGAGTTCGTGCAAGAGCGGCTGGCGCGCCCGGAAACCATCCCCTTCTACGATCTGCCCGGCAAGATCGAGGTTGCCCGCTCCTTCGGCCTCAAGGCAAATGCCTTTGCCATGCAGTTTGATTCATTGGTAGCGTTGCCGTTCCTTCTCGTCGCCATGACTTTGATCGCCGCAACGGTGTCAATGCGATTTGCGAGGATGGGACAATCCGCGACGATGATTCTGGGTGGCATCCTGGCCGGGTTTCTGCTTTATGTCGTGACAGTGCTGGTCAAGGCATTCGGCGTGGCGGGATTCGTACCCACAGTCGTCGCTGCATGGGTTCCGGTTGTCGTGGCTATGTTCTTCGGGGTGACTTTCTTGCTGTACAAGGAAGACGGCTAGTGAGGGGGGCGGTTTTGCGCATCCATAGGCAGGCCGATTCGGCGCGCCTCTATGGGGCGAGCGCCTTGGCGTGCCTGCTCGCTTGCGTCGTTCCGAGTATCCCGGCTTTTGCCCAGGATATCAGCGGCATGGCAGCCGACGTTCCCACCGGTTCGCAAATGCTGCTGGCGGCAGATACGCTGGTCTATGACAATGACAACCAGACCGTAACGGCCGTCGGCGGCGTGCAGATCGATTATGGCGGCAACCGCCTCGTCGCCCAGCGGGTGGAATACAATCGCAACACCAAGCGGCTCGTCGCCAGCGGCAATGTCGAGGTCATCAACAGCGACGGCACCAAGATCTATTCGCAGCATGTCGACATCACCGACGATTTCGCCGACGGCTTCGTCAACGCGCTGCGTGTCGAAACCGTCGACAAGACCTATTTCGCCGCCGAAAGCGCGGAACGCATGGGCGGTGTGCTGACGACGTTCCACAACGGCGTCTACACGGCCTGCGAGCCGTGCGAGGACAAGCCGGACAAAGCGCCGACTTGGCGCATCAAGGCCAGAAAGATCATCTGGAACGGCGAAAAGAAGACGGTTCGCTTCGAGAATTCGAATTTCGAGTTCTTCGGCTTTCCGCTCGCCTATCTTCCGGCCTTCGAGATTGCCGACCCGACCGTCAAGCGCAAGAGCGGCTTCCTGATCCCCAGCATCGCTTACAAGAGCGACCTCGGCCTCGGCGTCAAAGTCCCCTATTATTTCGCGCTCTCACCAACCTACGACCTCACCGTCACCGGCAGCGGTTATACCAAGCAGGGCTTTCTCGGCGAAGCCGAGTGGCGCCAGCGCTTCAACAACGGCCAGTACAGTCTGAAGATCGCCGGCATCCGGCAAGAGGATCCCGACGAGTTCATCGACGACGACGGGCACAATGTCGATTCGGGTGCGGCCGGCGACCCGAACGAGTTCCGCGGCATGATGGGCACCAAGGGCCAGTTCGCTATCAATCCGCGCTGGGACTTCGGCTGGGATGTCCTGCTGCAGACCGACAAGAACTTCTCACGCACCTACGCCATCGAAGACTTCGGCGACAGCGTGCATCGCTCCTCGATCTACCTGACCGGCCTCAACGGCCGCAACTATTTCGACGTGCGCGCCATGCGCTTTGTGGTCCAGGAAGAGGCACTCCCTGACGATCCGACCGCGCGCGCCGGCAAACAGCCCTGGGTGCTGCCCTCGCTCGACTACGCCTACATCCCCGACATGGCGGTGGGCGGCGGGCAGCTGTCGCTCAATGTCAACGCGCAGGCTATCAGCCGCGACAGGCTGGATAGGGCCCTTGCCGATTCGAACAACACTGCGTCCGTCACCAGTGTACGCGGCATCGAGGGCCAATCGGGCCGTCTCACTGCCGAAGCGGAATGGAAGCGCACCTTCACCACCGATGGCGGGCTGCTGCTGACGCCCCTGCTGGCGCTGCGCGGCGATGCCGGCTATGTCAACGCCTCTTCGGGATCGCTCAATGCCATCAATCAGATGGCGTCTAACCTCGGCGTCGACGACGATACGCGATCGTCGCTCGCCCGCTTCATGGCAACCGCCGGACTGGAAATGCGCTGGCCGGTGCTGTTCTCGTCGACCAGTTCCAGTCACATCTTCGAGCCGATGGCGCAGGTGTTCGTGCGTCCGAACGAGCAATATGTCGGCGGCCTCGCTGTTCCCAACGAGGACGCGCAGAGCTTCGTCTTTGATGCCACGACATTGTTCGAGCGCGACAAGTTCTCCGGTTACGACCGCTTGGAAGGCGGCACGCGTGCCAATGTCGGGCTGCGCTATTCCGGCGCCTATGACAATGGCTGGAGCACCAACGCGCTGTTCGGCCAATCCTACCAGCTTGACGGCCAGAACTCCTTCGACGCGCCGGATCTGGTCAACGTCGGCGAAGATTCGGGCCTGGAGACCGCGAGCTCCGATTATGTCGGCCTTGTCGGCTTCAACAGCCCCAGCGGGCTTTCCGGCTCGGTCAGCGGCCGCTTCGACGAGCAGAGCTTCGAGATTCGCCGCGCCGAGGTGAAGGCAGCCTATTCCGGCCTGCCGATTTCGTTCAGCGCCAAATACGCCTTCATCCAGGCTCAGCCGCTCTATGGTTTTACGACCGATCGTCACGAGGTCACGCTCGGCGCCTCGGCGCAACTTGCCGAGAACTGGCGTGTCTTCGGTACCGGCACCTACGATCTCGAGCAAAGCGTCCTCGTCAAGGACGGGGTCGGCTTTGCCTATAGTGATGATTGCTTCACCTACTTGATGACGTTCTCGGAATCCCGCGACCTGAGCACCAAGGAAGTGTCGCAGAATATCGGTTTCAACCTGTCGTTTCGCACGCTCGGCGATTTCGGCTCGACGCAAAGCTCCTTCAACACTGTCCAGTAGCAGACCACTGGCCAATAACGGACGGGCGGAACGGGCGGCCGGCCAACGCATAGGCCGAAAAATCCAAAGTGTTTGAGCGTACTTCGTGCGTCAAAGTGGACGCACATCGCAGCTAACGACATCGTTTCGCCGCATAGGGCAGGCACGGGTTCCAGTTCCCTCAAAATGCGATAAAATTGGGCCGCAACCGAGATAGGATTGGGATGCTTTCGATGAGGAAATACCTCTTTTCGGCAGGGTTCGCGCTGCTGGTGGCGGCGACCTCAGCCTCGATCACCATGATGACGCCGCCGGCTTTCGCCAGCCAGATCAAATACGTCGTCAACAACGTACCGATCACCACTGGCGACATCCAGCATCGGGCTGCCTTCCTGCGCCTGCAGCGCAAGAAGGGCAATGCCGCCGAGGAAATGATCGAGCAGACGCTGCGCGTCGCCGAAGCCAAGCGTCTCGGCATCCGCATCAGCGACGCCCAGGTCGAGGCCGCCTATCAGCGCTTTGCCACGACCAACAAGATGCAGCTCAAGCAACTCGATGGCGTCATGGCGCAGTCCGGCGTCGGCAAGGAGCATTTCAAGGAGTTCATCCGCTCCCAGATGGCCTGGAACCAGGCGCTGACCGCGCGCCATCGCTCAGAGAGCGGCGGCTCCCTGAGTGAGCAGGACGCAGTCAGGCGCATGCTCGACAAGGGCGGCAACAAGCCGACCGCCATGGAGTACATGCTGCAGCAGGTCATTTTCGTCGTGCCGGCGGCCGAGCGCAGCGCGACGCTGTCCAAGCGCAAGCGCGAGGCCGACGCCATGCGCGCCCGCTTCAACGGCTGCAACACCTCGCGCGAATTCGCCAAGGGCCTGATCGACGTCACTGTTCGCGATCTCGGCCGGATACTGGCGCCGCAATTGCCGCCGGACTGGGCCGACCAGATCAAGGCCACCAAGGTCGGCGGCGCCACCCCCACGCGCGAAACAGACCGCGGCGTCGAGTTCATCGGCATCTGCTCGTCGCGCGAAGTGTCCGACGACAAGGCCGCCCAGATGGTGTTCCAGAGCGAAGGCTCGAGTGGCAAGGACGCCGACGAGCTCTCCACGAAATATGTCGAGGAGTTGCGGAAGAAAGCCCGCATCGTCGAGCGCTGAAGTCGCCAGAGGCAGCGCTGGCGCTGAGCGCCGGCGATCCATCCGGCGTCGGGCCGGAAATCGCCATTGCCGCCTGGCAGGCGCGTGACAGCGCTGGTGTGCCGCCCTTCTACCTTATAGCCGATCCGGCGCTGATTGCCGCACGGGCGCGCCTGCTCGGCGCCGATGTGCCAATCACGGAGACAGTGCCAGCCGAAGCGGAGCGCGTCTTTGGGCGCGCCCTGCCCGTCATGCCGCTTGCCGCCCGCTTCGTCGACGACCCCGGCCGGCCGGACCCGGCCAACGCCGCCGGCATCATCGAGGCCATCGACCGCGCTGTTGACGACTGCCTTGGCGGTCGCGCGGCGGCGGTCGTTACGTGCCCGATCGCCAAGAAGCCGCTCTACGATGCCGGCTTCCGTTTTCCCGGTCACACCGAGTATCTGGCGCATCTGGCGACGCTCCACACCGGCGCACAAGCGATGCCGGTGATGATGCTTGCCGGTCCCGAGTTGCGCACGGTTCCGGTCACCATCCACATTGCGCTGCGCGAGGTGCCGGAAGCGCTGACGACGGAATTGATCGTCGCGACCGCCCGCATCACCGCCGCCGACCTCGAATACCGCTTCGGCATTGCCAAGCCGCGGCTTGCCGTTGCCGGCCTCAATCCGCATGCCGGCGAAGGCGGCGCGATGGGCGCCGAGGACGAGCGCATCATCCGCCCGGCGATCGAAAGGCTGAGGGCGGAGGGCATCGACGCTTTCGGGCCGCTGCCGGCCGACACGCTGTTCCACGCCCGCGCCCGAGCCGGCTACGATGTGGCGCTGTGCATGTATCACGATCAGGCGCTGATCCCGGCCAAGGCACTGGCGTTCGACGAGGCGGTCAACGTTACGCTCGGCCTACCCTTCATCCGCACTTCACCGGATCACGGCACCGCTTTCGATATCGCCGGCAAGGGCATAGCCCGGACCGACAGCCTGATCGCGGCGCTCAGGCTCGCCCGCAGGCTTGCCGACATCGGGGCGAAGGCTGCCGCCGCATGAGGCTTTGCATGAGAGCGGTCGCATGAGCATCGACGGGCTGCCGCCGTTACGCGCGGTGATCGAACGCCATGGGTTGCAGGCGAAAAAGGCGCTCGGCCAGAATTTCCTGCTCGACCTCAACCTTACCGGCAAGGTCGCGCGTGCCGCCGGCGACCTGACCGACGCCACGGTAATCGAGGTCGGTCCGGGTCCAGGTGGCCTGACCCGGGCGCTGCTTTCCCACGGCGCGGCTCGGGTCATCGCCATCGAGCGCGACGAGCGCTGCATGGCAGCGCTCGCGGAGGTGTCAGATCACTATCCGGGCCGTTTGGAAATCATTGCCGGCGACGCGTTGAAGACGGATTTTGCGGCGCTTGCCGAAGGCGCACATGGGGGCAATGGATCTGTGAGGATCGTCGCCAACCTGCCCTACAATATCGGCACCGAACTTTTGATACGCTGGCTGACCGTCGCCGAGTGGCCGCCCTTTTACGCATCGATGACGCTTATGTTCCAGCGCGAGGTGGCCGAGCGCATCGTCGCCCGCCCCGGCAGCGATGCCTATGGCCGGCTGGGCGTGCTGGCAGGCTGGCGGACGGAGGCAAAAATCGCTTTCGACGTGCCGCCGCAAGCCTTCACGCCGCCGCCCAAGGTGGTGTCGTCGGTGGTGCATCTGGTGCCGCGGGCAAATCCGCTGCCCGCCGAGGTCAACAAGCTCGGCCGCGTTACCGAAGCGGCCTTCGGCCAGCGCCGCAAAATGCTGCGGCAGAGCGTCAAGAGCCTCGGCGGCGAAGCCCTGCTCACCCGCGCCGGCATCGATCCGACGCGGCGGGCGGAAACCTTGAGCGTCGAGGAATTCGTGCGACTGACCAACGCGGTGTGATTGCGCGGCCCCTAGTCCGTCTTCTCGTCGAGCAGCCCCGAGACAAAATCGAACAGGCCGGGCCGGCGGTCGCGTCTGAGCCGCTCGGCTATGACTATGCCGCGTACCTCGGCGAAGGCACGGTCGAGATCGTCGTTGATGATGACGAAATCATATTCCTTCCAGTGCTCGATCTCGTTGCGAGCGTTCTTCAGACGCGTCTCGATCACCGATTCCTGGTCCTCGGCGCGGCGCTTCAGCCGCGCCTTCAACTCTTTCATCGAGGGCGGCAGGATGAAGATCGAGACGATGTCGGCGCGCATCTTCTCCTTGAGCTGCTGGGCGCCCTGCCAGTCGATGTCGAACAACATGTCGCGGCCCTGTGCCAGCGCCAATTCGGCCGGCTCACGCGGCGTAGCATAGCAATTGCCATGCACTTCGGCCCATTCAAGCAGTTCGTCCGAATCGCGCAGCCGCTCGAACTCACGCATGGTGCGAAAATGATAGTGGACGCCTTCGATCTCGCTGCCGCGGCGCGGCCGCGTGGTGACGGAGACCGACAGTTCGAGACTGGAATCGCTTTCCAGAAGATTGCGCGCGATCGTCGACTTGCCGGCGCCGGACGGCGACGACAGCACGAGCATCAAACCCCGGCGGCGAATGCGGGAACCCAAATCCCTGGCAACCATAGGCTCCTTGGCGACCATCAGGGTTACTCCAGATTCTGGACCTGTTCGCGAAACTGGTCGACGACCGCCTTCAGCTCCAGCCCTATGGCGGTGATCGCAGCGGCGTTCGACTTCGAACACAGCGTATTCGATTCGCGGTTGAATTCCTGCGCCAGAAAATCGAGCTTGCGGCCGACGGCGCCGCCGCCTGCCAGCAGCACCCGGCCGGATGCCACATGCGTCTTCAGCCGGTCGATCTCCTCGCGGATGTCGGCCTTGGTGGCCAGGAACGCCGCTTCCATATGCAACCGGCTGGCGTCGAGATTGGCGGAGGCATCCATCAGCAGCCGCACCTGCTCGGTAATCCGTTCGCGGATCACCGCCGGCTCGCGCGACGGATCGGCCTCGGCGCGCAGTGTCAGCGCCTCGATAGCGTCGATATGACCGGACAGCAGCGAGCGCAGGGCGGCGCCCTCGCCCTGGCGTGCCTGCTCCAGCCCGCCCAGCGCCACTTCGAGCGCCGAGAGTATCGCGCTGTCGAGCGCCGCCCGCGCCTCTTCGGTTTCGACGGTTTCGGGGATGTCGAGCACGCCGCGCAGCGAAAGCAGCCCGTCGGCTGTCGCAGGCGCTGCGCCGAACATCTCCTGCAGCCGCTTGGCCAGCCCCGCCAGATCTCTCAGGAAGGCCTCGTTGACCACGGGCTGCGCCTGCTGGCCGGCTGCGCGGCCGACGGTCAGTGTTGCCTGGAAATTGCCGCGCGCAAAGCGCTTCTGCACCGTCTGCCTGACGGCCGGCTCAAGCCGCTCGAGGCCTTGCGGCAGCCGCAGCCTGACCTCGACGCTCTTGCCGTTGACCGACTTCACCTCCCAGGCGATCGACGTGCCGTCATGTTCGGCGACGGCCCGTGCAAAACCGGTCATGCTCTGCAAATTCATGATGCCCTTGCTTCCCCCTGGCGCATGATCCCGGAAGCGGTTCCGGGCCAGATCGTGCGCGGCTTCAAAATCCGGAGCGCCTGTTCGCGTCGAATCGGACGCAGGGCGCTCCTGATGACAAAATCAGCACGTCCCGGCCGTCAGACGAATCGGAGGGACGACTTCACAACCGTCCGGCGCTACTGCGCCGCCGCTCCGGCGTCGCCATCGCCGTCGTCAACCGGCGCGTCGGTCTGACCTTCCACCTTGGCGGCGTCGGCCTTGGCAGCACCGGCCTTGGCGGCTTCATCGGCCAGTTCCTTCTGCAGCGCCCGGTAGCGGGCGACGTTCTCGTTGTGCTCGGCCAGCGTCGCGGCAAAGACGTGACCGCCGGTGCCGTCGGCAACGAAATACAGGTCGTCGGTCTTCGACGGATTGGCGACGGCTTCCAGTGCCGCACGGCCAGGATTGGCGATCGGCGTCGGCGGCAAGCCGTTGATCAGATAAGTGTTGTAGGGCGTCGGCTTCTTGATGTCAGACTGATAGATCGGGCGGTCGGCGGGTTTGCCCTTGCCGCCGAACAGGCCGTAGATAATGGTCGGATCGGACTGCAGCCGCATGCCCTTGGCCAACCGGTTGAGGAAGACCGCCGCGACCCGCGAGCGTTCGTCGCCCTTGCCCGTCTCTTTCTCGACGATCGAAGCCAGGGTGACGAAGTCTTCGACACTGGCCAGAGGCAGATCGGGGGCGCGCCGCTGCCAGACTTCCTCGACAAGGTTCTTCTGGTCCGCCAAAAGCTTTTCGACCATCTGCTGGCGTGTCGCGCCGCGGGTGAAACGCAGCGTGTCGGTAGCAAGGCTGCCCTCGGGTGGAATGGTCCCCGGCATATCGCCGTCGAGCGCTGCCTGGTCGGCGATGCGCTGCAGCGCCTGCTCGACCGTCAGCCCCTCGGGGACGGTCAGCGAATACATCACCGACTTGCCGCTCTTCAGCAACTCCATGATGTCGCGCATCGAGGCCTGCGGCTTGATCTCGTATTCGCCGGCCTTCAGGGCGGAATCATTGCCAAAAGCGCGCACGCCAAGGCGGAAGATGCGCGCGTCGCTGATCAGTCCGCGCCGCTCGAGCTGCTCTGCAATCTCCTGGACGCCGGTGTTCGGCTTGACCAGGAAGGTGTCGGCATTGGCCGAAGGGCCGGGCTCGTTGAATTCCTGCTTGCCGAAATACAAGGCAAAGCCAGCCGCCAGAACCATCAGCATCACCAGGGAGATGACGAAGTTCATGAACACCACGAACTGGCTGCGCGAGGCGCGCGAGCGCTTGGGCGGCGGCGTGCCGGCTTCAGGCCGCAATGCCTCGCTGGCCGTTTTCGGCACGATCGGGCCCGACGGTGCGGACCGTTGCCCGAATTGCCCGTTGTCCGCCGAATTTGTGCTCATGGCGCCCTACCGTTTGGTCTTGCAACGAATCCCCCTGGGCACAGTAGGGGCGAATATGGCAAAATTGACGACACGCATAGACCGTGCCGGTCGGCGGACCGGTCAGCCATTGTAGCGCTGGAAGACCAGCGAGGCGTTTGTGCCGCCGAAGCCGAAAGAATTGGACAGCGCCACATCGATTTGGCGGGCGCGCGGCTTGTGCGGCACCAGGTCGATCGCCGATTCGCGCTCCGGGTTGTCGAGATTGATGGTGGCCGGCGCGATGTTGTCGCGAATGGCGAGGATCGAAAAAATCGCCTCGGCGGCGCCCGCCGCCCCCAGAAGGTGGCCTATCGACGACTTGGTCGATGACATCGATATTTTCGACGCGGCGTTGCCGACCAGCCGCTCGACGGCGCCGAGCTCGATCGTGTCGGCCATGGTCGAGGTGCCGTGCGCATTGATGTAGTCGACGTCTGCGGGCGTCAGCTTGGCCCGGTTCAGCGCCGCAACCATGCAACGAAAGGCGCCGTCACCATCTTCGGCCGGCGCGGTGATGTGATAGGCATCGCCGGTCAAGCCGTAACCGGTGACCTCGGCATAGATCTTTGCGCCGCGCGCCTTGGCGTGTTCCAGTTCCTCCAGAATGACGACGCCGGCGCCCTCGCCCATGACGAAGCCGTCGCGGTCGCGGTCATAGGGACGCGAGGCCGTTTCCGGAGCGTCGTTGCGGTCGGTCGACAGCGCCCGGCAAGCGGCGAAGCCGGCGATCGACAGCCGCGTCACCGGCGCTTCCGTGCCGCCTGCGACCATCACGTCGGCATCGCCCCACATGATCAGCCGGGCGGCATCGCCGATGGCATGCGCGCCAGTGGAGCAAGCGGTGACGACGGCGTGGTTGGGGCCTTTCAGCCCATGCCGGATCGAAACCTGGCCGGATACGAGATTGATGATCTGGCCGGGGATGAAGAACGGGCTGATGCGGCGCGGACCGCGCTCCTTCAGGATCATCGCGTTCTCGGCGATGCCTTCGATGCCGCCGATGCCGGAGCCGATCAGCACGCCGGTGGCGCACTGCTCCTCATGCGTCTTCGGTGCCCACCCCGAATCCTTCAGCGCCTCGTCGGCGGCCGCGATCCCGTAGAGGATGAAGTCGCCGATCTTGCGCAGTTCCTTCGGCTCGAGAACGGTCTCGGGATTGAAGGTGGCATTCTCACCATTGCCGCGCGGGATGACGTGGGCGACCTTGCAGGCAAGATCCTCCACCTCGAACTCGGTGATGCGCTTGGCTGCGCTGCGGCCGGTCAGAAGTTCCTTCCAGCCATGCTCAAAGCCTGCGCCGAACGGCGAAAGCAGCCCAAGGCCCGTGACGACGACACGCCTCATCGCAGGTCCTCCTCGGTGATGACTGCAAATAGCGTCAGGCCGATGCCTTGTCGATGTACTTCACCGCATCGCCGACAGTCAGGATGGTTTCGGCCGCATCGTCCGGGATCTCGACGCCGAATTCTTCTTCGAACGCCATGACGAGTTCGACCGTGTCGAGACTGTCCGCGCCCAGATCATCGATGAAGCTCGCCTGCTCCGTCACCTTGTCGGCATCGACGCCAAGGTGCTCGATAACGATCTTCTTGACGCGCTCTGCGGTGTCACTCATTTGGGCATCCTCGTCTTTTGTTTGTCTGTCTTCGTTAGCGGGCAGAATGCCGCTAATCAAGCTGAAAGATGGTCCTGTCGGAAACGCAACGGCACCGGACCGGTTTTTGCCCGAACCGCCGGGTTGCGGGCCGCATTACACGAAAATCGGCCGGGCTCCAAGGTGAAAAGGGGTGTTTTCCCGCAACTGTCAAATCATCGCCATGCCGCCATTGACGTGAATGGTCTGGCCGGTGACATAGGCGGCTTCGTTGGAAGCAAGGTAGGCGACGGCGGAGGCGACTTCGGCGCTGGTGCCCATGCGCCGTGTCGGAATCGCCGCCATGATCGCCTCTTTCTGCTTGTCGTTGAGCTTGTCGGTCATCGCCGATTCGATGAAGCCCGGGGCGACGCAGTTGACGGTGATGTTGCGCGTGGCGATCTCCTGCGCCAGCGACTTGGAAAAGCCGATCATGCCGGCCTTGGAGGCGCAGTAGTTGGTTTGGCCGGGATTGCCGGTGACGCCAACCACAGAGGTGATGTTGATGATGCGGCCATGCCGGCGCCGCATCATCGGATGGGTGAGTTCGCGGGTCAGCCGGAACACGGCGGTCAGGTTGACCTCGAGCACCGAATCCCAGTCGGCGTCCGCCATGCGCACGAACAGCCCGTCCTTGGTGATGCCGGCATTGTTGACGAGAATGTCGACGCCTTCGAGATCGGCCTCGGCCTTCTGGCCGAGCGCCTTGACCTCGTCGCGATTGGAAAGGTTCGCCGGGAACAGCTTGACCCGGTCGCCGAACTCGGCCGCCAGCGTTTCCAGCTTCTCGACGCGGGTGCCGTGCAGGCCGACGACAGCGCCCTGCGCATGCAGCACCCTGGCGATCGCCTCGCCGATGCCTCCCGATGCGCCTGTGACGAGCGCCTTGCGGCCGGTCAATTCAAACATGTCTTATCCTCTTCTCAATCGTACAAGCCGGTGAGTTCGGCTACCTCTAAACGTCGCCGCGCCAGAAGTCCTCGGCTTTCACGGTAGTTCCCTCGCCGCGCCTGATCCGCTCCAGCAGACGACGGGCCTTGCTGCGACCAGTCTTGGCCGCGAGAAAATCCAGGCGCTGCTCGACTTCAGGGGAAAGGCGGACGTGGCCATGCCCACACCTCGCTGGGATACGTGTATTCATGTGGCCAAGCGTCGGTGAATTCAAGCTTGCGTGGTTCACCCCAATGCCGCCAGCGCTGCCTCGACATCGGCCGGCGTGCCGACCGCGCCGGTGGCGAAGTCGCGGTTGATGCGCCGCGCCAGTCCCGACAGCACTTTGCCGGCGCCCACCTCGTACAGCGTCGCAATGCCGTTGGCGCCAAACCATTCCACCGTTTCGCGCCAGCGCACGCGCCCCGTCACTTGTTCGACCAGGCGGTGGGCGATCGCATCCGGATCGCTGGACGGCGTGACCGACACGTTGGAAACCACGGGCACGAACGGCGCGTTCTTCGTCACGCCGGCCAGCGCCTCGCGCATGACCTCGGCCGCCGGTGCCATCAGCGCCGAATGGAAGGGCGCCGAGACCTGCAGCATCAGCACCCGCTTGGCGCCCTTTTCCGTGCACAGCTTCGCCGCCTGCTCGACGGCCGCCCTGGCGCCGGAGATCACCAGTTGGCCACCGCCATTGTCGTTGGCGATCTGGCAAATCGACTCTTTGGCCGCTTCAGCGCAGGCGGCTTCGACATCGGCCTGTTCCAGCCCGATGATAGCCGCCATGGCGCCCTCGCCGGCCGGCACAGCCGCCTGCATGGCATTGCCGCGGATACGCAAGAGCCGGGCGGCATCGGCGACCGAAACGAAACCGGCGGCGGCAAGTGCCGAATATTCGCCGAGCGAATGGCCGGCGACATAGGCGACCTTGTGCTTCAGCGAGAGGCCGCGCGATTCCAGCGCCCGGATGGCGGCGAGCGACACAGCCATCAGCGCCGGCTGGGCATTGACGGTCAGCGTCAGCCTCTCTTCCGGCCCTTCCCAGATCAGCTTCGACAGGTTTTCGCCGAGCGCGTCGTCAACCTCTTCGAAGATCTTCCGCGATTCCGGAAAGGCGTCGGCGAGGTCCTTGCCCATGCCGACAGCCTGGCTGCCCTGTCCCGGAAAGGTGAATGCGACTGCCATGCGTGCCTCCCAAGCGGCTGATTTTTCCTGCCTGTGACGCAAGGCGGGCGGACAAGTCAAGTCCGCTAGCAGCCCGACCCGGGCCGCTCCGGCTCGGTATCGCTGGCCGAGTACCTGTTCCAAAAGGCTTTTTTTCGATCACTCATGATGAAAATCGCTCACGATTCGTTTGCTGGCTCTTCTTATTTCAGCCACAGACGCTAGCTTTTCGTGACATATCGATGACAGCTCAATGACACTTTTGTGTATGGTCGGGGGAATTGTAAGGTGGCAAGAATCAAGAAAGGCGTTGGCAAATCCGCGCCACAGTTTCTAGAAGGCGATCCGGCCACCGGCTATCTGCCGGGCCGGAAATGGCCTGTTATCCGCTATGGCCTCGTCAGCCTTCTCGCCGCCACCATCCTGGTTTTTGCCATCGAACTGATCGTGCGCGGCGACTTTGCCGGCACCGTCGGCTTCTTCCTGCAGCCCTTCAAGCCGGGCTGGACCACCATCATCATCTTCGCGCTGATCCTGATCGGCCTCGATGCCGTGCTTGGCCGCAGCCACCAGAGCCTGATGATCGTCGCGCCGCTGACGCTGGTGCTGGCCTTTGTCGGCCACCAGAAATCGCTCTATCTCGGCGATCCGCTCTATCCGACCGATTTCCTCTATTCACGTCAGATCGTCGCGCTGATGCCGCTGCTGGTGCGCGAACGTCCGGGAACCGCCATCGCTCTGGCGGTCGGCATCGTCGGCAGCCTCTCGCTGCTCGTTTATGGCTGGCGGCTGTGGCGCCGCCGCGTACCGGCGCTCGGTCGCAAGGGGCGCCTGGCCCGGCTGACGCTGACCGTGCCGCTGCTCGCCTTCTTCGTGTCGATCATGGATTACGCGACGTTCTCGTGGACCCGCGACCGGCTGCAAATCATCCCGATCATGTGGGACCAGAAGGAAAATTACGCCTCCAACGGCTTCGCACTGGCCTTCGCCCTCAACGTGCCGATGGCCCATGTCCCCGCGCCTGCCGGCTACTCCGAGAAGGCGATCGCGGCGATCGAAAGACCTGATGTGAAGGCATCGGTGCCGGCCGAGAAGCCAGACATCATCATCGTCATGAGCGAATCCTTCTGGGATCCGACCGAACTGCCCGGCGTCACCATCACGCCCGATCCGATTCCCAATGTGCGGGCGCTTCGCTCCGGCCACGTGTTCTCGCCCGAATTCGGCGGCATGACCGCCAATGTCGAGTTCGAGGCGCTGACCGGCTTTTCCAACGCCTTCCTGCCGGCCGGCAGCATCCCCTACCAGCAATATGTCCGCGCGCCGGTGCCGTCGATGGCGACGTTCCTGAAGAGCCAGGGCTATGAGACGCGCGCCATCCATCCGGGCACAAGCTGGTTCTGGAACAGAACGCCGGTCTATGCCGATTTCGGCTTCGATGACTTCAAGTCCGAAGAAAACATGCCATATCTCGAAAAGCGCGGGCCGCTGACGTCGGACGCGGCGATGACCGACGAGATCATCCGCGAAGCCGACGCCACGGACGATCCGTTCTTCTACTTCGCCGTCAGCCTGCAAAACCACGGACCCTATGAACCGAATCGCTATTACAATCCGACCCACAAGGTGCAGGCTCCGACCAGCCAGTGGGCAAAGGATTCGCTGCTGAGCTTCACGGAAGGCGCATCCGACGCCGACAAGAGCCTCGAGCGCCTCATCGAATGGGCGAAGAACCGGCGGCGACCGACGGTCATCGCCTTCTTCGGCGACCATCTGCCGCCGCTCGGTCCGGTCTATGTCGAGACCGGCTTCCTTAGGGATAACGTCGCGCCACGCAAGGAGCCGCCCGACCAGATGCTGCTGCATCACCGAACACCGCTGATCGTATGGTCCAACCGCACCGGTCCGGTCGCGGACATGGGCACTGTCAGTCCAGCCTTTCTGCCCTACCATGTCCTGACCACGGCCGGGATCAGCCACCCCTTTTACACCGGCTTCCTCGGCCAGATGCGCGAGCGCTACAGCGTCGTCGACCGCAATTTGTTATTGACGCCGACGGGCGAGGACACGCCCGACTGGGCGCGCAAGAAGCAAATCGACCCGGCGATTCGCGATTTCCGTCTGCTGCAATACGACATGATGTTCGGCAAGCGCCGTGCAGCGCCCGATTTCTTCCCGGAGACGGTGAACAAGCGGGTCCCGCATACAAGCTGAAGATGCGCGACATGTCGTCCTGAGCGCGGCGGTTTTTCGGCTCGCCCTTGTCTTGCGGCCAAATTCCTGTATAGACGCCCGCAATCTGCCGGTCCTTGCTGGGGGCTGAACGGAGGGCCGGAGGTTTTTCGAAACCTTCGTGTGGAGCCAGAAGCGCTTCCGCCTCCCGTGTCTCCGCTCTCGACCGTCTCGTCATGCTCCTTTCTTCCCCGCCCCGCCAGGGATCGCCGGGTCAGAGAAGTTGCAGAGGCTTTTGCCGCCGGGACCGGGAGAGAAACGAAGAAAGGCAAAGAACAATATGGCTCTTTACGAACATGTGTTTCTTGCCCGGCAGGACCTCTCGCAGCAGCAGGTCGATGCGCTTGTCGAACAGTACAAGGGCGTCATCTCCGCGAATGGCGGGTCCGTCGGCCGGGTCGAGAACTGGGGACTGAAGTCCCTCACCTACCGGGTCAACAAGAACCGGAAGGCATACTATACGCTGATGGACATCACCTGCCCGCCGGCCGCGCTCAACGAGATGGAGCGCCAGATGGGCCTGTCCGAGGATGTGCTGCGTTTCCTCACCATCAAGGTCGATGCGCATGAGGAAGGCCCGTCGGCGATGATGCAGAAGCGCGAAGAGCGCTCGGAACGCGGCGGATTCGGCGACCGTGACCGTGGCCCACGCTCGTTCGGCGACCGCGACCGCGGCGATCGCCCGCCGCGCAGCTTCGGTGGCGATGGTGCAGACCGTGGCCCGCGCCGTCCGCGCGAAGCTGTTGAAGGGGGTGCAGAATAATGGTCGACATCAACCAGATCCCGACCCGGCGCCCGTTTCATCGCCGCCGCAAGACTTGCCCGTTCTCCGGCGCCAACGCGCCCAAGATCGACTACAAGGACGTGCGTCTTCTGCAGCGCTATATTTCCGAGCGCGGCAAGATCGTGCCGTCGCGCATCACCGCCGTCAGCCAGAAGAAGCAGCGCGAACTCGCCAGGGCGATCAAGCGTGCCCGCTTCCTCGGCCTGCTGCCCTACGTGGTTCGCTAACACTGATCAGTTGACCATGATCTTATCCGAAAACCGGTTTCCACTTTTCGGGATCATGGTCTAGCCAGCGGGCGGTTCGCCGCCCGCTTTTCCCACGGCGACGGGCGCCGCGGGGTTGCCATCAAATCCCGGGTTGGGGTGAAGACCTCTAACTGCCGCGACAGGCAGGACAGCGACATCGGCGGCGACGCCCTCAGCTTCCTGACCTGTTCCAGTCAATTCGGCGTCGATGCCAGTGATTTGGCGCCCAAACGAAGGAACAAAACCATGGAAGTCATTCTTCTCGAACGCGTTTCCCGCCTCGGCCAGATGGGCGATACCGTCAAGGTCAAGGATGGATTCGCCCGCAACTTCCTGCTGCCGCAGGGCAAGGCGCTGCGCGCCAACGAAGCCAACAAGAAGAAATTCGAAGGCCAGCGCGCCCAGCTCGAAGCCCGCAACCTCGAGCGCAAGTCCGAGGCCATGCAGATTTCGGAGAAGCTGGACGGCAAGAGCTTCATCGCCGTGCGTTCGGCCGGCGAAACCGGCCAGCTCTACGGCTCGGTGTCGACCCGCGACATTGCCGAGTTGCTGACGGCGGAAGGTTTCTCGGTCAACCGCAACCAGATCCTGCTCAACCAGCCGATCAAGACCATCGGCCTGACCAATGTGGCGATCGCGCTGCATCCAGAAGTCGAGGTCACCATCACGCTCAACATCGCCCGCACGGCCGACGAAGCCGAGCGCCAGGCCAAGGGCGAGACGCTGACCACAGCCGAAGCCATCTATGGCGACGACATCAACGACAATGCGCGCCCGGACAACTTCTTCGATCCCAATGCCGAGTTCGAAGGCGGCGAAGACAACGGCTGATTGCACGTCACAAGGCGTCAGAGCGGCGCTTTAAAACGTTTCGTCGGCTTCCAGTCATTTCTGGACCAACGCCCGGGCGCCTCGCCCGGGCTTTTTTGTGCCAAACGGAACTTTTCGACCCCCTATATCTTGATGCAGACTATAGCGCCGCGCGTCGTTTGGACGCGCAAAGGACGCTGCAGGACTTTGGTTCGGCGCATGATCCTTTCCGAAATCGATTTCGATTGTCGGGTCATGCGCCGAGACAGCGTGTGACCGAGAGGGGACATTGTTTATGAATATTCTGCTGAAACGCATTCTCGACCGCCTGGTGCGCACCGGCAATCTCAAGGTCACCGGACCGAAAGGCCTCTCGGTGACATTCGGTGACGGCAGCGGTGATCTGGTGCACATGCACATCAAGACCACGCATGCCGAGCGCGCCATCAGCTTCGACCCGATGCTGGCGGTGCCGGAAGCCTATATGGACGGTGAGCTCGACATACTCGAGGGCGGCGTGCTGGGGGTGATGCGCATCGCCTTCCAGAACATGGATAGCGGCGGCATCGATGCCACCTGGTCGAAGGCGATAGAAGGCCTGCGTCACGCTTTCCGCCGCCTGCAGCAGATCAACACGGCGGCGCGCGCGCGCCGCAACGTGCAGCGCCACTATGATCTGTCAGGCGACCTCTACAGACTCTTCCTCGACGACGACATGCAGTATTCCTGCGCCTATTTCGAGCAACCTGACATGACGCTCGACGAGGCGCAGGCAGCCAAGAAGCGCCATATTGCCGCCAAGCTCAGGCTGAAGCCCGGCCAGACGGTGCTCGACATCGGCTCCGGCTGGGGTGGGCTCGGTCTCTATCTCGCCAAGTCCTTCGACGTCGACGTGCAAGGTGTGACGTTGTCGACCGAGCAGCATGGCGTCGCCACCGACCGCGCCCATGCGCAAGGCCTGGAAAACCGCGTGCATTTCGAAGTGAGGGATTACCGCGAGCTCAACGAGCGCTTCGACCGCGTCGTCTCGGTCGGCATGTTCGAGCATGTCGGCGTCAACCACTACCGCACCTTCTTCGACAAATCGGCGACGCTCTTGAAGCCGGACGGCGTCATGCTGCTGCACATGATCGGCCGCTCCGGCGCGCCGTGGGCAACCAGCGCCTTCATCCGCAAATACATTTTCCCGGGCGGCTACGTCCCCTCGCTCTCGGAAGTGATGCCGGCGATCGAAAAGTCGGGCCTCATCGTCACAGACATCGAAGTCCTGCGGCTACATTATGCCGAGACGCTGAGACATTGGAGCCAGCGCTTTGCCGCCAACCGCGACAAGGCCAAGGCGATCTATGACGAACGGTTTTGCCGCATGTGGGAGTTCTATCTGGCAGCCTCGGAAGCCGCTTTCCGCTGGCAGGATCTGGTGGTCTTCCAAATCCAGATCGCCAAGAAGAACGACACGCTGCCGATGTCTCGTGACTATATGGCCAAATGCGAGAAGGCGTTGCAGCTGCGCGACATGGGGCATCGTCCAAAAGCCCCTGCCGCCAAGCCCGCCCGGCGCCGCAAGGTGGCGGATATGGAATAGACCGCCGGCGATCACGCCATTGCCGCTTGCCATTGCCGGCCCACACGCTGAAAAAGGTCTCGCCGTCGCCGCGAGACTTTTTTCATGACCTATCTCATCTACATCGTTGCTGCCCTTGCCGAGATCGCCGGCTGCTTTTCGATCTGGGCATGGTGGCGGCTGGAAAAGTCGCCGCTGTGGCTGGCGCCAGGCCTGGTCTCGCTCGCTTTGTTCGGCTTCCTGCTGGCGCTGGTAGACATCAGTGCTGCGGGCCGCGCCTATGCCGCCTATGGCGGCGTCTACATCGCCGCCTCGCTCGGATGGCTGTGGCTGGTGGAAGGCGTGCGCCCCGACCGCTGGGACCTTGCCGGTTCCGCGCTCTGCATCGTTGGCGCCTCGGTGATCCTGCTCGCACCTCGGGGTGCCTGAGCTATGGAACTGCCTATCCCGCTTCGACAGGGCGTCGAGCGCCTCCTCGAAAAAGTGCCGCTGCCGACGCTGAAGCAAGCGGCAAAAACGCTGTCGGACCGCTATCGCGCCGAACTGCGCGACGGCCGCCTGCATATGGCCGAGGAGATCGCGGTCAAGGCCTATCTAGCGACGCGGCTGCCGGCGACCTATGCCGCCATCCGTGCCAGTCTCGATGCGGTCGGCGAGGCAAGGCCCGATCATGCACCCAAAACCCTGCTCGACGTCGGCGCCGGCCCTGGCACCGTGCTTTGGGCTGCGCTCGATCTCTGGCCCGACCTCGAGCAGGCGGTGCTGATCGAGGCGAGCGCCGCGGTGCGCCGGGTTGGCACGGCGCTTGCCGCCGAGGCGATGACGGCCAGGGTCGCCTGGCTGGCCGGCGATGCCACTCTCGATCTCGCCGATCTCAAGCCGGCCGAGTTGGTCACCTGCGCCTATGTGCTGGACGAGATCGGACCGGCGTCGCTGCCAAAGCTGATCGACCGGCTCTGGCAGCTGACCGACGACACGCTTCTGGTCGTCGAGCCGGGCACGCCGGCCGGATGGCAGCGCATCCTTGCCGTGCGCCGACAACTGATCGAGGCGGGCGCGCACGTGCTTGCGCCTTGCCCGCATGCGGCTCCCTGCCCGCTCGTGCCGCCCGACTGGTGCCATTTTTCGCGCCGTGTCGCGCGTTCGCGTCTGCACCGGCTGGCCAAGGACGCCGATGTACCGTGGGAGGACGAGAAATTCATCTATGTCGCCGCCTCCCGCCACGCTGTCGCCCCACCGCAGGCGCGTGTGATCGCACCGCCGAAATCAGGCTCGGGCAAGGTCCTGCTGAAACTTTGCGAAAGGGACGGCGGTGCCGACGAGAAACTGTTCACCAAGCGCGACGGCGATGTGTTCAAGGCCGCGCGGCGGCTCGACTGGGGCGACGCACTGCCGGAGTGATTGGCAGCTATTTTCCTGTTTTGTTCTCGCCCGAGAACGGCTAGGCTCGCCGTCTTGATTCGAGTCAATCGAGATTCTTTCCACCGAAAAATCTTGGCTGTGAATCGCGGGCACCGAAGCTGATTGAATGAAGACTGATGCAGATAAGTCATCACCGACCTATCCCGTTCTGATATCGAGAGACCGGCATCGAAATCGGGGACGTTATGGCAGAGGCAGCACGAAAATTCGGCGTGGCGGAAACACCGCTCTATCGCGAGGCACCGAACAACATCGAAGCCGAGCAGGCGCTGCTCGGCGCCATCCTCGTCAACAACGACGCCTTCTACCGCGTCTCGGATTTCCTGAAATCCGGCCATTTTTACGAGCCGCTGCACAGAAAGATCTTTGACGTCGCCGCCGAGCTCATTCGTATGGGCAAGATAGCGACGCCGATCACGCTGAAGACCTTTCTGCCGGCCGACGAGAGGGTCGGGGACATGACGGTTGCGCAATATGTGGTACGGCTGGCCGTCGAGGCGGTCACCGTCGTCAATGCCGCCGACTACGGCCGCGCCATCTATGATCTCGCCACGCGACGCGCCCTGATCACCGTCGGCGAAGACATGGTCAACATCGCCTACGACGCGCCGGTCGACATGTCGCCATCCGAGCAGATCGAGGACGCCGAGCGGCGCCTGTTCGAACTGGCCGAGACCGGCCGCTACGATGGCGGTTTCGAGAGCTTCACCGACGCGGTCAAGACCGCCGTCGACATGGCCAACGCCGCCTATATGCGCGACGGGCACCTGTCGGGCGTCGCCACGGGCCTGCGCGATCTCGACCGCCGCATGGGAGGCCTGCAGCCGTCCGATCTGATCATCATCGCCGGCCGCCCAGGCATGGGCAAGACCTCGCTTGCCACCAACATGGCCTTCAACATCGCCGAAGCCTATGTGCCGGCGCAACAGGCCGACGGTTCGTTCAAGGCGGCAAATGGCGGCGTCGTCGGCTTCTTCTCGCTCGAAATGTCGTCGGAACAGCTCGCCACCCGCATCATTTCCGAACAGACCGAAATCCCGTCGTCGAAAATCCGCCGCGGCGAGATCAGCGAAATGGATTTCGAAAAGCTGGTCGCCTGTTCGCAGACCATGCAGAAGATCCCGCTGTTCATCGACCAGACCGGCGGCATCTCGATCGCCCAGCTGTCGGCGCGGGCGCGGCGGCTGAAGCGCCAGCGCGGCCTCGACGTCATCGTCATCGACTATATCCAGCTGATGCAAGGGTCGAGCGCCAAGTCCTCGCAGAACCGCGTGCAGGAGATCACCGAGATCACCACCGGCCTGAAGGCGCTGGCCAAGGAGCTTGCCGTGCCGATCATCGCGCTGTCGCAGCTGTCGCGTCAGGTCGAAAGCCGCGACGACAAGCGCCCGCAGCTCTCGGACCTGCGCGAATCGGGTTCGATCGAGCAGGATGCCGACGTGGTGATGTTCGTCTACCGCGAGGAATACTACCTGAAGAACCGCGAGCCGAAGCCGGGCACCGACGAATACATCAAATGGGAACACGAGATGAACGAGATGCGCGGCAAGGCCGAGGTCATCGTCGCCAAGCAGCGCCATGGACCGACCGGCTCGGTCAGCCTCGCCTTCCAGGGCGAGTTCACCCGCTTCTCCGACCTCGCCGAGGAGCATCATATTGCGGAGAGGTTTGAGTAGCCGCTTGTCCGACGTCGCACCCAAGATGCGGGATAGCAGCGCTCTACGGCGCCCCCCTCTGTCCTGCCGGACATCTCCCCCACAAGGGGGGAGATTGGCCGTCACCCGCGGCGGGGATCTTTTCTGCAACGCTGAAAATTGGCGAAACCCGACGCGCAATCCGATCTCCCCCCAAGTGGGGGAGATGTCCGGCAGGACAGAGGGGGGCGCGAAGGATCACAGCTCTCACCAGCAGGCGGGAGGGTAAAGCTTGGCCAAGTCCCGCGTCCAGTTCATCTGCCAGAATTGCGGTTCGGTGCATCAGCGCTGGGCTGGCAAATGTGATGCCTGCGGCGAGTGGAACACGCTGGTCGAGGAGGGCACGTCCGGCGGCATCGGGTCGGGGCCGGCCAACACCCGCAATGCGCGCAAGGGCCGCGCGGTGGTGCTCACGACTTTGTCCGGCGACATCGAGGACGCGCCACGCATCGTTTCCGGCATCGGCGAGCTCGACCGCGCCACCGGCGGCGGTTTCGTGCGCGGCTCGGCCCTTCTGGTCGGCGGCGATCCCGGCATCGGCAAGTCGACGCTGTTGACCCAGGCGGCCGCAGCACTGGCGTCCAAGGGCCACCGCATCGTCTACGTCTCGGGCGAAGAGGCGGTCGCCCAGATCCGGCTCCGCGCGCAGCGGCTCGGCGTCGCCGATACTCCGGTGGAGCTTGCCGCCGAAACCAATGTCGAGGACATCCTCGCCACCATCGCCGACGGCAAGCGGCCGGACCTGGTGATCCTCGATTCGATCCAGACCTTGTGGACCGACATGGCCGATTCGGCGCCCGGCACCGTCACCCAGGTGCGTGCCGCCGCCCAGGCGATGATCCGCTATGCCAAATCCACAGGCGCGGCGATTGTGCTTGTCGGCCACGTCACCAAGGAAGGCCAGATCGCCGGGCCGCGCGTCGTCGAGCATATGGTCGACGCGGTGCTTTATTTCGAGGGCGAAGGCGGCCACCACTACCGCATCCTGCGCACGGTCAAGAACCGCTTCGGACCGACCGACGAGATCGGCGTCTTCGAAATGTCTGATATGGGCCTGCGCGAGGTCGCCAATCCATCCGAGCTTTTTCTCGGCGAACGCCATGCGAAAGCGCCGGGCGCCGCGGTTTTCGCCGGCATGGAAGGTACCAGGCCGGTGCTGGTCGAGATCCAGGCGCTGGTGGCGCCGTCGTCGCTGGGCACGCCGCGCCGCGCCGTCGTCGGCTGGGACGGCGCCCGGCTGTCGATGATCCTTGCCGTCCTTGAAGCCCATTGCGGAGTCCGCTTCGGCACGCATGACGTCTATCTCAACGTCGCCGGCGGCTACCGTATCTCGGAGCCGGCCGCCGATCTGGCGGTGGCGGCCGCACTGGTTTCCTCGCTCACCGGTCTTGCCCTTCCCGCCGATTGCGTCTATTTCGGCGAAATCAGCCTTTCGGGCGCCGTGAGGCCGGTTGCGCACGCGCAGCAGCGCCTGAAGGAAGCCGAAAAGCTGGGTTTTGGAAGCGCGGTTCTGCCCTTGGGCAGCGAGGAACTTGCCGGGGGGATAGGGGCCGGCGCTTTCCAGCCCACCGAGCTTGCCGATCTCGTGGCACGCATAGCCGGCTCACGGCGCAGCCGCGCCGACGAGCAAGAATGACGCGGCTCATGAAGTGGGGCAAAAGACATGCCGATTACGCTGCTTGACGGAATTCTCGTCGGCTTCACCTTGGTCTCGGCGATGCTCGCCATGGTTCGCGGCTTTTCGCGCGAGGTCCTTTCCGTCATCTCCTGGATAGCGGCGGCCGCGGCAGCGTTCTTTTTCTATCAACCGGTCCTGCCTTACGTTCAGCCCTATGTCGACAATGAGAAGATTGCCATGGTGGTGGCCGCCGGCATCGTCTTCATCGTCGCGCTGATCGTCGTCTCCATCATCACCATGAAGCTCGCCGACTGGATCATCGATTCCAGGGTCGGCGCGCTCGACCGCACGCTTGGTTTCCTCTATGGCGCGGCGCGCGGCATCCTGGTCGTCGCGGTGGCCCTGCTGTTCTTCAACTGGCTGGCCGGCCCCAAGGCTCCGGGCTGGGTCGCAGATGCCAAGTCAAGGCCGCTGCTCGAATCGATCGGCGCCAAGCTCGAAAGCCTGCTGCCCGAGGATCCGGAAAACGCGATCCTCAACAGGCTCAATCCGAATCAGCCGGCACCCGAGACCGGCACCGAGACACCTCCGGCAGCGGATGCACCCGCGGCGGACGCACCGGCAACCGGCGACGATGCTCCGGCGCCCGACGGCAGCGAGACCGACGCGCCACCGGCTGACAATGCACCGGCCAATCCGGCGCCTGCAAACTGACGATCATGTGAAGGCCGCAAACTCTACGTTGCTCTCGAGCCGTCATCACACTATATAGCGACTTTAGCGGAGCTGAAGATGGCAGACGCAGACGACGTGCTTTCCGCCGAAGCTGACGATCATTTCCATGACGAATGCGGCGTGTTCGGTATTTTTGGCCGGCAGGACGCTGCGGCTATCGTCACGCTCGGCCTGCATGCGTTGCAGCACCGCGGCCAGGAAGCGGCCGGTATCGTTTCCTATGACGGCACGCAGTTCCATGTCGAACATCATGTCGGCCTGATCGGCGATACGTTCACCAAACAGCGCGTCATCGACAGCCTGCAAGGCAACCGCGCCATCGGCCACACGCGCTACGCCACCACAGGCGGCGCCGGCCAGCGCAACATCCAGCCGTTTTTCGCCGAACTCGCCGATGGCGGCTTCGCCGTCGCCCACAACGGCAACCTCACCAACGCCATGACGGTGCAGCGCGCGCTTCAGAAACAGGGCGCGATCTTCTCGTCGACCTCCGACACCGAGACACTGCTGCATCTGGTCGCCACCAGCAGGGAACGCGATCTCAACTCGCGCTTCATCGATGCGGTGCGCCAGGTCGAAGGCGCCTTCTCGCTGGTGGCGATGACTTCAAAGAAGATGATCGGCTGCCGCGATCCGCTCGGCATCCGGCCGCTGGTGCTCGGCGATCTCGACGGCGCCTGGATCCTGGCTTCCGAAACCTGCGCGCTCGACATCATCGGCGCGCGTTTCGTGCGCGACCTGAAGCCCGGCGAGATGGTCGTCGTCACCGCCAAGGGCATCGAGAGCCTGTTTCCGTTCGAGCCGCAGAAGACCCGCTTCTGCATCTTCGAATATGTTTATTTCGCGCGTCCGGATTCGTCGGTCGAGGGCCGCAACGTCTACGAGGTGCGCAAGCGCATCGGCGCCGAGCTGGCGCTCGAAAGCCCGGTCGAGGCCGACATCGTCGTGCCGGTGCCGGACAGCGGCACTCCGGCGGCGATCGGCTTTTCGCAAGCCGCGGGCATCCCGTTCGAGCTCGGCATTATCCGCAATCACTATGTCGGCCGCACCTTCATCCAGCCCGGCGATTCGATCCGCCACATGGGCGTCAAGCTCAAGCATAACGCCAACCGCCGTATGATCGAAGGCAAGCGCGTGGTGCTGGTCGACGATTCGATCGTGCGCGGCACCACCAGCCAAAAAATCGTGCAGATGGTGCGCGATGCCGGCGCCAAGGAAGTGCACATGCGCATCGCCTCGCCGCCGACGCGCGCTTCCTGTTTCTATGGCGTCGATACGCCGGAGAAGTCGAAGCTGCTGGCGTCGCGCATGTCGGTGGAAGAGATGGCCGAGTTCATCCGCGTCGATTCGCTCGGTTTCCTGTCGATCGACGGGCTCTACCGCGCCGTCGGCGAGGCCGGCCGCGACAATGAGCAGCCGCAATTCTGCGACGCCTGCTTCACCGGGCAATATCCGACCCGGCTCGCCGACTTCGAAGGCTCCGACAATGTGCGCACGCTGTCGCTGCTGGCGGCGGGCGGGGCGTAGGATTGCCGGAGCACCAATTGCCTTCCCGAGTTTACCCCCTCTGTCCTGCCGCACATGTCCGGCAGGACAGAGGGCGGTGTTTTCACGCCTGCTCACGGAGGCCCTCGCATGATCCCTGCCCCTAGCCTCGACCTTTCCGGCCGCGTCGCGGTCGTCACCGGCGCCTCGCGCGGCATCGGCTACTTCATCGCCCTGGAACTTGCCGCCGCTGGAGCGCACGTCATCGCGGTTGCCCGCACCGTCGGCGGACTGGAGGAACTCGACGACCAGATCAAGGCAACGGGCGGACAGGCGACGCTGGTGCCGCTGGACCTCGCTGACATGGCCGGCATCGACCGGCTGGGCGGCGCCATCCATGAGCGATGGGGCAAGCTCGACATCCTGGTCGCCAATGCGGCGGTGCTCGGCGTCATCTCGCCGATCGGCCATGTCGAGGCCAAGACCTTCGAGAAGGTGATGACCATCAACGTTACCTCGACATGGCGGCTGATCCGCTCGGTCGACCCGTTGCTCAGGCTCTCCGACGCCGGCCGTGCCATCGTGCTTTCCTCCAATGCCGCCCATTCGGCGCGGGCCTTCTGGGCGCCCTATGCGGCGTCGAAGGCGGCAGTCGAGACGATGATGCGTTCCTGGGCGCATGAGACGGAAAACTTGGCGCTCAGGGTCAATGCCGCCGATCCCGGCGCCACCCGCACCGCCATGCGTGCGCAGGCGGTGCCCGGCGAGGATCCGGAGACGCTGCCGCATCCTTCAGAGATCGCCAAACGCATCGTGCCGCTGGCCAGCCCTGCGCTTACGGAAACCGGGCTGATCTTCCAGGCCAAGCACAACCGCTTTGTTGCCTACCGGCAACCGGAGTAGACGCATCGCGCATTTCGACGGAAGAATTGCGCCGCCGCCGACGTTATTGGAATGCCAGATTTTCGAAACGGAGGACCACCATGCGCAGACTGCTTCTCGTCACCGCCGCTGCATCTCTGGCAGCCATCGGCGTTGCATCCTCGCAGGATGCGACGATGAGCTTCTTCGTCACCAGCGTCGGCTCGGGCAAGGGCGCCGATCTCGGCGGCCTCGCGGGCGCCGATGCGCATTGCGCCTCGCTGGCTGAAGCCGCGGGCGTTACGGGCAAGACATGGCACGCCTACCTCTCGACCAGCGACACCGATGCACGCGATCGCATTGGCACGGGACCGTGGTTCAACGCCAAGGGCGTCAAGATCGCCGACGATGTCGCTTCGCTGCATAGCGATGCCAACGCCATCACCAAGCAAACAGCGCTCAACGAAAAGGGCGAAGTGGTCAACGGCCGCGGCGACAAGCCCAACCGGCACGACGTGCTGACCGGCTCCAAGCCCGACGGCACGAAAATTGCCGACCAGACTTGCGGCGACTGGACGCTCAGCGGAGCGGAAGGCGCGGCAATGACGGGCCATCACGACCGCACCGGTCTCGACGATTCGGCCGCCGCCAAATCGTGGAATTCCTCGCACGCTTCACGCGGCGGCTGCAGTCAGGAGGCCCTGAGGAGCACCGGCGGCGACGGCCTGTTCTATTGCTTTGCCGTGAACTGATCTGGCCCAACAAACGCAGAACATCACGCTGGCGTGGCGACCCACCGCGCCCGGCCGCGCTTTCGCCGATCGCCCGGAGTTGATAGGATCACCCGACTCCCACAACAAGCGAGGAAATCTCCATGGCTTCGAGCGTAGCGCTGGTCTGGTATCTGGTGATTGCCGGCCCGCAAGGCGGCATGGTGGTGCTGCCCAGCACGTTCGACACTCGCGAACAGTGCGCCTTCGCCGTCACCGAATATCAGAAGCAGCCAACGCCGGCCGGCTGGTCGGTGCAGTGTGTGCCGAGCGCCTCGCCGTTCGCCGACGAGGGCGAAAGTGAGTAGCTGGGGGCGCGCGTTTCAACGCTGCGCGCTGACCGTCAGTTCCGGCCTGGTGTTGATGGTCTGAAACACCACGCAATAGCGTTCGGTCAGCTTGAGCAACGCGTCGACGCGCTCCTGTGGCTCGTCGGTGTCGAGGCCGAAATTCAGCCGGATGGCGCGGAAGCCGACCGGCGCATCTTTTGCCACGCCTAAGGTGCCGCGAAAATCGAGATCGCCTTCGGCCTCCACCGTGGCGGCGCCGAGTTTGAACTCCAGCGCCGTCGCCACTGCCTTCAGCGTTACGCCAGCGCAAGCGACCAGCGCCTCCAGCAGCATGTCGCCCGAGCACAGTTCGAGCCCCGAACCGCCGGTAGCCGGATGCAGACCGGCAACGGCGAGCGCCCTGCCGGTCTCGACCTTGCAGGCGATCGACTGGTCGTCGATCGAGCCCTTGGCCCGAAGCGTGATCAGCGCGCATGATGCGTCGTCACGATACGCCTCCTTGAGCGGCGCCTGCGTGGCCTTCAGTCCGGTCGCGTCCATGTCAAACCCTTTTCGGCAGTCAGCTTTAGCGCTCGTCAGGATACTCGAATAGAACCGGCCTCGATTTCACGACATTTGGATCGGACTGACAAGCTGTCCAGACATTGCCGCGTCGTTAGACCTGGTGCCCTTTCATGCGACCCGGGGCCGCCACGCGATGACGCCATCCGTCCGCGCCCGCACCTCGGGTGAGGCCAGGCAGGTGGCGACGGCCTCGTAGCCGGGAGTGCCGGGGTACCGGGCGACGCAGGTTGGCGGGCTGTGATTGGCGGGGCAGAGGATGATCGCTTCGTCGGTGCCGACCGCCGCCAGGTCCAGTATCGCGCAGGAGCGCGTGAGCAGAAAAAGCGGTCGACCGCCGGGGCCGCGGCGACGCAAATGGGCAATCAGGGCTTCTTGCGAGGCGTGATCCAGCCCTTGTTCGATCATGTCGACGACCAGGATGGCCGGACCTTCGGCTTCCAATCCGACGAGTAGAGCGATCATTGCGTCGGACACCGCGGCACCGTCCTCGACGAGCCAGGCTAGCGTCTGATCGACCCGCGACCTGAGAGCTGGGTCGGCGTCCACACGAGCCAGAGCCGCCGCACAGCCATTCGCCAGTCGGTCCAAGCCAAGGAAGGCGGCGTCAGGCAATGTCTCGGCCAGGCGCTGAGCCAGCCGGGTCTTGCCACTGCCCAGCGGGCCGATGATGTAGTTCAGCGGTCGGATCTGTCCCAGTTCGAACCGCTCGCCTCCCCAAGGCCAGGGAAGGTCGAAAGCGACGCTGAGCGTAGCCTCTGGCGCCAGCAGGCGCGCCAGTTCCCCGGCGCTTGGCGCTTCGACTCGAGCGAGGTCGTCCCGCAGGCTACCGATCTTCTCTATTACGCCGACAAGCTGGCGCAGCCGGCTCTCGAGTGCTGACTGGTGCGCGGCCAAGGCCGGCTCCATGCCCCGCGAGTCACCCTCCAACACCCGCGCCACCTGGGCCAAGCTGAAGCCAAGCGCGCGCAGGGCCGCGATCTCTGCGCCCCGGCTCATTTCGACAGGACCGTAGGCCCGCCATCCGGCCGCGGTGCGGATCGGAGCGATCAGGCCGCGCTGCTCATAAAGCCGCAGGGCCTTGGCCGACACACCGAGCCGGCCGGCGGCTTCGGAAGCATTCAGGAACTGGGCGGAAGAGCTCACGAATCACCTCGTTGCTGTGGACCGCCTTTCTATCGGGCTGACCCAGGGGCCGAGCCAACAGGGATGTTCGCGGTCCGCAGGAGCCGTGCGAAAGGGATGGACATTTCGTGTCGAGCTGACACATCGGCCTTTGATGAGATGAATCGACTTGCAACGAACATTTCCGCAGGCGGCTGCAGGATACGGCAATCCTGCTGACAGTATGGTGTCAGGACAAGGCAGCATAGTCTGGTGACATGACGGGATCCCTAACCATGCCTGAGACCACCGCCGAGCGCACCCTTGGCATCATCCTGGTTTCGGCGTCGGCGGCGGTGTTCGGCCTTACCGGCGTATTGACCAAGTCGATCCATGCCGATCCGCTCACCATCACCTGCTGGCGCGGCTTCGTCGGCTCGATCCTGATCAGCCTCTATGTGCTTTGGCGCCGCCAATCCAGTGGGCGTGAAAGCCTGCGCCTCGGCTGGCGCGGCTGGCTGTTGGCGATCGAGGGCGCGCTAGCCAGCATCGCCTTCATCGCGGCGTTCAAGTTCACCTTCGTCGCCAATGTTGCGATCATCTACGCCACCGCGCCCTTCGTCACCGCGCTGCTTGCCTTCATTCTGGTTCGTCAGCGCTTCCGGCTGCAGACGCTTGCCGCCGCCGCCGTGTCGCTCAGCGGCGTGGCGATCATGGTCTGGTCCGGCTTCGGCACCGGCCATCTGTTCGGCAACGGGCTGGCGCTGCTGATGACAATCGGCAGCGCGCTCTACATGATCATGGTGCGGGCTTTCCGCGACACGCCGGTGGTGTGGGCCGGGGCGGTGTCGGCATTCCTTTTGTTCGTGCTCGGTTGGTTCGTCGCCGATCCATTGGCAGTCTCGGCCAGGGACGCAGTGTTGCTCGTCACCTTCGGCACGTCGTTCGCGCTGGCCTCTATTCTGTGGACGGAGGGCGCGCGGCTCATTCCGGCTGCCGAATCCGGCCTGCTGGGCTCGGCTGAAGTGCCGTTCGCGATCCTGTTCGCCTTCCTGTTCCTGGCCGAGGTCCCGCCAGCAGCCAGCATGATCGGCGGCGCCATCGTGCTCTGCGCGGTGTTCGCCCATGGCGGGCGCGACTGGCGGCCAGGCAGCGCTCTGCCTGAGAAAAATTAGCCCCCGAAAATAAATCTGCGGGTGCAAATAAATTAGCAAGGTCATGGAACCATCAACAGGTTCAGGCATTGTTGGCTTTGACGGGTCATCCAAGTCCCCCCAAACCCCTCGGCCCGTCTAACCTATAGCCGACCGCAAGGTCGGCTTTTTCTTTTGCGAAATCAGCTCGGTGCGCCTGCCAAGGCAAGGTTGCCGCTGAACAGCGCAGCCAGATCCTGGGCCGGGGGCTCGGCATCCTGGCGCAGCCGGATGGCGAACTCGGCGATGGGAACCTGCGGCAGCCCAAGGTCGCGCGGCGCCTCGACGATGCCGGAATGGGCAAAGCGCGCCGTCCGCAGCGTCAGGGCAATGCCGGCATTCACCGCCGTGCGCAGCCCGGCCAGGCTGGCACTGCCGGCGGCGATGCGGTAGCGGCGACCTGCCCTGTCGAGTGCAGCGATCGCCGCTTCGCGAAAGCCGCAATGCGGATCGAGTAGCGCCAGCGGCAGTTCGTCCTGGTGTGTGGCCAAGCCTCTTTGCGAACAGAGCCACATCATCGGCTCGCGGAGCACACTGATCTCGTCCGGCGCCGGAGCCTGTCGCATGGCGACCATCAGATCGAGGATGCCGGTTTGCAGCGCCTCGGCCAATTCGGCGGAGCGGCCGACGCGCAGTTCGATCCTGACGCGCGGATAGCTCGCGGCAAAGGCCCTGAGCAAATCCGGGAGGCCGCTGTCGGCGAAATCTTGTGTCGTGCCGATGGCCACGCGCCCATCCGCTCGCACGCCCTTGAGGGCCAGCCACGCTTCGCGATGCACAGCAAGGATGCGCCGCGCATGACCGGCCAGATCTTCGCCCGCCGGCGTCAGGACGCGCCCTCTTCCCTGCGGCACCAGAAGTGGTTCGCCGACAATCTCCTCAAGCCGCTGCATCTGCGTGGTCACCGCCGACGCCGAGCGCCCGACAAATGACGCCGCCTGCGCCAGCGAGCCGCGGTCGACGAAGGCGAGAAAGGTTTTGAGGAGGTCGGGGTCGAGCATTGTCATAATTCGACAGTATCAAAGTTTTCCCTGAAAACAATTCGATTTTCATAACGCAGGAGCGATGGCAAAGATTTCTGACGGCGAACAGACGCCGCGTAACCCGAGGAGAGAAATTATGCCGATCATCAATGTCAGCGTCACCGGCAAGCCCGATGCCGCTTTGTCCGCCGCTATCGCCAAGCAGGTGACCGAACTGACCGCGACGCATTTGCGCAAGGATGCGACGATCACAGCGGTGGCCATTTCCTATCATGACCCCGAGCACTGGTTCGCCGGCGGAAAGTCGCTGGCCGAGCATGGCGCCAACAGTTTCTGGCTCGACATCAAGGTGGTCGACGGCACCAACACCAAGCTTGAGCTGGAGGCCTATCTCAAGGCGCTCTTCCTTGGCTTTGGCAGCCTGCTGGGCAAGCTGCATGAGGAGAGCTATGCCTTCGTGCATGAAGTCCCGGCCGCCGCCTATGGCTATGGTGGCAAGACACAGGAATTCCGCTTCATCAGCGGGAGATTGAAGGCGGCGTGAGCCGCCCCCATCAATCCAGGCTCATGCCGCAGGCGCTTTCTCCGTCACAAGGAAACATAGACGCCGCACTTTTCATGGCCGGCCGGGCCAGTAATGCGAAGGTACCGCACCTCCGCATTGACGTTGAGCCCACTTCGTCTAGGTTCTCATCGAAGCGGTCACGAAGAGCCGCGAGGTCAAAATCTGTTGGGAGAGACGCGGCATGATCCTGACACTGGCGCTGCTTGCGGGTCTCGTCGCGGCCTGGCTGCTGATCGGCGTGGTGGAAAAATTCCGCCTCGGCCTGCGCTTCACGCAGGCGCTGCTCTATGTGCCGTTCAAGCTCGCCTACCGGATTGCCGATGATCGTATCAAGATCGCCCGCAGAACAGCCGCCCCGGTCATTTACGTCATTTCGCACCAGTCGCGTCTCGAACCGGCGCTGATGCTGTCGCTGCTGCCGGAAGACACGCTGCACATCCTCGACGAGGTCTCGGCGCGATCTCCCTGGCTCGAACCATGGCGCGAGCTTGGCCGCACCATCGCTTTCAACGCCGAGCATGTCTTCGTCAGCCGCCGGCTGGTGCGGGTGCTGAAGGGCAAGGGCCGCCTTGCCGTCTATCTGCCGGATGCGGTCGAGCCTGACATCAAGACATTTCGCCTGTTTCGCGCCGTCACCCGCATCGCCATGCAGGCCGACGCCCGCATCGTGCCGATCTTCGTTGCCGGCGCGCGCACGCTGCCGGTATCGCTGACGCCGGCGGACAAGGCGCCGCGGCGCTGGTTTCCAAGCCTGTCGATCAGCGTGCTGGAGCCGATGACCATCGCCGAGTTGGTAGCGCGAAACCCTGATCAGTCTTCGAACACCAATGCGCTGTTCGACCGTTTCGCCGAAGCCCAGCTTTTCGGCAGCGATCTTGACCGCGGCCTGTTCCTCGCCATACGCGACGCCGCCGACCGTGTCGGCGCCTCGCATCCTATCGTCGAAGACGTGGTCAGCGGCACGCTGAATTACAGAAAGCTGTTCATCGGCGCGCGGGTGCTGGGCCGCCGCTTCGAGGCGGTGACGGCGCCGAATGAAGCGGTTGGAGTGCTGCTGCCCAACGCCAACGGTGTCGTGCTGTCACTCGTTGGCCTGTTGTCGGCGAGCCGGGTGGCGGCGATGATCAACTACACCGCAGGCCCGGCCAGCGTCACCGCCGCCGTGCGCACGGCGGAGATCCGCACCGTGGTCTCGTCGCGCGCCTTTGTCGACAAGGCCAGCCTCGCTGACATCGTCGCGGCGGTAGAAGAAGGCGGCGCCAGGCTGTTGTGGCTGGAGGATGTGCGGGCCAGCGTAACCGTACTGGACAAGCTCGCCGCCGCCTTGCTGTGGCGCTGGCCGCTGCAGCCGCAGAATGCGGCCAAACCAGCGGTGATCCTGTTCACCTCAGGCTCGGAAGGCACGCCGAAGGCGGTGGTCCTGTCGCACAGAAATCTTCTCGCCAACGCCATGCAGGCTGAGGCCCGCATCACCATCTCGCCGGCAGACATCCTGCTCAACGTGCTGCCGGTGTTCCACTCGTTCGGGCTCACCGGCGGCACCATCCTGCCGCTGGTCACCGGCGTGAAACTGTTCCTCTACCCCTCGCCGCTGCACTACAAGCTGATCCCCGAGGTCGCACGCAAGGCAAGGCCGACGGTCATGTTCGGCACCGACACGTTCCTCGCCAACTATGCGCGCACCGCCAAGGACGGCGATTTCTCCAGCCTGCGCTTCATCGTCGCCGGCGCCGAAGCGGTGAAACCGGAGACGCGCCGCGTCTACCGGGAGCGCTTCCAGGCCGAGATCATCGAAGGTTTCGGGCTGACCGAGGCAGCGCCCGTCGTTGCCGTCAACACCGCCATCCACGGCCGCGACGGCACGGTCGGGCGACTGTTGCCGGGCATGCGCATGAAGCTCGAGCCGGTCGAGGGCATCAGCGGCGCCGGACGGTTATTGCTCAAGGGGCCGAATTTGATGATGGGCTACATGACCTCAGATCGGCCCGGGGAATTGCAGCCGCTCGACGGCTGGCACGATACCGGCGACATCGTTTCTGTCGACCGCGAGGGCTTCATTACCATTCGCGGCCGGGCCAAGCGCTTCGCCAAGATCGCCGGCGAGATGGTGTCGCTGGGCGCGGTCGAGATGCTGGTGCAGTCGCTGTGGCCGGAAGAGCACCACGCTGTGGTGGCGGTGCCGGACAAGCGCCGCGGCGAGCGTATCGTGCTGGTCACCACCGCCGATGACGCCGACCCCGATGAATTGCGCAAATTCGGCAGACAAGCCGGCGCGGCCGATCTGATGGTGCCGAACGACATCGTCAAGGTCGAGGAAATCCCGGTGCTGGGCTCTGGCAAGACCGACTACGTCTCGACCCGCAAACTGGCGATTGACCGACTGGGGCTCAGCGCGGCGGCCTAGCGCCTAAAGCGCGTCGCGTCTGAAGGGATTTATGCGAGGCGCTTTAAGTTCTTGCTTGAATGCATCTCGTTGTCCCAAAACCGCTGCGCACTTTTGGGCGACATGCATTAGAGGACCACCACCGACAACAGCAGGATGAACCCGACCGCCATCATCAGCAGGCCCGGCCAGTTCTGCGACAGGCCGAGGAAACCGAGGCCGCGCCGCCGCGGCTCAAGTGTCGGGCCTGGCGTTGCAAGATTTGGCGTCGAGCGATCCGGCGCCGCGCGAGCAGGCGCCGGATCGCTGAGCCGCCCACGCCAAAGGGCTGCGCCGGCCATATACACCACGCCAGCGACAATGAGCAACGCGCCAATGAGGACGACAGCCATTTCTCCTCACTCTTCTTTAAGCTCCTGCGCCTGGGACAGCAGCTTCAAGGGCTGATAGCGAGGCGTTCGCGACGTCGCTCGCCTCGCCCGCTGAGACAGAACGGTCAAGACGCCGGCAGGTTCCCGCTAGAGCGGGATGCGTCCGACTTGAACTAATTGAACTATCAGCGAATTGGCGACAGATCTGTCAGCCGAAGTCCGAAGGCGGCACCTTCTCGCCTTCGCGCTTGGCGCGCCTGGAATAGGCGCGGATGCTGAGCGGCAGGAAGAGCAGATAGCCGGCAACCGACGCCGTCAGCGTGTACCAGGGATAGGTCATCAACAGCAGGATGTAGAGGACCACACCGAGGATGATCGGCAGCACCTTGTCGCCCGGGACTTTCAGGCTTTTTCCGGAATAGACCGGCAGCCGGCTGACCAGCAGGAAGGCTATCAGAACGGTGAAACCGGCGGCGATGAAGGCGGCAGGGCGGGACGGCTCCACACCAAGCCGCAGGAAGTACAGGTAAAGCGGCAGCATCACCAGCACGGCGCCTGCCGGCGCCGGCACGCCGACGAAATACTCGGCCTGCCACTGCGGGCGATCAGTATCTTCGTCGAGCACGTTGTAGCGAGCGAGTCTCAGGCCGCAGGCGATGGTGAACAGGAGCGCGGCAATCCAGCCCGGCGAGCCGGCCTGGTCGAGCAGGAAGGCATAGAGCACCAGCGCGGGCGCTACGCCGAAATTGACGATGTCGGCGAGCGAATCCATCTGCGCGCCGAATTTGGACGTCGCCTTCAGCATGCGTGCCAGGCGGCCGTCGATGCCGTCGAGGAAGGCGGCCAGCAGCACCATCACCACTGCCGGCTCGAAACGGCCTTCGAAGCCGAAGCGGATGCCCGAGAGGCCGGCGCAGATGGCGAGCACTGTGACGAGATTGGGCAGCACCATGCGCATCGGAATTTCACGGATGCGCGGGCCGCCGCTGCCATGCGCCTCGAATTTCTTGAACGGCGCGCCCACGGCTCAGGACACCCGCACGAGCGGCGTTGCGGCAACGCCGCCGAATTCGGCCAGTATGGTTTCACCGCCGACCGCAGTCTGGCCGACGGCGACACGGGGCGTTGCGGTCGACGGCAGGAACACATCGACGCGCGAGCCGAAGCGGATCAGCCCGAAGCGCTCGCCGATGCCGATCGTGCCGCCGGTCTCGGCCCAGCAGACGATGCGCCGCGCCACCAGACCGGCGATCTGCACCGCGGCCACCGTGCCGTTGGGGCTGTCGATGACCAGGCCGTTGCGCTCGTTGTCGGCACTCGCCTTGTCAAGTGCGGCGTTGAGGAACTGGCCGGGCCGATGCTCTATCCTTGTGATGCGGCCGCGCACCGGAGCCCGGTTCACGTGGCAGGAGAAGACGTCCATGAACACCGAGATGCGGGTCATCTCGCCGCCGCCGAGGCCAAGTTCGCGCGGTGGCACTGCCGGACCGACCGCCGTGATGATGCCATCGGCCGGGCTCACCACCAGCCGGTCGTCGACCGGCGTGACGCGCTCGGGATCGCGGAAGAAATAGACGCACCAGGCCGTCAGGATGAGGCAGACCCAGAACAGGATCGAAGAGAAATAGCCGAGGAAAAGCGTCACCGCTGCGAAGGCGGCGATAAACGGATAGCCTTCGCGATGGATCGGAACCAACGTTTTCTTGATCGTGTCGACGAGGTCCATGGAATGGAAACAGCCTAGTTTCAGGTCCGGCCTCAATAGCGGAAACACCCTGTGGCCGCAACGCGACAATGAGGGAACGCCGGATCCGGCGTTCTCGTCCGCATTAGCCGATCGCGGGCGTTGGAAGGGTCCAATGCGCCTGTCCAAAAAAGGCATGACTGGTGTCGGGGCGAACCGGCCTCATGCGTCCTTGGAGATACGGGCCTTGTCAAAGCGCCCGCCGAACGAAAGCTGGAGGCAACAAATGCTGTCACGGAAATCAGCAGCAAAGGAAGCGCGGGTCGTGATGAACGGTCTGGCGTTCGGCGAATCGCCGCGCTGGCATGATGGCAGGCTTTGGTTCTGCAACTGGGGAACGGGCCAGATCATCGCCGTCGATGCCGACGGCAACAGTGAGATCATGCTCACCGTGCCGGCCACCCTGCCCTATTCGGTCGACTGGCTGCCGGACGGTCGCCTGGTCGTCGTCTGCGGGCGTGAGGGCTTGGTGCTGCGGCAGGAAGCAGACGGGACGCTGGTCACCCACGCCGATCTGCGACACCTCTCAGGGAACGCCTGGAACGAGATCGTCGTCGACGGGCGCGGCAACATCTACGTCAATGGCGGTGGGCCAGCGCCGGTTCCCGGCCAGCATTTCGGCCCCGGCACCATCGTGCTGATTGCACCGGACGGGTCGGTGCGGCAGGTGGCGGACAAGATCGCCTTCGCCAATGGGATGGCGGTGTCGCCTGACAACAAGACGTTGATCGTCGCCGAGTCCCACGCCAACAGGCTGACCGCCTTCGACATCGCCGCCGATGGCGGCCTTGCCAACCGGCGGCGATGGGCCGACCTCGGCAACGGCTTTCCCGACGGCATCTGCCTCGATGCCGAAGGCGCCATCTGGTATGCCGACGTCCCCAACCGGCACTGCGTGCGGGTGCGCGAGGGCGGGGCGATGCTCGACAGTGTCGATGCCGATCGCGGCTGCTTTGCCTGCATGCTCGGCGGCGCCGACGGCAAGACGCTGTTCATCGTCGCTGCCGAATGGCGCGGCTTCGAGCACATGATCAGCGATGCGCGCACCGGCCAGGTGCTCAGCATCGAAGCTTCCGCGCCGGGCGCTGGCTGGCCGTAGGGGCTACGACACCTCGGAGGGGCGGCGGCGGACGACAACGCCGAACTCGTCGCGCTCGCGAGCAATGCGCAACCGCTCCTCGGCCTCGGTTGCCTCACGCTGGCGATCCCACATCGACGCGTACAGGCCGGCCTTGCGCATCAAGGCGGCATGTGTGCCGCGCTCGGCGATCTGGCCGTCCTGCAGCACGATGATCTCGTCGGCCGAAATCACCGTCGACAGCCGGTGGGCGATGACGATGGTGGTGCGACCCTTGCTGACGAGGTCGAGCGCCGCCTGGATCTCCTGTTCGGTATGGCTGTCGAGAGCCGAGGTCGCCTCGTCGAGCATAAGGATCGGCGGCGCCTTCAAAATGGTGCGGGCGATCGCCACGCGCTGCTTCTCACCGCCGGACAGTTTCAGTCCGCGCTCTCCGACCATCGAACGGTAGCCGTCGGGCAGCCGCTCGATGAACGGCCCGATCTGGGCGAGTTCTGCCGCCTTGCGCACATCCTCCTCGCTGGCATCGACGCGGCCGTAGCGGATGTTGTAGGCGATGGTGTCGTTGAACAGCACGGTGTCCTGCGGCACCATGCCGATCGCCGCGCGCAAGCTCTGCTGAGTCACGTCGCGAATGTCCTGGCCGTCGATCAGAATCTTGCCGCCCTGGATGTCGTAAAAGCGGAACAGCAGCCGCGAAATGGTCGACTTGCCGGCGCCCGATGGCCCGACAATGGCAACCGTCTTGCCGGCCGGCACTTCGAAGCTGATGCCTTTCAGGATCTTGCGGTTGGGATCGTAGGAAAACTGCACGTCGCGGAACTCGACTTTGCCGGAGCCGACGACCAGCGGCTTGGCCCCCGGCTTGTCGACGATCTCCTGCGGCACATCGAGCAGATCGAACATCTGCTCGATGTCGGTCAGGCCCTGGCGGATTTCGCGATAGATGAAGCCGATGAAGTTTAGTGGCACCGAAAGCTGGATCAGCATGGCGTTGATGAAGACGAAGTCGCCAACCGTCTGCGTGCCCGCCTGCACCTCCAGCGCCGAAAGGCACATGACGATAACCGTTCCGAGACCGAAGATGACGCCCTGGCCGAAGTTCAGCCAGCCGAGCGAGGTCCATATCCTGGTGGCAGCGGTCTCGTAGCGCGCCATCGAACGGTCGAAGCGCTCGGCTTCCATGCCCTCGTTGTTGAAATACTTGACCGTCTCGAAATTGAGCAGCGAGTCAATCGCCTTGGTGCTGGCATCGGTGTCGCTGTCGTTCATGTCGCGGCGAATGACGATGCGCCAGTCGCTCGCCCTGATGGTGAACCAGATATAGAGCCAGACCGTCACCGCCACCACAGCCACGTACTTCCAGCCATAGGTGACCGCGAAGATGCCGGCTGTCAGCGCGAATTCGAGGATGGTCGGCAAGGTGTTGAGCACGGTGAAGCGGACGATCGTCTCGATGCCCTTGGTGCCGCGCTCGATGATGCGCGACAGGCCGCCGGTGCGGCGCTCGAGATGGAAGCGCAGCGACAATCGATGCATGTGGATGAAAGTGCGGAAGGCGAGCTGGCGCACCGCATATTGGCCGACGCGGGCAAACAGCGCGTCGCGCAGCTGGTTGAAACCGAGCTGCACCAGCCGCACGACATTGTAGGCGATGACCAGCATGACTGGCGCCAGCAGGAAGGCCGGCAGCGGCGGCGCCGACTTGGCGTCACCAGCCAGCGCGTCGGTCGCCCATTTGAAGAAGTACGGACCGGCAACCAGTGTCAGCTTGGCGACGACCAGAAGCACGGTCGCCCACACCACCCGCGCCCGAAGGTCGGCACGGTCGGCCGGCCACATATAGGGCCAAAGATTGCGCAATGTCTTGAAGGTCGAGCCAGAATCGGCGGAGACGGTTTTTTTGGCCATTTTATCGCCTTTTCGTATTTCTTATTGCTTGACCACGATCTTTTCCGAAAATCGGCTTCCACTTTTCGCTGACGCGGTCCGGGATGATGGTCTAGCGGCCGGAGCAGCACGAATTGACCAGCGCGGCGAGCGATGCGGAAACATCTTCGAGCGCATCGCTGTCGACTTCATAGCGCGAGCGTTGCCGATCCGGCTGGTAGCGGACGAGCCCGGCATCGACCAATATCTTTAGGTGCTGCGAAACGGTGGACTGCGCCAGGTCGAGATGGTCGACGACCTCGCGGCAGCAGCAGGAGCGGCTGGCCGAAAGGTGCCGGAGAATTTCGATCCGGGTCGGATGCGAAAGCGCGGCGAGCTTCGCGGCGACGGTCTGGCTGTCGGCGAAGCCGCAGGTCTTCTCGGTCAAGGGAGCGTTCATCGTCTATCGGCGATAGACGATGAATGCACTTTCCGCAAGAGCCCGCTAGAGAAGAAAAGGATTTCTAGTTGGCCTTTGTCGGGGCCGTCGTCATCTGGTCGCCCATCGCCTTGAGGTTGGCGGCTTCGCCTTCCTGCGATTTTCCGGGGACCTTGAACACCTGCCCCGGCCAGATGCGGTCGGGATTCCTGATCTGATCCTGATTGGCGAGGTAGATGGTCGAGTAGCGAACGCCTTGGCCGTAGACGCGCCGCGAAATCCGCCACAGCGTATCGCGGCGGCGGATGATAACGGCGCTGTCGGCGTGTTCGAGCTTCGGCGCCGCGGTCTCGGGCACTCCGGTCGGGGGCGTCGCAGCCGCCACATCGGCTGGCGCCTCGGTCGCGGGCGCCGCAGGCGTGGTTGCCGGCGCGGCCGGCTTTGCCTCGGCAGGCGCCACGGCGGCGATCGACTCGCCCGGCTCGCGCTCGAACGGCACGGCGGCACGGGCCACCACCTTGACCCCGTCGGCATCGAGCGCATCGACGTGGATCGTATAGGTGCCGACCGGAATGTTGCGCGTCGCCTCGACCAGGAAATGACCGTCGGGCGAAGTCTTCGCGTCGCCGAGCAAGATATCGTTGGCATAGGCGCGCACCTTGCGGCCGGGGTCGGCGAGCCCGGCGACGAAGATCTTGTTGCCGTCGATCTCGATCGCTTCGACGACGACCTTTGGCCCTGCAGCTAGTGTCGCCGGTGCGGCCGGCCCGCCCGGAGCGGGCGCGGGGGCGGCGTCGACGGTGGCCGGCGCCGTGGCAGCCGGTGCGGCTGGTGCTGCGGCAGCGGAGTCCCCGGCAGCGGAGTCCTCGGAAGCCGGGGCGGCCGCCTTGTCGCCGGCAGGCGGCGATTCAGGCTTTGTCTCGGGTGGAGGAACGGTGAGCAATTCGGAGGCCTTGCCCGGCTCCTCGATCATCGCCAGCACCTGGCCAGCAGGACTCTTGGGAATCGAGACGATAGCCGTCTGCGCCGAGGGGGTCACGACATTGCCGGTCATCGAGCGCAGCGCGATCGTGTAATCGCCGGGTTTCAGCGCATCGTCGAGAACGATGGCAAAAGCGCCATCGGCACCGGCGACCGTCGAGCCGAGAACCGTCGAACCGTTGAGAATCTCGACCTTGGCGTTGGGTGCGGCTTTGCCGGCGACGACAATAGAGCCCTTGATCTCGACCCGAACGATGTCGAAAGTCGGCGCAATCGCATCGGCCGCCGCCGGCGCTGCCGGTGCCATCGCACCAGCGGCAGGCGCCGGCGGCGGCGGTGCATCGGTCACTGGTTCGGCCGGCGTCTCCACCGGCGGCGTCAGCGATGCCACTTCCGCCGGCGGCGTGCGAGTGAGATACGGATCGAGCGCGCCCGACACATAGGCGGTTCCCGCCGCGGCGACGGAGCCGCCGACGACGAACAAAAACGCCTTCAAAGGATTAATTGCCATATTTCCCTGCCCTTAGCCACCTAATGCGGTCTAGCCTGTTTTGCCCAAGGCGACAAGAACAAGGGGGACCGACAAGAAAAAGGGCCGATACGAATAAACGGGGCCGACAAGAAAAAACCCGCCCGGGCTTGACCGCGAATAAAGACCCAATCACCAATCATCTCATGAACACGATTCGATCCATCTGCGTCTATTGCGGCTCGTCTCCGGGCCGCGATGTAACCTATGCCAAGGCCGGACACCTGCTTGGGCGTTCGATCGCCAAGTCCGGCCTGCGTCTGATCTATGGCGGCGGCACCAGGGGCATCATGGGAGCCGTCGCCGAGGGCGCAATGCGGGCCGGCGGCAAGGTGACGGGGATCATTCCGCGCTTCCTGATCAACAGGGAGGCCACCGAAACCGCGCTTGACAGACTTGACGAGCTCGTCATCACCGAAAACATGCACGAGCGCAAACATACGATGTTCGAGAAATCCGACGCGTTTGTGGCGCTTCCGGGCGGCATCGGCACGGTCGAGGAAATCATCGAGATCATGACCTGGGGCCAGCTCGGCCATCATCGCAAGCCGATCGTCTTCGGCAACGTTGGAGGATTCTGGGACCCGATGCTGGCGCTGCTCGACCATATGATGGCCGAAGGCTTCATCCACACCGCGCAGCGGGTCAGGCCGCTGGTGGTCGACGATCCGGAAGCGATCGTCGCTGCCATCATGGTCGCGGGATCGTCGGTCGACGCACCGACCGAAGGCGTGCAGTCGGTGATCGACAAGCTTTAGGGTATAGGGGAGTATGTAGTGCATGCCGCGCTCATGAGGCGCTGCCCTACTGCCCTACTGCCCTACTGCCCTACTGCCCTACTGCCCTACTGCCCTACTGCCCTACTGCCCTACTGCCCTACTGCCCTACTGACCTACTGACCTACTGACCTACTGACCTACTGACCCGCCAGATGACATTGCCGACATCGTCGGCGACGAGCAGTGCGCCGCTCTGATCGATAGCAACGCCGACCGGACGGCCCATCGCCCTGCCGTCACGCCCGACGAAGCCAGCGAGCACATCTTTCGGGGGACCGCTCGGTTTACCACCGCGGAACGGCACGAAGATCACCTTGTAACCGCTGAGCACACTTCTGTTCCACGAGCCGTGCTGACCAACGAACGCGCCGTTGCCGTAGGCTGGGCCGAGCGACGCCCCTTTGGAGAAGGTCAGTCCCAGCGAGGCGGTATGGGAACCCAGCGCGTAGTCGGGCTTGACCGCCCTAGCCACGAGACCGGGGCGCTGCGGCTTGACGCGTTCGTCGACGTTCTGTCCGAAATAGCTGTAGGGCCAGCCGTAAAAAGCGCCGTCACGAACCGAGGTCATATAGTCCGGCACAAGATCGTCGCCGATCTCGTCACGCTCGTTCACGGCGACCCAAAGCTTGCCGGTTTCAGGGTTCCAGGAGAGCCCGTTCGGGTTGCGCAGCCCTGACGCGAAGACCCGGGTACGGCGGGTCGACCGGTCCACTTCAAGGACGGCGGCGCGGTTCTTCTCCGCGGCCATGCCGTTTTCTCCAACGTTACTGTTGGAGCCGACGGTGACATAGAGCTTGCGTCCATCCGGACTTGCGATCACATCCTTGGTCCAATGATGGTTGAGATCTCCGGCCGGTAAGTCGACGATCTTTTCCGGCGGCGTTGTGGCTCGGGTCTGGCCATTGGAGTAGGGGAAAGCGACAAGCGCGTCGGTATTCGCTACATAGAGAATGCCTTTGGACAGCGTCATACCAAAGGGAGAATTGAGGCCTTCTGCGAACGTCCTGCGCACATCCGCAATGCCGTCGCCATTGGTGTCGCGCAGGAGCGTGATGCGGTTGGCGCTTTTGGTCGCGGCCCCGGCGCGCTTCATAGCCAGGTCCATAAAGACCTTTCTAAGGCGGAAGCCTTCGTCATGCTTGGCAGGGGCATTGGTTTCGGCAACCAGCACGTCCCCGTTCGGAAGCACGTGCAGCCAGCGCGGATGGTCGAGGCCGGTGGCGTAGGGGTTCACCGTCAGCCCGTTCGCCGGGGTCGGCATACCACCTTTCTGCCAGCCTTTCGCCTCGGCGATGTTGACGGTCGGGATCAGCGTCGGTCTTGGTTTCGGTAAGGTTGGGTTGGGGCCATAGCCGGTTATTGCCCCCGTTTTCTGCGCCGAAAAGCCAGCGCAGCCCGCAATGACGGCTCCCAATACCGCTATGAGTAGGCTTCGTGGGAAGCCGGCATGCATCGGACGTCCTCCGCATGGATTGCGTCGTGCTCTTTACGCAAACGCGAGTCAACGACGTATTATTCCAAACTGGCTCCAAACAACGGCGTTGGTACGCCGCCTCGGATGACCGTCAAAACAGTCACACGAAAACGGTTCGCCCGTGCTAATAATCACAGTCTAGGTCGCCGCCACGCGGCGTATTCGAGAGACTGGCGACGCGATCATGAACATCCCTCTCAATCCAGACGGCAGCGATCTGTCGCCTTACCTGCCGGACGAGCACGGGCTGTTCTTCGTCTATTACTTCACCGCCGAAGGCGCGAGAACCAAAGACGCGACCGCCACACACTGGACCTGGCGCAGCTACCAGCTTTCCGACATGCGCGCGCGCCACGAGATCGCCACCGAGCCGGCTTTGCCGCCGCCGGTGCGCGATGCCTTCCTGTCGGCCGGCCATGGCTGCCATATCGACCTCGAGGGCGACTGGCTGTACGGCGATTTGCCGGACCTGCGCCACGACTATTCGGCGGAGGCGCGCGGGCTTGGCCATTTCCGCTTCGCCTTCAACGACACGATGCTGATCGGCGGCCGCAAGCAACCGCTGCAATCGGTCGACAAAATCCGCAAGGCGATCGACAACGGATCGCGAAAGTTCCGCTCTCCGGCCGAACTGATCGAGGCTGTCATGGGCCAGTCGCTCGACGGCATGACGACGGAACTCGCTGGCCTTGGCGACACGCTCGATGGCATCGAGGACCGCATCGTCTGCGATGCATGGCACAATGAGCGGCAGGCGCTGGTCGATGCGCGCCGGCAACTGGTGGTGATCCATCGGCAGATGGCGACGCTGACCAGCCTGTTCCGCCATCTCGACCATTCGCATCGCAATGACCTGCCGGACGCAATCAACGACATGGCGGCACGGCTTTCGCACCGCGCCCATACGTTGCATCATGACGGCGAGCAATTGCAGGCCCGCGCCCGGCTCTTGCAGGACGAGCTGATGGCCAAGCTGACGACGCAGTCGAACCAGTTGCTTTACATGCTGTCGGTGATGACCGCGGTGCTGTTGCCGATGACGATCGTCTCAGGCCTGTTCGGCATGAATGTCGGCGGGCTGCCGCTGGTCGACACGCCGGTGGGCTTTTGGGTGGCGTCGGCGATATCGCTCGCGGTCGCGGTGGTCGTCTATCTGTTCGTCAGGCGGCTGGGGCGCGGGATGTAGCGGCACCGTTACAAGGTCGCGCGAAAATCCTCGATGACAGTGCCGGCAGCGCGCACCTCTGCCTCGTGGTTCGGCTCGCGCCACACCTCTGCAAGGGCTGCCGCGTACCATTCGCGCATCGCCGGCAGAGCCAGTAATCGCGCCGGATAGGTGGCAGCTGCGCCCTCGAAGGACAGTCCGTAGGACTGAGCCCTAAACGCCACCGGGGCAAAGAAGGCGTCAGCGGCAGTGAAGCGATCGCCAGCCAGGAACGGTCCGCCGAAGCGGCGAAGCCCATCGTCCCAGAGATCGCCGAGACGAAAGAGGTCGTGCTTCAGCGCATCCGACATCGGCACCGGCGCGACGCGGACACCGCAGTTCATCGGACAGGAGCCGCGCAAGGCGGTGAAGCTCGAATGCATTTCGGCCGCTGCCGACCGCGCCCAGGCTCGCGCCTTCGCGTCGGCGGGCCAGACGCCAGCGTGGCGCTCGGCCAGATATTCGGTGATGGCGAGCGAATCCCAAACTGCCCAGCCGTCGTCAATCAGGCACGGTACGAGGCCGCTGGGCGAGAACGGCCGGTAGAGGCTCCAGCTCGATCCGGTCGGAAACGGTGTCAGCCGCTCCTCAAAGGGGACGCCCAATGTCCGCATCAGCACCCATGGCCGCAGCGACCACGAGGAATAATTCTTGTTTGCTATGTGCAGCACGTACATCGAAAATCCTCGCTCTAACGCATTGCCGGCCGGATCTCGCGGCCGCGGAACATCGACCAGGAATAGATCGCCAGCGCCGCCCAGATCAGGCCGAAGGCGATGGCCTGGGTGCTGCCGAAGGGTTCGCCGAAAATCAGCACGGCGATCAGGAACACAATGGTCGGCGCGATATACTGCATGATGCCGATGGTGGAGAGACGCAGCAGCTTGGCCCCGAAGCCAAACAGCAGCAGCGGTATGGCGGTGACCGGGCCGCAGCCGATCAGCAGTGCGGTATCGTTCAGGGAACTGGAGACGAAATGGTCCTGCCCGGTGACGATGAGGAAGATGATGTAGCCGAGCGCCGGCACCGACAGCAAAAGCACTTCAAGCAAGAAACCCTGGCTGGGACCGATCGGCAGCGTCTTGCGGAAGAAGGCGTAGGCGGCGAAGGAAAACGCCAGCACCAGCGACACCCAGGGCAGCTTGCCGGCGTCGATCGTCAGCACCGCGACCGCGATGGCCGCCAGCACCACCGCCGCGATTTGCAGCCGGTCGAGCCGTTCGCTGAGCAGCAGCGCGCCGACGACGACGCTGACAAGCGGGTTGATGTAGTAGCCAAGCGCGGTCTCGATGGTACGGTCGACCGCGATGGCCCAGACATAGATGCCCCAGTTGACCGAAATCAGCGCCGCCGTCAGCCCCGCCATGGAAATGATGCGCGGCGAACGCAACGCCGCTTTGAAATCCGCCGTGCGGCCGGCCCAGATCAATACGGCCGCCGCGATCGGCACCGACCAGACGATGCGGTGCGCGATGACTTCGGCCAGCGGCAGATGTGCGACCGCCTTCATATAGAAGGGCAGCAACCCCCACAGGAGATAGGCGCCCAGCGCCAGCAGGAATCCGCGCCGGGCCTTTGAGTCTGCTTCGAGCTGAATTGCGTCCGTGGCCATGGCCCAACGCTATGCGCCAGCCGCCGGGCCAAGACCATCGCAAAGTTCTGATGGATCAATGGACTTTCGCTGATGGTTCAATCCTACTCCGCCGCGACCAGCCCGGCCATTTCGCGGTTCTTCATCAGCTTGTAGACGATCGAATCCATCAGCGCCTGAAATGAAGCGTCGATGATGTTTTCGGAGACGCCGACCGTCCACCAGCGGGCGCCGGTCGCATCGTGCGATTCGATCAGCACACGCGTGATCGCCTCGGTGCCGCCATTGAGGATACGCACCTTGAAGTCGGCAAGCTCGAGGTCAGCGATCTCGTTCTGGAATTTTCCAAGATCCTTGCGCAGCGCGATGTCGAGTGCGTTGACCGGACCGTGCCCTTCCGCCACCGACATCTTCTCCTCGCCATCGACCAGCACCTTGACGATCGCCTCTGAGACCGTCTTCAGCTGGCCATTGGCGTCGAAGCGGCGCTCGACCATGCAGCGGAACGAGGTGACGCTGAAGAATTCCGGCAGGCCGTGCAGCATCTTGCGCGCCAGCAGCTCGAAGCTGGCATCGGCGCCTTCATAGGCATAGCCCTCGGCCTCGCGCTCCTTGACCACTGATATCAGCGCGTCCAGCCGGTGATCGTCTTTCGGCATTTCGATGCCGCGCCGTTTCAACTCGGCGAGGAAGTTGGCCTTGCCGCCCTGGTCCGAGACCATGACCCGGCGGCGGTTGCCGACCGCTTCCGGCGGCACATGCTCGTAAGTGGCCGGCTCCTTGGCCAGCGCCGAGGCATGGATGCCGGCCTTGGTGGCGAAGGCGGAAGCGCCGACATAGGGCGCCTGCGCTTCCGGCGCGCGGTTCAGCAATTCGTCGAAGGCGCGGGACAGGCGCGATATGCCGGCCAATGCTTCGGCCGAGATGCCTGTCTCGAAGCGGTTGGAAAAGGCCGGCTTCAGCGCCAGCGTCGGCACGATCGAGATCAGATTGGCGTTGCCGCAGCGCTCGCCGATGCCGTTCAGCGTGCCCTGGACCTGGCGCACGCCGGCCTCGACGGCGGCCAGCGAATTTGCCACCGCCTGGCCGGTGTCGTCATGGGCATGGATGCCGAGATGGTCCCCCGGTATGCCTGCCTCGATGATCTTCTCGACGATGGCGCGCACTTCCGACGGCTGCGTGCCGCCATTGGTGTCGCACAGCACCACCCAGCGCGCGCCGGCGTCGTAAGCGGTCCTGGCGCAAGCCAGCGCATAATCGGGATTGGCCTTGAAGCCGTCGAAGAAATGCTCGCAGTCGACCAGTGCTTCCTTCCCGGCAGCAACCGCCGCCTCGACCGACGCCTTGATCGCCTCGAGGTTTTCTTCGTTGGTGCAGCCCAGCGCGACGCGGACATGGTAGTCCCAGCTCTTGGCGACAAAGCAGATGGCGTCCGACTTCGACTGGACCAGTGCCGCAAGGCCTGGATCGTTCGAGGTCGACACCCCTGCCCGCTTGGTCATGCCGAAGGCGACGAATTTGGCGGTGGCCGTGCGGTGCTTGGCAAAGAAGGCCGTGTCGGTCGGATTTGCGCCGGGATAGCCGCCTTCGATATAATCGACGCCGAACCCGTCGAGCAGCCCGGCGATGGCGATCTTGTCCTCGACCGAAAAGTCGATGCCCGGCGTCTGCTGGCCATCGCGCAGTGTGGTGTCGAAGAGATAGAGGCGCTCGCGGCCCATGATCATTTCCCCGCAAACTTATCCGTCGCCCGGATCAGCCAGTCGAGGATGCCCGGCTCCGAATAGGCATGGCCGGCGCCCTCGACCAGATGGAAGTCCGCCTTCGGCCACGCCTTGTGCAGCGCCCAGGCATAGCGCGCCGGGCACGGCATGTCGTAGCGGCCATGGACGATGGTGCCGGGGATGTCCTTCAACTTGAAAGCATCACGCAGCAGCTGCCCTTCCTCAAGCCAGCCAGCATGGACGAAATAATGGTTCTCGATGCGGGCGAAGGCGACGGCGTAATCGTCTTCGCCAAACCGGCTGCTGGTTTCCGGATCGGGCAACAGCGTGATCGTCTCGCCTTCCCACAGGCTCCAGGCCCGGGCGGCCTCGACCTGTGCCTTGCGGTCGCTGCCGACCAGCCGCTTGCGATAGGCGGCCATCATGTCGCCGCGCTCGGCCTCAGGGATCGGCGCCAGGAAGCGCTCCCATTTGTCGGGAAACATTTCCGAGACGCCGAACTGATAATACCATTCGAGCTCCGCGCGCGTCAGTGTGTAGATGCCGCGCACGACCAGTTCGCTGACCCGCTCGAGGTGCGTCTCGGCATAAGCCAGCGCCAAGGTCGAGCCCCACGAGCCGCCGAACACCAGCCATTTGTCGAAGCTGCACATGTCGCGCAGGCGCTCGATGTCGGCGACCAAATGCCAGGTAGTGTTGGCCTCGAGCGAGGCGTTGGGCGTCGACTTCCCGCAGCCGCGCTGGTCGAACAGGATGACATCGTAAAGCTTCGGATCGAACAGCCGTCGGTGCTTTGGCGAAATGGTGCCGCCCGGTCCGCCATGCAGGAACACGGCCGGCTTGGCGCCCCTGGTGCCGGAACGCTCCCAATAGACCTGATGGCCATCGCCGACATCGAGCATGCCTGAGTCGAAGGCCTCGATCTCCGGATAGAGGGTGCGCAGGTCATTGCTCATAATTTCAGGCCCTGCTGCGGCCAATTGGCCGTCTCGTGATCCGGATGCTGGAAGGAGATGATCGATTCCTGCCGGGTGTAGTAGTCAGGATCGTCATGGACCGGCGCGTCGAAGATCTTCTCCACCCAAGGCAGCCGGGCGGCATAGTTGATCTGGATCTGCGGTGCGAGGTCGGAGCGATCGTCAAAGGCGCCGATGGCGATCTCAAGCCCGCCAGGCTGCCTGTAGGTCAACGGCGTGCCGCAGCGGCTGCAAAAGCCGCGATCGATGTTGACCGACGACTGGAAATAGCTCGGCTCCTCGCGCACCCATTCGACACCGTCCTTCGGCACCGTCACCAGCGCGCCGAAGAAGGAACCGAACTGTTTCTGGCACATGCGGCAATGGCAGATGGAAGGGCGTCCAAGCGCCCCACGAATGCGGAAACGCACGGCGCCGCACTGGCAGCCGCCGGTTCGAACGGTTTCGGTCATGATCTTTCCTCCGGCGGCCATTGATCGGTGTCGTGGTCGGGGTGCTGGTAAGTAACGAGATCGGCGAGATAGGAGGACGACGAAACATCGGCCATCGTGTCCTCGCCAGGCAATTCGTGGATGTGATCGACATAGGGGAGTTTTGCTTCGGTACCCCACTGGATGGTCGGCGCGATCTCCTCCGCATGGTCGAAGGCCGCGATGGCGAGTGCGATGCCGTCGGGCGCCTCGAAAGTCAGCGGCGTGCCGCAATCGGCGCAAAAACCGCGCCAGGCGGCGTTGGAGGAACGAAAGCGCTTGGGCGCGCCGCGCGTCCAGTCGAGTTTTGCGCCACGCACCGACACCAGCGGCAGGTAGAAATTGCCGCTTGCTTTCTGGCACATGCGACAATGACAGACGGAGGCGTCGCCCAGCGCGCCTTCGACACGGAAACGCACGGCGCCGCACTGGCAGCCGCCTGTGTAGACCGGTCTGTTATCCAGGCTCATCACTTCACTCCGGGGTATGGCAGACGGCTTCGACATTGTTGCCGTCGGGGTCGAAGACAAAGGCGCCATAGTAGTTCGCGTGATAGTGCGGACGAAGGCCCGGCCCACCATTATCCTTGCCCCCGGCGGCGATGGCGGCGGCGTGGAAGGCATCGACTTCAGCGCGGCTGCGCGCGGTGAAGGCGACATGCTGGCGGTCCTTCGGCTTGTCCTTGCCTTGATGCAGCCAGAACACCGGCCGGTCGCGGCCATAGCCGCCGACCCTGGCGCCACCAGTGTATTCCTGCGGCACCATGTAGAGCAGCGAGGCACCGAGCGGCGCCATCGCCCTGTCGTAGAAAGCTTTCGACACGTCGAAATCGGAAACGGTGATGCCAAGATGGTCGATCATGGAACTACCTCCCTCGCTGGTTCGCCGGCCGGCATTTCGGCAGCGGCCAGGCCGGCTTCGATGACGATGTGCTGGCAGACATTGTCGATGTCGCGAATGACGTCGTCGTTCCAGAAACGCAGGATGGTCCAGCCGCTGCTCTTCAAATAAGCGCTGCGTGCTGCATCGGCCTCGGCGTGTTCAGCGTCCGCGTGCTGGGAGCCATCGACCTCAACGGCCAGCCGGTGTGTCGGACAGGCAAAATCAACAATGTAAGGTCCGATCGGCACCTGTCGGCGAAAGCTAAGCCCCATCAATCGATGGGCGCGAAGCTCGTTCCACAGTTTCAACTCGGCATCGGTCATCAGGCGACGCATGGATTTTGCGTTCTTGCGCTGACGTCGCGGAACGAGATCGTGACCCATCAGGCACCCTCGTCTTCGTGATTGGCGAAAACATCGATGAGGGCCGATCTCCCCCCTTGCGGGGGAGATGCCCGGCAGGGCAGAGGGGGGTGCTGTCCCTCCAGCCTATCAACCGATCGCAGCCACGCCCTCAGGCTGGTTTCCGGTTGCGAATGGGAAACATCGAACGTTGGCGATCCTTCCCACCCCCCTCTGTCCTGCCGGACATCTCCCCCGCAAGGGGGGAGATCGGCCGTCATCAAAGCCTTCGCCAGCCTTGCCGACATTTCAACCTTCACCCTCATCGCTTTACCTCCCAGTTGGTGATGCGGGTGCCGGTGGCGGGGTCCTTGCCGTCCTTCAACTGGATACCTTGCGCCAGCAATTCGGCACGGATGCGGTCGGCCTCGGCCCAATTTCCAGCAGCGATCTGCTCCAGGCGCCTGGCAATGGCCTTGGCGATGGCATCTTCATCGACCTTGGCCGGCGCAACGTCGAAGCCGAAGAACGATAGTGCCGCCTTCAGCGAAGCGGCAGCATCGTTGCCCGCGGCGGCAGCGTTGCCGCCACCGGCAGCATTGGAATCTACAGCCTCGCCGGCCAGTTGCGTCAGCACCTGGAACGCAGGATAGGTTGCGAGATCGTCCGACAAGGCTTCCACCACTTCGACCGGCAATTGATTGGCCGCCGCCGGTGCCAGGTCCGCCGCCCGCTTCCATTTGCGCAGCGTATTTTCCGCCTCTTCCAGCTTGCGCACGGAAAAGTCGATCGGCTCGCGATAATGCGTCATCAGCATCGCCAGCCTGAGCACCTCGCCTGGCCACTTGCGGCCACCAAAGGTCTCCGTCTCCAGCAACTCGTTGATCGAGTGGAAGTTGCCCAGGCTCTTGGACATTTTCTGCCCCTCGACCTGCAGAAAGCCGTTGTGCATCCACACCTTGGCCATCACCTCGGTGCCATGGGCGCAGCGCGACTGTGCAATTTCATTCTCGTGGTGCGGGAAGATCAGGTCGAGCCCGCCGCCATGAATGTCGAAGACCTCGCCGAGATAGGCGGCCGACATCGCCGAGCACTCGATGTGCCAGCCCGGCCGGCCCCTGCCCCACGGGCTGTCCCAGCCCGGCTCTTCCGGCGAGGACAGCTTCCACAGCACGAAATCGCCAGGGCTCTTCTTATGCGGATCGACGGCGACGCGAGCGCCGGCCTGCTGTTCGTCGAGATTGCGCTTCGACAATTGGCCGTAGTCCGGCATGGAGGCCGTGTCGAACAGAACTTCGCCTGCCGCAACATAGGCATGGCCGCGTTCGATCAAGCGTTGAATCAAGGAGATCATGTCGACTTTGCCATCTGCGCGCGGCTCGACGAATTCAGTGGCGCGCGGCTCGACCGTAGGTTGCAGGCAGCCGAGCGTCGCCACATCCTTGTGGAACTGGTCGGCGGTCTTTTCGGTGACCCGCCGGATCGCCTCGTTCAGCGACAGCTTTCCCGAGGCAATCTCGGTGCCGAAATCGCGCAGTGCGCGGTCGTTGATCTTGTCGTCGACATCCGTGATGTTGCGCACATAGGTGACGTGCGCTTGCCCGTAGAGATGGCGCAGCAGACGAAACAGCACGTCGAAGACGATCACCGGCCGCGCGTTGCCGATATGGGCAAAGTCGTAGACCGTCGGGCCGCAGACATACATGCGCACATTGCGCGGATCGATCGGGAAGAAATCCTCCTTGGTCCGCGTCAGCGTGTTGTAGAGGCGCAGGCCCTTCGATGCGTCAGACATTCGTGCCTTCCCGGTGCGTTACTTTTTGGTTGGGGCCACTTGCGCCGAGACGCAAATCGGCCACCAGCCTGCTGGCCGGGGCGTTTGTCCACTCTAGAAGGAAGATAGGCGAAAACGTCCGGACCAGCGCGAAGCTAGCCAATAATGCAGATGCCACAAATGGCGAAAGACGTTCTCATGAGCGGCTTTATCGCCTCACCCAGTGTTGCCGTCAAGTCGCAACTTTCGGCAAAAGAGCCGCTGGATCACAGGTAATGACGCGGTGAAACATTTTATTAAACATCTCGGCACAGTCATGAAACATTCACTGGCTAGATCAGCAGATGTCACGATTTGGTCGGATTCGACCAGCAAACGCGGACACGAAGACGTTACCAGGGAAGAGAAAAATGCCTCGAGCCAAGCAGGACTCCAGCAGCGCCAAGCAACCGGCGCTCGCCAGTCAATACCGGGCGATCGGCCCGGCCGCGATCGTCGCCGCCCTTCTCCACACAGCGAAGAAGAAGAAGCCGGTGCAGAAGATCACCTCGCCGCGCGCTGCCTGATGTGACGTGCGGCCGGCGGGTTCGCCAGGAAATGGCAGCGCCGGCAATGAAGGCGCTGAAGCGCCCCAGAAAATAGCAGCTACTGCTGAAACAAGCTCATCTGACTGTCGTCGGCGCCCGGCTTCCGGCGCCTGGCCTTCTCGAGCTCCGGCCACCTTTCCTGAATCTCCGGTCCGGTGTTGGCGACCTTGTTGACGAGGTCGGAAACCGGGACGGCCTCGAAGAAATCGAGTTGTGCCGGTCTGAGCAGGTCGGCCACGTCGCGCGGCTCGCGCGTGCGGCAATCCAGCCAGCGGGCGAAATCCTGCGGATCTATCACCACCGGCATCCGGTCGTGGATATGGGCAATGTCGGCATTGGCGTTGACGGTCAGGATGGCGCCGGTGTCCATCTCCGAGCCGCCCGGCTCGGCATAGGTCTCGATCAGTCCGGCGAAGGCGACAAGCCCGCCATGCTTCGGCCGCCAATAGGGCTGTCCCCGCTTGCCGCCTGATTGACGCCATTCGTAGAAGCCGGAAGCCGGCACCAAAGCGCGGCGGTGGCGCGTGGCGGCGCGAAACGAGGCCTTCTCCGCTGCTCCCTCCGAGCGCGCGTTGAACAGCAACGGAAACGCGCGCGTGTCCTTCACCCACGTCGGGATCAGCCCCCAGCGCACCAGCATCGGCTGCCGGTCTTGCAGGTTCGAGTCTGGCAGGTTCGAGCCTTGCGCTCGCGGCAAGCCTGCAATCGCCATCAGCACCGGCTGCGTCGGTGCGATGTTGTAGCGGGGCGGGAAATCTTCCAGTTCTGGCAGACCGAGAAAAGCGGCGGCCCGGTCCGGCGTGGCGGTCAAGGCGAAGCGTCCGCACATATGCTGAAACTCGTTGGATTGGTCGGATGTTAAGGTGGGGATGGAACCGGCGTTGCGCAACCGCTAATGCTTGCTCTCGCCGACCGGTCCACAACCGGCTGCGGTAAATGGCGATCGGAGATCCATGGACGAGATGCGCAAAATACTCCCGGCTGTATCGGTCGCCATTGTCCGCGGCGACACGGTGCTGCTGGTCAAGCGGGCGCGGCAGCCTTCGCAAGGATTCTACGCGTTTCCAGGCGGCAAGGTCGAGGCCGGCGAAACGCTGGAACAAGCCGCGCAGCGCGAATTGCTGGAGGAAACCGGGTTGCATGCGCACAAATACCGCCGCCTTCGGGAAATCCACATCGACGGCGGCAGCGACGGGCACCCGGTCGACTATCTGCTGACGGTATTCGGCGCCACCTATGCCGGCGGCGAGCCCGTGGCCAGCGACGACGCCGAGACCGCCGCCTTCTATACACTCAGCGAAATGACGGCGCTGCCGATTGCCGCTTCGGTGTTTGCCGTTGCCGACGAATTGCTCAGGAATACAGGCGCGTAACCTCCAAAATCGCCTTGCAGGCGACAAATTGTTTGGCCACATAGATTTATGATCCGCGCATCGGTTTTCCTTGCAGCTTGCCTCGCCGCCAGTACGGCAATCGGGGCGCGGCCGGCCATGGCCGCCGAGTCGCCGTTCGAGCCGGGGCTGATGCGGCTGGCCGAGGTGCTTGGGTCGCTGCATTTTCTGCGTAATCTGTGCGGCGAGAAGGGCGACCAATGGCGGGTCGAGATGGAGAAGCTGATTGCTTCGGAAAACCCGAACCCGGAGCGGCGCGCCCGCTTCATCGCCAGCTTCAACCGCGGCTACCGCTCCTTTGGCGGCACCTACACACAGTGTACCGCCTCGGCGACCGAAGCCATCAGCCGCTACATGAAGGAAGGCGAGACGCTGTCGCGCGACATCGCCTCGCGCTACGGCAACTGAGCCTGGCTCCCCCTGCTTGTGTCCCGGCCCGCTTGTGTCCCGGCCCGCTTGTGTCTGGTGGCGTCTTGGTGCAATTGTTGTGTTGCACTTCTGCAACGGTGTTAACAAAACGTTACGGCACGGATGTGGAATTAACTCAAACTGAAGGTTTTCATCCCGCTCGCCGGCCTAATCGGCTAAGTTTTGAATCGGATCGAACGCAGGTTTGCAAAACGTGACGAACCCTTGTCGAAACGACCCCAGAAATGTCGTATTTACAAGTACTTACTTAACCTGCGAGTAAAAGGGACAGCCCAAGCCTGATCCGCATCCGCCGGATCGCCGCTTGAAAAGGGTGGACATCGCAATGGAACATGGCGTCAACGACATCGACGCGCTGGTCAGGGAAGAAAAGCGCCTGACTGCAGTGGAAAGCCACAGCGAGGCCTGGGCGGAAGGGCTTTCGGCCGGAATCGAGACGGAAATCATCGCCGAGGCGGCCCTCGAAACCGCGTTCGGCGAGATGCTGCGCGCCAATGGCGAGACCTCGGCCCTTGCCTTGCTCGACCGCATGCGTGAAAAGGTGATAGCTGGGGCCTTCGAGCCGGGACGGCTGCGGCACTGATTGGCATCAGGCTCTTCGATGACGGCGTGCCGCTTGGGCGTCATGCCCCGGGCACCTGGGCGGGCCTGGGTAGCTGGACGGAATCATGGAGAGGCAGGCGGTGAATTTTTCGACGTCAGGCCAGCCGCGTGGCTTGGCCCTCAGCATCCAGCTTGCCGCTTTTTGCGCCGCGTTTCCGCTGGCGCTTTGCCTCGCAATCAGCCCCGCCTATGCTTTGAGTGAAATCAAGCGCGAGGACCTGCCCTCGCCAGTCACGCCGCCCGCCGATGACGACATGTCGCCGCCCGGAACCGCGGTGCCGACGCCCGGCCCGCTCGGCGCGACGCCGCCTGCGGCCAGCCAACCGACGCCACCCGACGAACGGGACCAGGTCGAACCGGGCGGGCCAACAGACGATGGTGGCATAGCCAATCCGCAAGTCGACCCGGATGAACCCTTGCCTGAGGTCGTCTACGATCTCGGCAAGCTGCCGGAGCCGGTCAGGCGCATGCACGATTTGATTATCGGGGCCTGCAAGAGCGGCGACATCGAAAAACTCCGGCCGCTGATCGGCCAGGGCGATGCGATGACCCAATTGTCGCTGAGCGAAATCGAAGGCGACCCGATCACCTTCCTGAAAGGACTTTCGGGTGACACGGAAGGCCAGGAAATCCTCGCCATCCTGGAAGAGGTGCTCAGTGCCGGCTATGTCCATGTCGATGTCGGCACGCCGCAGGAGCTCTATGTCTGGCCATATTTCTTCGCGCTGCCGCTGGACAAGCTCGACGCCAGGCAGCGGGTCGAACTGTTCAAGATCGTCACCGCCGGCGACTATGACAGCATGAAGCAGTTCGGCGCCTACATCTTCTACCGCGTCGGCATCACCCCGGATGGACAGTGGACGTTCTTCGTCGCCGGAGACTGAGCGGCATTGCCTCTCCTACCCTCAAGCCCGCCCAGCGCATCGGAGTGGATACCGGAAATCCGATGCTCAAAGAGAAGATAAGCGGCGGTACGACGCGATTTGAAAGTCCGCCGCTCTAGACCGCCAGCGCCTCGGAAAACTCCACCGCCCGACCCTGTCCGGGGGTGACGATCTCGCCTTCCCACATGACGCGCCGGCCGCGCACGATCGTGCCGACCGGCCAGCCGGTCACGTTTCTGCCGTCATAGGGTGTCCAGCCGGCCTTCGAGCCTGCCTGCGCATTGGTGATAGTCTCGCGGCGCTTCAGATCGACGATCGTGAAATCGGCGTCGTAGCCGGCGGCGATGCGACCTTTCCTGGCCATGCCGAAGATGCGCTGCGGGCCGTGGCTGGACAGGTCGACGAAACGCTGCAACGTCAGCCGGCCGGCATTGACGTGGTCGAGCATGATCGGCACCAGCGTCTGCACGCCGGTCATGCCCGACGGTGAGGCCGGATAGGGTTTTGCCTTCTCGGCCAGCGTGTGCGGGGCGTGGTCGGAACCCAGCACATCGACGATGCCCTGCGCAATGCCGTGCCAAATGCCGTCGCGGTGGCGCGATGCGCGTACCGGCGGGTTCATCTGGATCAGTGTGCCAAGCTGCGCATAATCATCCGCGCTCAGCGTCAGATGATGCGGCGTCGCCTCGCAGGTCGCGACGTCCTTGTGCTGTTCGAGCAAAACAATCTCCTCGGCGGTCGAGATGTGCAGCACGTGGATGCGGGCGCGAACCTGGCGCGCAATGCGCACCAGGCGCTCGGTGCAGCGTAAGGCGGCGATCTCGTCGCGCCACACAGGATGCGAGGCCGGGTCGCCCTCGATGCGTTCGCCGAGCCGCTCGCGCAGCCGGAATTCGTCCTCGGAATGGAAGGCCGCACGGCGGCGCGTATTCCTCAGGATCGAGGCAACGCTTTCATCGTCCTCGACCAAAAGGTCACCGGTCGACGAGCCCATGAACACTTTTATGCCGGCCGCGCCCGGCAGCCGCTCAAGGTCGCCGGCGTCCTTTGCGTTCTCGCGGGTGCCACCGACCCAGAAGGCAAAGTCGCAATGCATGCGGCCGGCGGCACGCCGAACCTTGTCGGCAAGCGCAGCATCGCTGGTGGTCAGCGGGTTGGTGTTGGGCATCTCGAAGACGGCGGTGACGCCGCCCAGCGCCGCTGCCCGCGAGCCTGTCTCCAAATCTTCCTTGTGCTCCAGCCCTGGCTCGCGGAAATGCACCTGGCTGTCGACGACGCCCGGCAGGATGTGCAGGCCGCGACAGTCGACCGTCTCGCCGGCGGAAGCCCGGCCAAGATCGCCGATAACGGCGATGCGCCCGCCGTTGATGCCGATGTCGCGCCCGCCTTCGCCATCGTGGTTGACCACCGTGCCGCCTGTCAGGATGAGGTCGTAGGTCATGGCCATGCTAATCCGGTCTCTTGCGGGGGGAGTGCCAGCGGCTTACGTAATGGCCGACTGTTTTGCAAGATCAGGTTCTTTCCGCCCATGCCCTTTGCCCAGTTGAAAGACCGCGCGCTCGTTTCCGTGTCAGGCCCGGATGCCGAGAGTTTTTTGCAGAACATTCTGACCACCGACCTCGACGCACTGGCTGCCGGCGAAGCAAAGCCGGGCGCTTTGCTGACCCCGCAAGGCAAGATCCTGTTCGACTTCCTGATCTCCCGCGCTGGCGAGAATTTGTTCCGCCTCGAATGCCGATCCGATATATCAGACGATTTCATGCGCCGGCTGATGCTCTACAAATTGCGCGCCAAGGTCGAGATCGCCAAGGCAGATCAGGGACTTGTCGCTGTTGTTTGGGGGGATGATTCAACTGCTTCGCAGTTTGATTCAACGCCGGTTGCAGATGCACGGTTCCGCGACGCGTCCGTGACGCGCTTTTATGGCGGCACGGCCGCCGGCGGCGATCCGGCCACATGGCAAGCTCTGCGCATCGCCCATGGCATTGCCGAAAGTGGCAGCGACTATCAGCTCGGCGACGCCTTCCCGCATGATGTGCTGCTCGATGAAACCGGCGGCGTCGGCTTCAGGAAGGGCTGCTATGTCGGCCAGGAGGTGGTTTCGCGGATGCAGCATCGCGGCACCGCCAGACGGCGGGTGCTGATCGTTTCGGCCGAACGGCCCCTGCCCGCTCCTGGCACAGAGGTGACAGTTGCAGGGCGACCGGTCGGCACGCTTGGCACGGCCGCCGGCACGGCGGGCCTCGCCATAGCCCGCATCGACCGCGTCAAGGCAGCGCTCGACGCCGGCCAGCCGATCATGGCGGATGACGTCCCGGTGTCGCTCACCATCCCGGCCTGGGCGAAATTCACTTTTCCGATGGAAGCCGTTGGCCCGCAGGAATCCGTCGGCGCGGAGGAGGCCTGATGGCGGCCGACCGTCCCGGCGCGCCGCCGCGCGCCTGGCAGCGCATGCTGTCGGGCCGGCGGCTCGATCTGCTCGACCCTTCGCCGCTCGACATCGAGATTTCGGACATCGCCCATGGGCTTGCCCGCGTCGCCCGCTGGAATGGCCAGACCATCGGCGATCACGCCTTTTCCGTCGCCCAGCATTCGCTGCTGGTCGAGGCGCTTTTCGGCGAGCTGGTGCCGGACGCCCCAGCCGATGCGCGGCTGGCGGCTTTGCTGCACGACGCGCCGGAATATGTCATCGGCGACATGATCTCACCGTTCAAATCGGTGATGGGCGGCAGCTACAAGGAGTGCGAGCTGAGGCTGCAGCGTGCCATCCATCTGCGCTTTTCGCTGCCGGTCGAACCGGTTGCGGGCCTGCGCAAGGAGATCAAGCGCGCCGACCAGATCGCCGCCTATTTCGAGGCGACGCTGCTTGCCGGCTTTTCGACCGCCGAAGCGACCGAATTCTTCGGCCGGCCGCGCGGCTTCAATGCCGACCGCTTCGATTTCACCCCGCGTTCGGTGACCTGGGCGCAAAACGCGTTTCTCAAACGGTATGCGACAATCGAGAAATCGCGGCGGCAAACAGTGCAGCCGGCCGACTGAAAAAACGCTAAATTAGCCGGAGCGGATAACTGCGCCGTCCTCGGGCGGGGAGCCGAAGGTGTGTGCCCGCCGCGACGGATAGAAGGCTGGGGCGTCGATCGGATACACCCCCCTGCTACCGCCCCTGTCGGTCGAGCCGCTCCAGGAACCACTGCGTCAGCCGCACCCAGACCTCGTCTTTTTCGCCGGAATCTTCCCAGCCATGGTCTAGGTTGGGATTGTCGTTGACCTCTATGACGAAGACACCGTCCTTGGTCTCTTTGAGGTCGACGCCGTAGAGGCCATCGCCGATGCAGCGCGCCGCCCTCACCGCCGTCTCGACGACATGGGCCGGCGCCTCCTTCAAGGTGAAGGTCTTGATGCCGCCCTGGTCGGGCTTGCCGTTGGCCTTGTGGTTGACGATCTGCCAGTGCTTCTTGGCCATCAGGTAGTGCACGGCAAACAGAGGCTGGCCGCCGAGCACGCCGACGCGCCAGTCATATTGGGTCGGAATGAATTTCTGTGCGATCAGGAGATCGGAATCCTCCAGCCATTCGGTGGCAAGCGTCTTCAGCTCCTCAAAGGTGGCGCATTTCTTGACTCCGCGTGAAAACGACGAGTCCGGGATTTTCAGCACCAGCGGAAAGCCCAGCGTCTGCGCCGCCACTTCAAGGTCCGAGATGCCGGCGATCATCACCGTCGGCGGCACCGGCACCTTGTTGTAGGTCATCAGCTCGTTGAGATAGACCTTGTTGGTGCAGCGGATCATCGACAGCGGATCATCGATGACCGGCATGCCTTCCTGCTGGGCGCGGCGCGCGAAGCGGTAGGTGTGATTGGAGATCGAAGTCGTCTCGCGGATGAACAGCGCGTCGTAGTTGGCGAGCTTGGCCAGATCCTTTTTGGTGATCGGCTCGATTTCGACGCCCATCTTCTCGGCGATCTTGGCCCAATAGCGTAGCGACGAGATCTCCGATGGCGGCAACTCCTCATGCGGATCGACCAGCGTGGCGAAGGTGTAGCGCGCCGGCGTGCGGCCCTTGGTGTCACGCCACTCGCGGCTGGTGTAGGTCTCAAGGCACTGAAGAAAGCGCTTTTCTTCATCCTCGGTCATCCTGGCCAGCGGATGGAAGCCGATCTTGCGGATCGACGCCCATTCGGCGCTGTCCGTGATGTGGACTTCCAACGCCGGCGCCCGGAACCAGTCGAACAAAAGCTTGGCGAAGCGATCCCATATCTTCGACGAGCCGATGCCGAAAAAGATGCAGACTTTTTGCGGAAAGGCTCCGCCCAGATCCTTGCGGCATTTGTTGAGCGCGAGTTCCAGCTCCGGCAGCGCATGCTCGTAGAGCTTGCGCTCGGACAGGTCGATCATCGTCTCGACCGTCGGAATGACCTTGTGACCGCGCGAACCGGCGAGCAGCGAGGCATAGTAGCCGCGGCTTTGGTAGCCGTAATTGTTCGACAGGTTGATGACTTTCGGCCGCTGGCCGCGAAACAGCGCCGGATGCGCAAGATAGTCGCGATTGGTGATGATCTTGTGCGGTGTCGCCACCTGATCGAGATCGTTCTGCCGGCCGGTAAGGATGACCCAGGTCATTGTCTGTCGCGCTTTCCGAGGATTATGGCGGCACGCAATCCATCGCGGCCGAATTGCGCCATGTTCATGAAGATGCCGTAAGGCACCGGAATGTTGGCGGCATCAAGGATGGTCTCCTGTCTCTCGTCTTCGACCCAAGGATCGTGGATCAGGATATGGTCGCCATCGTCGCCGATGGCCAGAACCCAGTGCGGAACCTTCTTGCCGAACATAAGGAAGCCGCTGATCAGGACCAACACCAGTTTTCCTTCTGCGATTGCGGTGCGGATATCGTCGATGGCGAATGGACGGTAATTCACCGGGATGCCGTAACGTTCCGCGCGCCGGCGAAAGTCGACCTGCGCCAGTTCCATCACCCGCCGCTTGTCTTGGCTGCGCACCGACTGCAGGAACAGCGCACCATGGAAGGAGACATATATCTCGGCCGAGAGCCCGCTTTCGTGGCCGGCAACGGCGAGGCCGAACGGCTCGCAGCCGCCCGGCCCCGACATCATGAAAACGGTGGTCGACTCGCGCCACAAACGGATTTCCATCACCGGGTCGGGCACGAAGCCGGCATCGAAATTGGCCATCGCCATCATCAGGCAGCACGGGCCGCACGTGAAATCGCAGGTCTGCTGGTAGAACGGCACCCTGGTGGCGACCGGAATGTCGCCGCGCAAGGTCTTTTCGTAGCGCAGCGCCGTGGTGCCGTCCTCGTAATAGCCCGGTTCGCGGCCGATCTTGCGGTAGCCGCTCTGCTCGTAAATGCGGATGGCTCGGCTGTTGTCCTCGCGCACCTCGAGACGCAGCATCATGCGGTTGTGCTCGAAGGCGGCTTCCTCGGCCCGTTTCAACAGCATGCGGCCAATGCCGAGCCCGCCGAAAAGCGGACCGGTGGCAATGGAATAGAGCCGCGCGACTCCGCTGCCCTTGCGAAACAGCACGACCGCATAGCCAGCGATGCGGCCGTCGTTTTCGGCAACCAGCACCTCGGCGGTCTCGCGTTCGATCAACTGACGAAAGGAACGGCGGGAAATGCGGTCGCCAGAGAAAACAGCCTTCTCGATCGCCGCGAGGTCATCGACGTCGGACGCGCGGGCCGTGCGAATCTCGGCAGGCATGCGGGCTTGGAAAACCTCGATTGGATTCTTGGAAAGGCCTGGTCAGAAGTGTCGACAACACAGCCGAAGCGCCAGCATCCGTCAAGCGCTATCGCACCTCGATTCGGGCTGAATTTTTACAGTTTCGGGGCGCATGACCTCCCAAAAAATCGAAATCGATTTTCGGAAAGGATGATGCGGAAATTAAAGTGCTACAGCGTCCTTTGCGTGTCCAAAGACGCGCGGCGCTTTAGACGCAAGCTTTGAAAAACAGCGCAGCTCAGCTGGCAAGCCCGGCGACAAGCTGGCTGTAGGCGCTCTTCGCCACTGCAGCCAGCTGTGCGCGCGGCAGCGAGCCGACGACGGCGCAGCCATAGCCCTTGTCCAACCAGTAGATCGCCTCGGGGCCGTCTTCTTCCGATCCATAAGTACCCTTGGTCTTCTCGGCCGATTCCGCTGTGACGAACAGCGAGATGCGCTCGCCCTTGGCGTCCTCATAAAGCAACATCGCGGCCTTGCTCTCGCCAGCGGGCAGCAGCCGACCGCCGACGAGCTGGAATCCTTGCGCCGCCAGATCCGGTGCGACCAGCTTCAGGCCGACCCTGTTGGACAGCCAGGTCTGCAGATGATCCTTGTCGCTGGCGGGCACTTCCACCGCATGCCGCTGCTCGGCGGCATAGATGACATGGGCTGCGATCGCCTGCTCGGCGAGTTGGTCCTCGGCCGGGTCTTCCAGACCGAGATGGTCGATGCCGGCGACATAACCGCCGACACCGCCAATGGCCAGCATCGCCGCTGCGGCAGCCGCCCGCCACCAGCGCGAGCTCGATGCCGCTGTCTTGACCGGCCCCTCGCCGAATACGATATTTTGCAACCGCGCCGGCACCGGCTCGTCGACCACGCCGGCGAAGGCGGCGCGCAGCGCTGCGCGGTCGGCGACATAGCGGACGCTCCTCGCCTTCATTTCAGGATTGGCCTCGAGCCAGGCATCATAAGCCACGCGCTCGTCAACCGGCAGCTCGTCATCGAGGGCCATATGGATGTCGCGTTCGGAAAAGTCGCGCCGGGTCATTTCTCGACGATCCTTATCGCCCGGCGACGCGCGGCATCATCCAGCAACCCGCGCAACTCGTCACGCCCGCGCGCAATGCGCGACATCAGCGTGCCGGCCGGAACGCCGAGGATGTTGGCGGCCTCGGCATAGGAAAAGCCTTCGATGGCGACCATGACCAGTGCTGCGCGCCGATCGGGGCTGATCGCCTGCAACGCGTCGATGATCTCGCGCGAGGCGATGCTCTCCACCTGCTCAGCGGGCGCTGCCTGTGCCTCGCGCGCTTCCAGCGGCAGCATCGCTGCTTCGCCGCGCCGGTTCACCTTGCGCATCTGATCGATGAACAAATGATGCATGATCGTAAACAGCCACCTCCTGGGGCTTTCTCCAGTCTGCCAATTGTCGAGCCGCACAAGCGCCCGTTCGAGACAGTCCTGAACGAGATCGTCGGCGGAATCGCGATCGCGCAGCAGCGAGCGCGCATAACGGCGCAGGCGTGGTATCTCGCCCAAGATTGCTGCCTTCTTTTCGTCCATGACCGCTGGTTCTGAGGTCGCCCTTGTTCATCCGATTGAACGCGCCTTCACGGCGCGGCGCAAGCGGCCAGCGCGAAGCGGTCCGCCGCCCCGGCCACCCAAGCAATGCAATAACGCTGCCGGCGGGAAATTTATTCCCGGTGGGATTGAGAGGCAAAGCAGAGTCCTCCCATTGCGGGCGACGCGAAGAAGGCCCCGATAACCCGCCGTGGCATGTGCGGAAGGCGCAGCGAAGCGAAATATCCCACGCCCAATTGGGACTCACAGTTGAACCGCCCGACCGGGCTCGCCAACGTCAGTTTTCCGTGCCTCGTCAGTAAATGCCTTCATGTCGAAGTTGGGATCGGATAGCCTCAACGCAGCATACTTCTCCTGCAACACCGCAACCCTGTCACAAAGGCTTGCGGGCGTGGTTACGCTCAAGTTCATGCAAAAGTGCAATCCGCACTGCTTCCGTTTTGCTTGCGGCGTTGATCTCGCGCTGCAATTTAGTGGCCAGCGCAGCCACTTCTTTGTCGCGAATATAGAGAGGCATTTTTGAATATCTCCTGCTGAACCTTCAACTATTCCATTTATTGGACATTCAAACAGATGATCCCCTCGCCGCTCTTGTCAGCAGCCGCTGATAGAACAAGCCGATGCCGATCAGCACCGCGCCGAGGCCGATGAAGGACAGCGCCCTCAGCACGCCTTCCAGTTCCGACATGTCGAAGAGGAAGACCTTCAAAACAGCGACCGAGATCAGCGCGGCCGACGCAACGCGCAGCACCTGCGACTTCAGCCAGACGCCGGCGGTGAGCAGCGCCACGCCAATGATCAGCCACAGCGCGGAATAGGTGTAGGTCTCGAGCTGGCCGAGGCCGCTCCACAGGCCGACGAACTCGCCCTTGAAAAGCCGCCGCACCGACAGCGTCGCATAGACGAAGGCGAGCAGCGCCGCCATCAGCGCCAGCATCGCGGCATACCATTTCGGCCGCTTGTCACGTGAGTAAAGCGCGAGCCCGCCGGCAGCGAGGGCCGGCAAGAGATAGGCGAGGAACAGCAGGTTGAACACCGGGATCCGGCCGGTCGATTCGTCGGTAAACAGCGGGTTCAGCTCCACAAAATGCTGGATGACGATGAAGGCGACCGAGACGACGCCCGCGGCAAGCGAACCATAGCGCAGCACCAAGCTTGGCGAGCGCATGTCGATGGCGACCAGGATGGCGCCGGCGCCGATGGCGATCAGCGTGTAGATCGCCTGCTCGGCGAGCGTCGCAGCACCCGTGTCGATGACGCCGCCATGCATGGCATGGCGCACCAGTATGGCAACCGTGAGCACTGCAAACAGTGCTGCGCCCGCTTCCATGGCGAGGCGTGGCCGGCCATTTGTGGTGCGGGCGAGTTGCCAGGCGGCGAAGCCGAAGGCAAGCGCCGGCACGCCGTAGCCCAGCAGCAGCCAGTTGAACACCGGCGTCCTCGACAGGAATTCAGCGCCGACGATTGTCGGATCAAAGGCGATGCGGCCGAGCACCGCGATGACCGCAGCGACCGAAATCCAGCCGAGCACTGGGTAGGCGCGCCAGCGGGTGGCCAGCGCCGGCAGGATGGCCGCGGCACCCAGAAGCATGGTCGTCCAGCCGGACCCAAAGGCCATGTAGAGCATCAGCAAGGCAGCGACTGCTGCCCCGCCAAGCGCGAACGAGACGGCAGCACCGCCCCGTAGCGGCGGCTGTTCACCGCGCGCAATCCACTCGCCGCCGGCGGCGAAGACCACCACCAGAAGGGCTGCAACCGCCGCGTAGACAAGATCGCGGTCGAGATTGCCGAAGGTGAACCAGAGCGCCAACAGAATGACCAGCGGTGCGACAACGCCCCATGCCGCCCATGAGGCGGCGCGGATGTGAGCCGATGAAGCAAATTTGCGCGCTGCCCAGAAGCCGGCTGCGATGAACACAAGTCCGAGAAAGATGCCGATCCTGAGCACCAGCGTATCGGCAACTGCCGCCGGCAGGCCATCGACGCCGAGAGCGCCACCTGAAAAGTCTGAAACGACGGAGGTTGGCGGAATGATGCCGAGATAGACCAGAACCGTCGCCAGCCCCGCGGCGTGCAGAAGCGCCAGCGCCAGCGGCCGGTAGAGCGCTACCGCGACCAGGGCTGCGATAAGGGCTGCTCCCGGCAGAGCATCGCCGGCAGCGTATGCGGGGTCGACGAACAGCGCCATCGCCGAAAGGCCGACGAAGAAGCCAGGAGCGACCGATGGCCAGTCGAAGCCACTGGCGGGTCCTGCTTCGCCACCGCGACGGCCGAGCCAGACGAGGGCGAGCACGGCCAGGGTCACCGCGTTGATAAAGAGGATGACAGGCAGGTTGGTGCCCGGCGCATCGGTCATGTAAAGAATGGTCCACAGGCCGGTGCCGACGAACGCAGCCGCCATCAGCAATTTCCAGTCGCGCAGGCGGGCGATCACGCCGGTAGCGGCGAGCACAATCGCCAAATAGCCGAACAGCGCCCAAGGATTCGGCGCCTGCGAGGCGACCAACATGGGCGTCACCACCGCGCCGAGCAGGCCGACGCCGGCCAGTGCCTGGCCATGGACGAGGGCTGCTGCGATCGTCGCCACACCGATGGCGCCGAGCAGCGTGAAGGCGAGCGCCGGCCCGATGAAGCCGTAGACGCCATGCGCGGCATAAACCGTGCCGAACAGGATGAAAGCACCGGCCGCCGTCAGGATCGCCGGAATATAGGCGCCGGCGACTCCCTGCACCGGCACCTTGAAGCCGGTACGGCGGATGAACTCGCCGACGGCGACCAGCACCAGCCCGAGCATTGCTGCCATGCTCAGCCGCACGCCGGGACCGAAAATGCCGGCCTCGATGGTGTAGCGGATCAGAAACAGCCCGCCCAGCGCCAGCGCGATGCCGCCGACCCAGACCGCCCAGCGGGTGCCGAGCGCCGTTTCGATATCGGGTTTTTGGGCCGGTTTCGCCGTCGCGGCCACCGGTTGTGCAGGTGCAGGCCCAGCCGGCGCCGCTTCACCCGCAGCCCACGGTCCGGATGCAGCCTCCCCGGCTTCAACCTGCGTGGGCGGCTTTTCCTCAGCAGCAGCTTCGCCCGCCGATGGCGGGGCAATGTCGGTCACGGCCGCAATTGCCGCGTCTGCCGGCATGCTGTCGTTTGCGGCCTGTTCTACCGGCTTGGCCTGCGGCGGGGCCACATGGACCCCCGAAAGCACGAGGCTGCGCAGCGCACCGAGTTCGCGCTCGATCAGGCCGATGCGGCTCTGCTGGCGCGAGATAATGACGAACAGCGCGATGATCGCGACGAGGCCGATCAGGCTTTCGAACATGGCGGTTCCCCCAAACCAAGCCAGTAGTGACCGACAAATACGGCGGCCAGACGGCCAGCCGAGTCAGCCCGCCGCCAGATTGGCGGCCGGAAAGATCGAGCACGTTTCGGTGCCGAAAGCCAGCGGCGGAGCCTTGAATTTGTTGTCGATAATGCGCTGGAGCAATTCCAGGCCGGTATATTCAGCGATGTCGGCGTGCGAAATGGTGCCGAGGCGGAGCGGCGACACCCGGCCGGGATAGAGTTCCGCTTCGCTCATGTAACGGTCTCTCCCCCGATCACCTTGTGCAGCGCATGGTGCTTGCGTAGGGCGGCGAGGAAGCCGGTGCGGGCGCCGGGCGCCTCGATACCGCGCGGCTCGTAGACATGGCGGGAAAAAAAGAAGCCAGTCAGCCGGAAGGCGTCCTCGATCGCCGCCGGATCGGCGCGCAGCCCGGAGCCGCGCTGCAGGAAGGCGGGGAGCACCAGCATCTTGTCGCGCCATGGCGCGCCTGCGGCGCGCGACACGGCGCGCCCGGACTTCGGTGAGACATAGGCAAGGTCCTGCCTGGCGCCGGTCGCGGCACACTGGCTGAGATCGAGGCCAAAGCCGAGTTCGTCGAGAATCAGCAATTCGAAGCGCGCCACCAGCTCGCCGGCGGCGTCCGCATCGTCGAGATGGGCGATCATCACGGCCAGCGTCTCGTAGAGGCCGTCATGGGCGTCGCGCTCGGGCAGCAGGCGCAGATGCGCAGCCATGGTCTGCAGCCCATAGATGGCGACGGCGCTGTCCATCAGCCGGGCGGCGTTCATCTCGATCGCCTCGGCCTGGAAGGTGCCCAGATGCTCGTCGAGTCGCGCTCGCCACAACAGGTCGACGCGGTTGCCGGGCTGTAGAACCGGCTGCTGCTTGCGCGAGCGGCCGCCGCGCACAAGGCCGAGGTGGCGGCCGTGCGCACGCGTCATGACCTCAAGAATGGCGCTGGTTTCGCCATGCTTGCGGGTACCGAGAATAATTCCTTCGTCGCGCCATTCCATGAACGGAGCTTGTCACCGCTTCGGTGACGAAATCAAGTTTTTCAGGCGCTGTGTCGGTGCCCTCCGCGGCGGTCCGCGCGGAGGTGATCGGCAAGCACTTCATCGATCACGCGTCGCGACTTTTCAACCTCGACTGGATTGATGTCTATATGGCCGGCGACCGTAATCAGCGCTTTCCATAGCGTCCAGCCACGGCCTCGCGCCCAGGTTGCCTCATCGGCCTGAAGACCGGCGCGAAACACCTCTCGGCTTTTCCCTTCGAAGAGCGTCCACGCAATCGCCAAATCGCACGAGGGATCGCCCACGCCCGAAGTCCCGAAGTCGATCACGGCGCTCAAAGCACCTTGCCTGACCAACAGGTTTCCCCAACTGGCGTCACCGTGGAACCAGACGGGCGCGCCGTGCCATGTCGCGGCAAGCGCTGCTTCCCACACCGCGCTCGCGGCGACCGTATCGATCTTGCCGTCGAGGGCTGCAATTGCCTGCCGGGTCTCACCGTCGTAGACGCTCAGTGGTCCACCGCGAAAAAAATTATGCTGCCCTGGCGCCGGTCCACCGGCGGGATCGATCCGTTGCAGGGCGACCAGGAATTGGGCCAGGCCGGCCGCGAATTGCGGCAGGCTGGCAATACGCTCCAGCGTCGCCGTCTCGCCTTCGATCCAGCGATAGACGGACCAATGCCAGGGATAGTCGTCGGCCGGGGCTCCCATCGCCAGCGGGACCGGGACAGGCAGCGGCAGCAGAGGCGCAAGCCTTGGCAGCCAGCGATGTTCCTTTTCCACCTGCAAGGCATAGGCCGCCGCACTCGGCAGCCTCACCAGCATATGGTCTCCGAGATGAAAGGTCCTGTTGTCCCATCCGCCTGATGCAACCGGCCGGACAGCAAGATCCTTCCATCGAGGAAATTGCGTGGCGACCAACCGGCTCACGAGGGCTGTGTCGATAGTGACTTCTGGTTCGAGCATGATCTTTTCCGAAAACCGGCTCCCATTTTCGGGAACATGCTCTAATGCGGAAACTCCAGCCCCATCTCGCGATAGCGCTCGGGGTCGTCGCCCCAGTTCTCGCGCACCTTGACGAACAGGAAAAGATGCACCTTCTGTTCGAGGATACCGGATATCTCCATGCGTGCCGCCTGGCCGATGGCACGGATCGTCTCGCCCTTGTGGCCGAGCACGATCTTCTTCTGGCTGTCACGTTCGACATAGATGGTCTGGTCGATGCGCACCGAGCCGTCCTTCTTCTCTTCCCATTTCTCGGTCTCGATATGGGAGGAATAGGGTAGTTCCTGATGCAGCCTGAGATAGAGCTTTTCGCGAGTGATCTCGGCCGCCAGCTGACGCATCGGCAAGTCGGAGATCTGGTCCTCCGGGTAATACCAGGGGCCGGCAGGCAGGGTTTCCGAGAGATAGTCGAGCACGTCCTTGCAGCCCGACCCGGTTAGCGCCGAGACCATGAAGGTGCGCTTGAAGGGCACTCTTTCATTCGCTGCCGCGGACAGGGCCAGCAGCACCTCGGGCTTGACCCGGTCGACCTTGTTGAGGATCAGCACCATCGGCTGGCGGACATCCTTCAGCCGTTCGAGGATCGCGTCGGCGTCGCCCCTGATGCCGCGCTCGGCGTCGATCAGCAGCAGCACGATGTCGGCGTCCTTGGCGCCGCCCCAGGCGGTCGTCACCATCGCCGTGTCCAACCGCCGCTTCGGCTTGAAGATGCCCGGCGTGTCGACGAAGACGATCTGTGCGTTATTGTGAATGGCGATGCCGCGCACGATGGCGCGCGTCGTCTGCACCTTGTGGGTGACGATCGACACCTTGGCGCCGACCAATTGGTTGACCAGCGTCGATTTTCCCGCATTCGGCGCGCCGATCAGCGCAACGAAGCCAGAGTGCGTGGTGGCGGCTTCTGTTGCCGGCGGGACGTCTTCGGTGGCGGTCATACCGCGCTCCCCTTGTTCAGCCAGACGCCTTCGCGCAACAGCAGTGCAGTAGCGGCGGTTTGCTCGGCCTCGCGCTTAGAGCGCCCGCTGCCGGTCGCCGGCGTATAGGCGCCGACCTTGACTGTGACGGTGAACAGCGGATCGTGGTCCGGTCCCTCGCGGCTGTCAATTATGTAGACCGGCACGGCGCCTGCCGCCTGATGCGCCCACTCCTGCAACTCGGTCTTGGCATCGCGGCGGGCGGCGCCGGTGGCCTGCGAGCGCGGCCGCCAGTATTTGTGGATGAAGGCGCGGACCGCCTCAAGCCCGCCATCGAGATAGAGCACGGCGATCAGCGATTCCAGCGCATCGGCCCTCAGATTGACGCGCTTGCGCCCGTCCAGGCCGCGTACGTCCGAGCCGGCACGGATCAGTTCCGGCAGGCCGATCTCCTCGGCGATCTCCGCCAGCACCTCGGCATTGACCAGCGCGTTGAGCCGGAGCGACAGCTCACCTTCGGCAGCGTCCGGATACGCCGCCAGCAGCATGTCGGCGACGACCAGGCCGAGGACGCGGTCGCCCAGGAATTCGAAACGCTCATAGTCGATGCCGGCATGGCTGCTGCGGGCGCTGGCGTGGGTCAGCGCGCGCTGCAAGCGCTGTCGATCGGCAAAGGCGTGGCCGGTGCGCTCCATGAGCGCTTCGGCGAGCGCGTCGACGGTCAGCCGTTTTGTCGCCACCATGACCTATTTGACGAATTGGAGCAGGCGCGACGCGCGCATCTGCGACGGCCATTTCCAGATTTCGAGCGGGCTGGCGCTGCCGCCGATCGAGAAGAAGATGAGGTTGGCGCGACCGACCAGGTTCTCGTCGGGCACGAAACCGACGGTGAAGCGGCTGTCCGAGGAATTGTCTCTGTTGTCGCCCATCATGAAATAATGGCCGGGCGGCACGTCGAATTCCTGTGTGTTGTCACCGATCGAGTTGGGTATCAGGTCGAGCGTGTCATAGCTAACGCCATTCGGCAATGTCTCGCGATAGACGTCGACCGGCCCGCTCTCCTCGGTGATGTCGCGATTGTCGATCTGCCCGACCTTCTGGCGCTGCACGCCGACGCCGTTGATGAAGAGCTGGCCATCCTTGACCTGGATCTTGTCGCCCGGCAGGCCGACGACGCGCTTGATGTAGTCGACGGAAGGGTCCGGCGGGAACTTGAACACCGCCACGTCGCCGCGCTTCGGCTCGGCGCCCCAGATGCGGCCCGAAAACAGGTCCGGCCCGAACGGCAGCGAATAGCGCGAGAAGCCATAGGACCATTTGGTGACGAAGAGATAGTCGCCTTCGAGCAAGGTCGGCCGCATCGACCCGGACGGGATAGAGAATGGCTGGAAAAGAAGCGTGCGGATGACCAGAGCGAGCAACAGCGCCTGGACGATGACGCTGACGGTTTCGCCAAGCCCGCCGGATTTCTTCTGGGATTTTTCAGCCACGCTCATGTCGTCCTCGATTATGCGTTGGTTGGTATAGAGTCTCGGCGCGCGCTGGGCAACGTCATGCCGGTGGTCAGATGCGATCAATATGGCGCTTCTTCGACGGGCATCGCCTCGATTATCACAAAGGCTTGAGCAAGCGGAAAATCATCGGTGATGGTGAGGTGGATCGCCGCTCTGTGCCCTTCAGGCAGGATCTTGTCCAACTGCGCCGCCGCCCCGCCGGTCAACGCCATGGTCGGCTTGCCGCTGGCCAGATTGACGACGCCCATGTCGCGCCAGAACACCCCTTGCGCCATACCGGTGCCCAGCGCCTTGGCGCATGCCTCCTTGGCAGCAAAGCGCTTGGCATAAGAGGCGGCGCGGGCGCCGCGGTTTTCGGAGCGGGCCTGTTCGACCTCGGTGTAGATACGCTGGATGAAGCGCTGGCCATGGCGCTCCAGCGATTTTTCGATGCGTCTGATATCGATCAGGTCGCTGCCGATGCCAATGATCATTGAGCGGGAACTTCCCGTCCGGCCGTTCCAGCTCTGTTCGTCAGGCGCATGGAGCGCGAGAAAGAGCGGCGTGGCCATACGTAGGTGCGCACCCGCTCGAGAAGACCATCAGGCTTGCGTCGTCGAAAAAGCACTCTGTCCCTGTCCTGATCCAATACGCCGGCCCCGGCCACCCGGTAGCGGGTCTTCAAGCACGCCGGAAGGCAATCAAGGCTTCGATATAGCGACACCCAAGTCCCAAGACAACGAATCGCTGCCGCGATGGTCTGCCACAGGAGGTAACCAAATGCGACGGGTTCGCCTTACCCCGAAGCAGCAAGTTGCATGGATGTCAGCTTGCGAGCGCCAAGCTTCAGCCGCAATCCTATAGTGCACGGCCGGCGTTGCCGGTCTCGAAAACCCAGCCGTCGGGGTAATCTTGAGCAAAGCCAGCCTCGGGAATGAGCAGCGTAGCACGGTATGGCACTGTGGGAGCCTCGTAGATGTACTCGGTCTCACTCACACGATGGTAGGTTTGCGGCAGAACAACCAAACTCGACACGCCAGCCACCAGCCAGGCCACCGGAAAATCCGCCTTGTCGCCGACCTTCAGGTTCATTCTGCGAATTTGTTGCAGGTTCGTCGCCGGCGTAAAGCTGTAGTCCAGATCCACCATCGACTGAACCGCCGGCTGCCGCTGCCCATTGACAGTCCAGCCGGTCTCGTTGCGGATGCCGGTCTCGTTGCGGATTATTGTGAGATCAACTGACTGGGAACCGATGAACCCGCGAACGCTGCCGGATTTGGTCGTCCAATCTTCGGCCAGTTGCACAGTGTAGTCCAAACGTGCCGGGCCCGCATCCGACAGGTATACAGCGGCTCCATTCAAGTGCCAGCCGAGGTCTGTCTGGGTTAGCTGCACGACATCGTGCCCTGGTTCGTCCGTCCTGCGCCAGATAGCGAGTAGAGACATGCTCTCACCTCTCGATTCGTTGTTCATCACCACGATCAATTTTTCGGCCGAGGTCGGATACGAGTTGCTGAAGGCTGCCCCCCAATATGACCAGGCTCACTCCGAGCAAGGCGACATCCTTGATCAGAAAGGCACCTAACCCGTTGAGGAAAGGAAACCCTCCGGATCCCGTTTCCCAGATCGGCAGGGTGATCATTGTCGAGGATGTCAGCGCAAAGATGACTGAACCGATGGCACCCCCCACGAGGCCAGCCCAGACGCTACGGACAGATGCTATCAGCAGAAGCGCTGTGAGCAGTTCGACCACGCCCAGGAAGTAGGAGGCTCCCGCAAACCCGAGTGCGGGATAGAGCCATGCCAGCCAAGGCGTATTCTCGACGAATGGCCTAAGTGCCTCGATCTCGATTGCGGTGAATTTCAAAATGCCGATCAACAGCAGAGGAAGCACCACCCCCAAAAGGGTTACCGCGCGACCGACGGCAGCAAGGTGGTAGCCAGCTTGATTGATGCGCGCCACGAACGGAGCGTTGGCGGTTGCGGAGGTAAACATGGCCTTCTCCTTTCGTTTGTATGCTCAAAGCATATAATAATTCGACCTTGATGTATATGCTCCGAGCATATATTTTTTGGTGATGACCGATTCCAGGATTGAAAATGTGATTGGCGCCCTTGCGCTCGCCTTTGCGGACACGTTGCAGCGGGACGCTCAGGCCAAAGCACCGGAGCCCGGCCCAGCGGCTTCCGCGATCACCCTCATTGGCCACGTACCGGGCCTGTCGATCGAGAGGCTGCGCCGCGCATTGTCACTGTCCCATTCGGGCACCGTCAGACTGGTCGATCGACTGGTCGCGGAGGGATTGGCGGCTCGGTTCTCGGCGCCTGACGACCATCGCGCGGTAGCGCTAAGGCTCACTCCTTTGGGCGAGACGACCTGCAGTGCTATTCTTTCTGCTCGCCAGAAAGGGCTCGCGTCAGCGCTTGCTGTTCTGACTTCGGAGGAATTGCAGGAATTCGGTAATCTTGCCGCCAAGCTGTTGCGTGGGCTCGTCAGCACCGAGGACCATGCATACCGTATTTGCCGGCTCTGCAACTATACCGCTTGCCTCGACTGCCCTGTGGAAGCGGAACTGGCCTGAGCTGTGGCTTTGGCAAACTAAAGCGCGTCGCACCTAGACGATGGCTGCGGCAGGCGTGAACACGGTTGCCCGCAAGCCGACCTTGCCAATGCACTTCGTTCTCGCCGAAAATCCCGGTTACCTGTTGTACCAGCTGATCTCGACGAGATTGCCGTCCGGATCGCGGAAATAGACCGACATCATCGGGCCACGGGCTCCGATCCGCTCGACCGGCCCGACTTCGACCGCAACGCCGTTGGCAGCCAGGCTGGCGCATACCTCTGCGAGCGGGCGCGCGGCGACCAGGCAAAAATCCGCGGAGCCCGGCGTCGGCGCCTTGGCCTTCGGCTCGAAAGTGTGGCCTGCCTCATGCACATTGATCTTTTGCGTTCCAAACAGCAGCGCCGTCGGCCGGTCCGGCTCGTCGAGGCGATTGAAGCCGAGCACGCGCTGATAGAAGGCGCAGGTGTCCTCGACGGAGCTAACCGTCAGCACGAAATGATCGATACCGGCAATCAACGTAGCGCCTCAGTTAATGTTTGTTTTGGCAGGTCGTGTCCCCAAACCGCTGCGCACCCTCGGTTCAAGCCCCGGTTCAAGCCCAAGGAGGGCATGCTTTTGGGCGACATGCCTTATATGTTGCGGCTGCCCGGCTTGACCGGCGGTATGGCGGCAAGCTCGGGCGGCAGCCTGTCGGCCGGGTAGGCCGGAACCTCATATTCGGCTAGCGCGATCAGCGGCACGCCGACATCGGTCTTGCCGGCCGAGCGGTCGATGATGCAGGCAGCGGCAACCACCTCGGCGCCAAGCGCGCGCAGGCAGTCGATGGTCTCGCGGATCGACAGGCCGGTGGTGACGATGTCCTCGACGATGACGACGCGCGACCCGCTGGCGATCTCGAAGCGGCGGAGCCTGAACTCGCCCCCTTCCCGCTCGACCCAGATCGCCGGTGCGCCAAGATGGCGCGAGGTCTCGTAAGCCGGGATCAGCCCGCCGATCGCCGGGCCGACGACGTAATCGATCCTGCCGGACACAGCAGCGCGGATTTTTTGGGCGAGCGCCTTGCACAGGCGCTCGGTCTTGTCGGCATGCATGAAGACCCGCGCCTTCTGCAGGAAGACCGGGCTACGCAAACCCGAAGTCAGGATGAAATGCCCCTCGAGAACGGCACCGGCCTCACGGAAAACGCCCAGCACTTCGTCGGTGTTCATTGTTCGCTCCGTCCATGGTGAATGGTGAATAGTGAATGGTGAGTAGTCAGTAGTCAGTAGTCGGCAGTAAGAGCTCCCTTCTTTCACTATTCACTATTCACTATTCACTATCCACTACTCACTACTCTCACCATTCACCCATTCACCCATTCACGCGCCGTGCATCGCTGACGCTCGAATTGTCCTTGAGCTGCGACAGCAGCCGGTTCAGGTGCTTCAGGTCCCAGACTTCGAGATCGATCAGCATTTCGGTGAAATCAGGCGCGGTGCGCACCATCGACAATGTATGGATGTTGGCATCGTTGGATGCAACGACCTGCGCGATGTCGGCCAGCGAGCCCGGCGCGTTGATGGCGGTGACCGAGACGCGCGCCGGAAACCGCTCCTTGGTGCGCTCGTCAATGTCCCAGCGCACGTCGATCCAGCGTTCTGGCTGGTCGTCGAAGGCCTGCAGCGCCGGCGACTGGATCGGATAGATGGTGATGCCGGTCCCCGGCTGCACGATGCCGACGATGCGGTCGCCGGGCACGGCACCTTCCGGCGCGAAGCGCACCGGCAGGTCGCCGCGCACGCCGCGGATCGGTACGGCGCCGTCCCTTGGCTGATCCTTGTCCTTGCGTGCGGCGCGGCCCGGAATCTGGAACAGCATGCCGGCGGCGTTGCGGATCTTCGACCAGCCCTCCTCGCGCTGCTTGGGTGCGGCCAGCGTGACGCGCTCGTCCTTGTAGTCGGGAAACACCGCCTTCATCACATCGGTGGAGGCAAGTTCGCCGCGGCCGACAGAGGCCAGCACATCCTCGATGTCCTTGCGTGCCAGCCGATGCAGCACCGACTTCAGGCTTTCCTTGGTGAAGGTCTTGCCGGACCGTTCGAAGGCGCGTTCCAGAATGCGGATGCCGAGACCCGAATACTGCTTGCGGATGGCATTCTTGGTAGCGCGGCGGATCGCCGAGCGCGCCTTGCCGGTGACGACGACCGATTCCCACGCCGCCGGCGGCACCTGCGCCTTGGAGCGGATGATCTCGACCTCGTCGCCATTCTTCAGCTCGGTCATCAGCGGCATGATGCGGCCGTTGACCTTGGCGCCAACGCAGGTGTCGCCGACATCGGTGTGCACGGCGTAGGCGAAATCGATCGGCGTCGCGCCGCGCGGCAGCGCGATCAGCATGCCCTTGGGCGTGAAGCAGAAAACCTGGTCCTGGAACAGCTCCAGCTTGGTGTTTTCGAGGAAGTCCTCGGGATTGTCGCCTTCGGCAAGCTGCTCGATGGTGCGCCGCAGCCAGGCATAGGCGTTGGTCTCCTTCGAGATCGCATGGGCAGTGCCGTTCACCTTGCCGCCGCTGTCCTTGTAGATCGAATGCGCGGCAACGCCATATTCGGCGATCTTGTTCATCTGATAGGTGCGGATCTGCAGCTCGACGCGCTGCCGCGACGGTCCGACGATGGTGGTGTGGATCGAACGGTAGTCGTTCTGCTTCGGGGTCGAGATGTAGTCCTTGAAGCGGCCGGGCACCATCGACCATGTCGTGTGGATGGCGCCGAGCGCCCGGTAGCAGTCCTCGACGGTATCGACGACGACGCGAAAGCCGAAAATGTCTGACAGCTGCTCGAAGGACAGCGCCTTGGCCTCCATCTTGCGGAACACCGACCACGGCTTCTTCTGACGGCTCTTGACCTCGGCCTTGATCGCATATTTGTCGAACAGCGTGGACAGCGCCTTCTCGATCTCGGACAGCACATCCTTGTTGCGCTCGAAGATTTCGGCGAGCCGCGCGGTGACGGCGCGGTAGGCTTCGGGATTGATGAAGCGGAAGGCGATCTCCTCGAGCTCCTCGCGCATGCCTTGCATGCCCATGCGCCCGGCCAACGGCGCATAGATATCCATCGTTTCCTCGGCGATACGCAGGCGCTTGGCTTCGGGCACATGGTCGAGCGTGCGCATGTTGTGCAAGCGGTCGGCAAGCTTGACCAGAAGCACGCGAACGTCTTCCGATATCGCCAGCAACAGCTTGCGCAGGTTTTCCGCCTGCTCGGCCTTCTTGGAGACGAGGTCGAGTTTCTTCAGCTTGGTCAGGCCTTCGACCAGCTTGCCCATTTCCGGACCGAACAGCTCGTCGATCTCGGCCCTGGTCGCCGTTGTGTCCTCGATCGTGTCGTGCAGCAAGGCAACCGCGATGGTCGCCTCATCCATGTGCATTTCGGTGAGGATGGCGGCGACTTCGAGCGGATGCGAGAAATAAGGATCGCCGGAGGCGCGCTTCTGGTGACCATGCTTCTGCATGGCGTAGACATAGGCCTTGTTAAGCAGCGCCTCGTTGACGTCAGGCTTGTAGCGCTGGACGCGCTCGACAAGCTCATACTGACGCATCATGGGCGGGATCTCGCAGTGCTGAAATGAATCATGCGCCGCACTGGCGTACGGCGCATGTCATAGATAACCACGAAACCGCCGGCGCGAAAGTGTCGGCGGCCGGTGGGAAGATTAATAATCGTCGCTTTTTTCCGGCGGCACCAGACCTTCGATGCCGGCCAGGAGGTCTTCCTCGGTCATGCGGTCGAAGGTGATGTTGTCCTCGGTGTCGTCGGCGTCGGTTGCCGCAGCGGCGGTGCCGGTCTGGTCGGCGATCGCCTCGCCGTCGGCTTCCGGCTCGTCGACCTCGACATGCTTCTGCAGCGAGTGGATCAGGTCTTCCTTGAGGTCGTCGGGCGACAATGTCTCCTCGGCGATCTCGCGCAGCGCGATGACCGGATTCTTGTCGTTGTCACGAGGAACGGTGATCTGCGCGCCCTGGCTGATCTGACGGGCGCGGTGGCCGGCCAGAAGCACAAGCTCGAAGCGGTTGTTGACCTTGTCGATGCAATCTTCAACGGTTACGCGGGCCATGAGCTGCCCCTTTCATGCCTGGATTTGATGGAAAACAGGCGCGGTCCATAACCCGAACGCTGCCAAAATACAAGCTTCTTGGCAATGCCGACCCGGGGCCTGGACCCTGGGCCTGGGTCCGGGGCCTAGGCAAGGCAATCTGGGCGCGCGCCGCCTGCGACATGCGGCACCGATCACAATTGCTTGCTATGCAGCATCATACCCTTGGATTGCCGTAAAACCGGCGTTATCTCGAATGACGAAGGTCAGCCGGTTATTTCAAGCCGACCGATAGTCACGCGCATTTAGACGACCGCTTATTTTCGAAAAGGAATATTTCCATGTTCGACCCTCGTGAGAAAATCGCTCTTTTCATCGACGGTGCCAATCTTTACGCCACCTCGCGTGCGCTCGGCTTCGACATCGACTACCGCAGGCTTTTGTCGAACTTCCAGAAGCGCGGCTACCTGCTGCGTGCCTACTACTATACCGCGCTGGTCGAGGATCAGGAATATTCCTCGATCCGGCCGCTGATCGATTGGCTCGACTATAACGGCTTCAAGGTGGTGACCAAGCCGGCCAAGGAGTTCACCGACTCGACCGGCCGCCGCAAGATCAAGGGCAATATGGACATCGAGCTGACCGTCGATGCACTGGAACTCGCCGATGTCGTCGACCACTATGTCATCTTTTCCGGCGACGGCGATTTCCGCACGCTGGTCGAGGCGCTGCAGCGGCGCGGGCGCAAGGTCTCGATCGTCTCGACCATGGCTTCGCAGCCGCCGATGATTTCCGACGATCTGCGCCGCCAGGCCGATCATTTCATCGACCTGGTGACCTTGAAGAGCGATGTCGGCCGCGATCCGTCCGAGCGGCCGGTGCGCCGGCCCGAACCGGCCGAAGTCGACGAGGACGAGTATTGACGGCGGCGGCCCTGACCGCTCCCCTGGTCGCGTCCTCCGAGCCCGATCGCGATTGCCCGCTCTGCCCGCGGCTGCATGATTTTATCGCGCAATGGCGGCAGCGCGAGCCGTCCTGGTTCAATGCACCGGTGCCAACCTTTCTGCCACCCGAGGGCGAGGATGCGGTGCGGCTGCTGATCGTCGGACTGGCGCCGGGCCTGCGCGGTGCAAACCGCACCGGACGCCCTTTCACCGGCGATTTTGCCGGCGACCTGCTCTACAACACGCTGATCGCACACGGCTTTGCCCGCGGCCAATTCAAGGCGCGGCCCGATGACGGGCTGGAGCTTGTCGGCACGGCGATCACCAATGCAGTTCGCTGCGTGCCGCCGGACAACAAGCCGGCCGGCGCCGAGATCGCCACCTGCCGGACGTTCCTGGTGCCGACGATCGCGCGGTTCAAGAACCTGCGCGCCGTGCTGGCGCTGGGCTCGATCGCGCACCAGTCGACCGTGCGGGCGCTCGGCCAGCGTGTCGCCGCTTATCCGTTCAAGCATGGCGGGCAGCAGCAAACCAATGGCGTGACGCTGTTTTCTAGCTATCATTGCTCGCGCTACAACACCAACACCGGCGTGCTGACGGAAGCAATGTTCGTCAACGTCTTCAGGGAGATAGCGGCGTTTCTGGAGAGATAGATTCGGGCGGTGGCGCAAACAGCTCGGCTAGTTTCTCCGGCCCGCCCTGAAGCACATTCAGATCGACGTCGCCGGTGATGCCGTCGACGCGACCGCTGTCGTGGTACTGCCAATAGATCCAGTCGTCATGACCTGGCTGCAGCGCCAGCGAACGAACCCAGCGCCGGCGGCCGACAATCTGGCCGGCATAGGCCCGTGCCGCGTCGTCGGTCACGTAGAGGATCGCCGTCTTGCCGAAGGCTGCCTCGACAGGGCCGAGGAAAGCCGAGAGTTCAACGCTCAATTCTTCGGGCGATGGCCGCCGCGGGCAATTGCCGACGAATTCGATATCCACCACCGGCGGCAGCAGCGTTTGATCGCGCGGCACGACGGAGATGAAATTCTTCGCCTGATCGGCGCCAGGCCGGCAGAAGGTGAAGAAATGATAGGCGCCGACCGCCAGACCAGCCGCTCGCGCCTCACGCAGATTGGCGGCGAAGGCATCGTCGACGTGGTCGCCGCCTTCAGTTGCCTTGATGATGGCGAAGGCGACATCGTCGGCGGCAACACGCCGCCAGTCGATCTGTCGCTGGTGATGGGAAACGTCGATGCCCCTGACCGGATATTTGCCGCGGTCCGGAGAAAACGGCTGGAAGTAGAAATAGCCGGCGGCCGTGACAAGGCACGCCAGGATCAGGCTGGCCGCACCCCAGAGGACAATCCGGTTCTTCAAAACAGGCCTATCCCTGTTGAACCGCCCTGCCCTGCGCTATGGCTGCGGGCGTTCGTCGCTCGAAAAGCCAAATCGTTGGCTTTTCGTCCGCTTTGCGGACCAGTCCTCACCCACGCTCCTTCAGCAGCCGGCCCTTTTCGCGCGACCAGTCGCGCTGCTTTTCGGTCTCGCGCTTGTCGTGCAATTTCTTGCCGCGGCCGACGGCGAGCAAAAGCTTCGCCCGGCCCTTTTCATTGAAATAGATTTTTAGCGGCACCAGCGTCATGCCTTCGCGATCGACGCTCTGCGACAGCTTGGCCATCTCGCGCTTGTTGAGCAGGAGTTTGCGGCGCCGGCGCGGCTCATGGTTGAAGCGGTTGGCCTGCAGATATTCCGGCAGATAGGAGTTGATCAGCCAGATCTCGCCGCCCTCGACCGAGGCGTAGCTGTCCTGGATGTTGGCCTGGCCCTGGCGCAGCGACTTCACCTCGGTGCCGGTCAGCACCAGGCCGGTCTCGATCGTGTCGAGCACCTCATAGGAAAACCGCGCCTTGCGGTTTTCCGCAACGGTCTTGTTGTTGGGATCGGCTTTTCTGACCTGGTTCATGACGTCTAGAGTCCGTTTCGAAACTCGCTCCTGCGAGTCAGATGATGGTGGCACCGAGAACCGGAGCGGAGCGTACATATAGTACGTGAGCACCGGAAGCGCAGGTGACGCCTTCAGTTGGCCGCAGGAGTAGAGTTTCCAAACGGGCTCGCTAGTTAATCAAGCCGGCGTGCTTCATGGCCGCATCGATCTTCTCGGCGGTCGACGGCTCGACGGTGACCAGCGGCGAACGCAGCACATTCTCGACCTTGCCGAGCTTCGACAGCGCATATTTCGCGCCGGACACGCCGGGTTCCAGGAAGATCGCCTTGTGCAGCGGCAGCAGGCGGTCCTGCAAGTCCAGCGCCTTGGCGTTGTCGCCGGAAAGCGTCGCCTCCTGGAATTCGGCGCACAGCCGCGGCGCGACGTTCGCCGTCACCGAGATGCAGCCGACGCCGCCATGGGCGTTGAAACCGAGCGCCGAGGCATCCTCGCCGGAAAGCTGGATGAAATCCTTGCCGCAGGTGGCGCGCTGCTCGGAAACCCGCTCGACCTTGCCGGTGGCGTCCTTGACGCCGACGATGTTCTTGAAGTCATGCACCAGCTGGCCCATCGTCTCGGGCATCATGTCGATCACCGAGCGCGGCGGAATGTTGTAGATGATGATCGGCAGGCTGGTCGCCTTGGCGACGGCAGCGAAATGCGCATAGAGGCCGCGCTGCGTCGGCCGGTTGTAGTAAGGCGTGACGACGAGTGCCGCGTCGGCGCCCGCCTTCTCGGCATATTGCACCAGGCCAACCGCCTCCTCGGTGTTGTTGGAGCCGGCGCCGGCGACGACCGGAACGCGGCCCTTTACCACCTCGACGCACACTTTGACGACGTGGCGGTGCTCGTCGTGCGACAGCGTCGGCGACTCGCCGGTGGTGCCGACCGGAACCACGCCGGTCGTGCCTTCAGCGATCTGCCAGGCGATGAAGGCGCGAAACGCTTTCTCGTCGAAACGGCCGCTCGTTTCGAACGGTGTCACGAGCGCGGTAAGCGAGCCTCTCAGCATGTCGTCCAACTCCTTGGGACTGGCGCACGAGCCCGAAAATCGGAGCCGATTCACGGAAAGATCATGCGCCAAATTTAAAGTGCCACAGCGTCCCTTGCGCATCCGAGATGACGCGCGGTGCTGCAGGTGTTTTGTCGTGCGCGCCTTCTAGCCGAAAGCGAAGCGGCGCACCATAGTCTCGACATTGTTGCGCGGCAAGCATGACAAGAATGCCAGCAAGCGCAATTTGAACGACTTCGATAGCCCCGTTTACAGGCTCTTCACCACAGCCAACTAGGCTTCAGTTGATCTGTGCCTGTTGGTGATTGTGCAAGACAGGAAATGATGAAGACGATGCCGACCCGGCAGCCTCATTTTTTCGCGCTGCTTGGCGCAATTCTCCTGTTGACGCCGACCCTTGTGGCCGCCGGCAAGGTCGATGCACAGGTCACGTCGACCATTCCGAAGCCAAACCTGCTGGATACCGGCCTGCAGGGTCCGGAATCCCCTCCCGCCAGCGTCGCCAGGCTGAAGAGCGGCCTCGATGCGCTGGCGGCAAACGACATTGCCGGTGCGCGCCAGGTGCGCGACGCCCTGCCGGTCAATTCGCTCGACCAGCACATCCTTGCCTGGGCGATCGCGTTCTATGGCGGCGACAGGGTGCCAAGCGGCGACATCGCCGATGCTGCGAAAATGCTGCCGAACTGGCCGGGCTTGATCGCCTTGCGCAAGAACAGCGAGCGCGCGCTCTACCGCGAGAACCCCGCGCCTGAGATCGTGGTGCAGGCTTTCGGCGGCAGCCAGCCGCAAACAGCCGAGGGCGTGGCGATCCTCGCCCGCTCCTATGTGTCGCAGGGCAACGTCCAGGCGGCGCGCTCGGTGCTGTCGCCTTTCTGGCGCACCGAGAAACTGGAAGCCAGGGACGAGGCGGCGATCATCCAGGAATTCGGCACGCTGATCCCCGCAGCCGACCACCGTTACCGCATGGAGCGCATGTTTTATGCCGACCGGGTCAATTCGGCGCTGCGCGTCGCCGGCCTTGCCGGCGCCCGGCAACTGGCCGACGCCTGGGCCGCGGCGGACAAGGGCGACAAGAATGCGGGCGACAAGAACGCGGCCAGACTGCTGAAGGCGGTGCCCGCCGCGCAGCGTTCGGCCGGCTATCTCTTCGCCCAAGCCCAATATCTGCGCAAGCAGCAGAAGTTTTCCGACGCCGCCGCAATGGTGATGAAGGCGCCGAGCGACCGCAGCGCTCTGATCGACCCGGATGCCTGGTGGGCCGAGCGCCGGGTGCTGTCGCGCGAACTGGTCGACCAGGGCGATATGAAGACCGCCTACAGGATAGTCGCAGCACACGCCGGCGAAACTGCTGCCAACGCGGCGGATGCGGAGTTTCATGCCGGCTGGTACGCGCTGCGCGGCCTCAACGATCCCGCCACCGCTGCCAAGCATTTTGAGCGGATCGCCGGTCTCGCCCAGGGGCCGATATCGCTGTCGCGCGCCTACTATTGGCTCGGCCGTGCCGCCGCGGCCGGCGGCCCCGGCAGCGCCAGGGATTATTTTAGCCGTGCCGCAGGTTACGGCACGACGTTCTACGGCCAGCTCGCCGGTGAGCGCGTCGGCCGGCAGGTCCTCAACATCGCCCATCCGCAGCCGAGCGCCACCGATCACCGGAATTTTTCCAGCCGCGAGGCGGTCAGCGCCATCAGGCGACTGCAGCAGGCGGGCTATCAGCGCTACGCCGACACGCTTTACCGCGACCTCGCCGGACAGTTGAGCAGTCCCGGAGAGCTGGCGCTGCTGGCCGCGATGGCGGAAAAGCAGGGCAATCACTTCCTGGCACTGAAAGTCGGCAAGATCGCCGGCGCGCGCGGCATCGATGTCGGGGCGCTTTCGCATCCGCTCGGCGTCATTCCCGAGACCGCCAATATTTCCGGCTCCGGCAAGGCGCTGGCCTATGCGATCGCCCGCCAGGAAAGCGAATTCAACATCGGCGCCGTCTCCAGCGCCGGCGCACGTGGCCTGCTGCAGCTGATGCCGGCGACCGCCAGGCAATTGGCTGACAAGGCCGGAATGACCTTCTCGCAGGCGCGGCTGACCACCGACGCCGGCTACAACGCGACCTTGGGCGCCGCCTTCCTCGGCGAGCAGCTCGGCCGCTTCGACGGCTCCTATGTGCTGACCTTCGCCGGCTACAATGCCGGCCCCGGCCGCGCCGCCCAGTGGGTGGCCAGATACGGCGACCCGCGCGGCAAGGACATCGACGCCGTCGTCGACTGGATCGAGCGGATTCCCTATACCGAAACAAGAAGTTACGTCCAGCGCGTGATGGAGAATTACGAAGTCTACAAGATGCGTATTTCCGGCAAGTACGACATTGTGGGAGATTTGGTGAACGGGCGGAGTTGATCCGTTCGGGCGAAGGCTGGCTTGGCGAAGCACCCCCCTCCGCCCTGCCGGGCATCTCCCCCTCAAGAGGGGAGATTGGCAGTTACACTGGCGGCGCCTTCCTTATCAGCGTTGGCGATTGGCGAAAGCAAAGGGACAGCCAATCTCCCCCCTTGAGGGGGAGATGTCCGGCAGGACAGAGGGGGGCGCTGTCCCGCCGACATCTCGAAAATGACGCTTCGATTTGACCACCCCCGCCCTCGCCTGTAGCAGTCGAGACGATCCGACAACGGCGAGGAATCGAGTCCCAAATGTCGAGCGGTTTTTCCGACTTCTTCTACGCCTCGCCGGACGGGCTTGAACTCCACGCCCGCATCTATGGCGAAGCGAATTCCGGCCACTGGCCGGTCGTCTGCCTGCCCGGCCTAACCCGCAATTGCCGCGATTTTCATGAGTTGGCGCTGCATCTGTCGCGGCGGGCGCAAACGCCGCGAAAAATCGTCGCTTTCGACTATCGCGGGCGCGGGCAATCCGCCTACGACCCCGATATCGGCCACTACAATATCGGCGTCGAAGCCGGTGACATCCTCGCCGGGTTGGCGGCGCTGGGCATCGAGGAAGCGGCGTTCATCGGCACGTCACGCGGCGGGCTGATCGTCCATGTGCTCGGCGCGATGCGGCCGGCAGTCCTGCGGGCTATCGTGCTGAACGATATCGGCCCGGTGCTCGAGACCGGCGGTCTCGCCCATATCCGCTCCTATCTCGAGCGCGCGCCGAAGCCGAAAACCCACGCCGAGGCCGTCGGCGCCCAGCGCGGCGCGCATGGCAGCGACTTTCCTGCTCTGACCGAGGCGGATTGGGAGCGGATGGTAGCGGCGCTCTACCGAGAGACGGTTGAAGGATTATTGCCGGATTTCGACCCGAAGCTGGTCGAGACACTGGCGGGACTCGACCTGACCCGGCCACTGCCAGACATGTGGCCGCAGTTCGAGGCGCTGACGGCGATACCCTTGCTCGCCATCCGCGGCGCCAATTCGAAGCTGCTGTCCGCCGAGACCTTCGAACAGATGCGAAAGCGTCATCCTTGTGTCGAGACGATCACGGTCGAAGGCCAGGGCCATGCGCCTTTCCTCGATACCGGCGGCCTGCCCGGCGCCATCGCCGCTTTTCTGGACAGGACCGAGCAACGCTTCGCCGGGAGCCGGTTTTTTCAACGATAATGGGTCAGGCTTGTTGATTGTGCCGGCGCTTTTCTTTATCCACCAGCGCAACGGAGAGGTGGCCGAGTGGTCGAAGGCGCTCCCCTGCTAAGGGAGTAGAGGTCAAAAGCTTCTCGTGGGTTCGAATCCCATCCTCTCCGCCATCCCGCTTCGCGCTCGCCGCTTTTCGCCATGCGGCGATTCTGCGGCAATGCCTTGGCCGGCGACTCACAGACATCGCCGCAATTGCGGCAGGCAATTGCCGGAATCGGCCGGATTGCAAGGCCTGGCCCAATGGGTCTCCAACCTGTCTCCGACGGGGCAATGGTTAATGGGAGCTTTCCGAGTGAGGCCAAATCGTGTCATTTGTGCAACAAGGCAGGGTGATAGCGCCTGCACAGACCTTTCGCCGATGCGATGGTTGTTGAACGCCGCCGCCTCATGGGTAATGTCGGGTTCGAAGGAGCGGCGCGGTGCGCATCTTTTTCGGTAGTGGGGATGGGGCAGGGAACGCTGTCCTTCAGCAAAGAATACCCAGACCCGTTTTTTAACTTTTGACTGGAGGTCAGAAAATGAACATCAAGAGCCTTCTTCTTGGCTCCGCTGCGGCTCTGGTCGCAGTTTCCGGTGCGCGCGCCGCCGACGCCGTCGTCGTCGCCGAGCCGGAACCCGCTGAATACGTCCGCATCTGCGACGTCTACGGCGCTGGCTACTTCTACATCCCCGGCACCGAAACCTGCCTGCGCATCGGCGGCTATGTCCGCTACGACATCGGCGTCGGTGACGTCGGCTCGTTCGACGGTGCTGAGAACTTCGACGTCGAGGACGGCGACATTCAGGACACCTACTACAAGCAGGCGCGCTTTAACCTGAAGACCTGGACCGGCCAGGAAACTGAGCTCGGCACCTTGAAGACCTACACCGAGACCCGCTTCAACTTCGGCAACCGGAACCGGCACGTCAGCAGCACATACGTCCCCGGTGTCGATCCGGACGGCGACGGTCCGCTGCCCGCGCCGCCAGGTGAGACTATCATTGATGTCGCTAACCCTGCCGAAAACAAAGGCATTTCGCTGAACTTCGCCTGGATCCAGCTCGGTGGCCTGCGCGTCGGTAAAGACGAATCGGCCTTCGATACGTTCATCGGCTACGCCGGCAACGTCATCCAGGATACGCTGGTTCCCTACGGCGGCTTCGACACCAACGTCGTCCAGTACTATTTCGACGCCGGCAACGGCTTCTCGGCCGTGGTCTCGCTCGAACAAGGTTATGGCGACTTCACGATCGACAGCTATGTTCCGCATGTCGTCGGCGGCGTGAAGTGGACGCAGGGCTGGGGCGCCATCACCGGCGTCATTGCTTACGATGCCAACTACGAAGAAGTTTCCGGCAAGGTCCGCCTCGACGTCACCCCGATGGAGAACCTGTCGCTGTTCATCATGGCCGGCTACGGCACTGACGACAACTACGAGGATCCCGGCTTCGCACTACCCGTCGCCGGCGGCCGCGGCATGTACAAGCTGTGGAGCGGCAACTGGGCGGTCTGGGGCGGTGGCACTTACACCATCAACGAGAAGACCTCGTTCAACACCCAGATCTCGTATGACGAAGGCGAAAACCTCGGCATCGCTGCCAATATCGCTTACGATATCGTTCCGGGCCTGACGATCACGGCCGAAGTCGATTACCTGCACGCCGGCGAGTTCGGCGAGGCCGGCTTCAGCAACTGGACCGCTGCGGACGACGAAGACAGCCTCGGCGGCATGCTCCGCTTCCAGCGCTCGTTCTAATCAGCAGCCTTTGACTGAACTCGAACCCGGCGGGCAACCGCCGGGTTTTTTCGTGTCGGCGTGGCTGTCAAGGGCGCCGATACCGGTCAGGGTCGTTCTGTGATCGGGCTGAAAGCCGGGCTGCGCAGAATTTGGGCGGCAGTGATCCTTCGCGCTGTCCCTCCGGCGTTTCGAACTATTCTGCACCGCAGCAGCGCCTGGACGGAACAGGAATAGGCGTCGCTCCACCCTGCGAAAGCATGGTGGCCTGCGGCCATCGCAGTTGGGCATTCGGCGGCTGAAGATCAGCTATACGCTTGCGACCCGCGGTCCGCGCAATGCGGACCGCCTCCCCCGGTCAAATCTCAGCAAGATCGCCTAGCGACTGGATCAGCGATTGAATTTCGTTTTCATAGTTCTTCCAGCGCTTGACCGACGATTTGTAAATCGGCTGGCGAACCTGCCAGCGGCTGGGCGTGTTGACCGAGCCATCCCTGTCGAAAAAGCGCAGGCAGGCGTCATCCCAGGGCAGCCCGAGATAATCTATCAGGCGGCGTGACTGGGCTTCCTGGTCGTCGACCAGCTTCTCGTAGCGGTTTTCGAAGATAAGGCCTGGAAAGACCTCGTTCCAGTGCCGCATCAGGCGGTCATATTCGCGATAGTACAGGCCTAGTGTTGTCAGGTCGGTGTTGTAGCTGTGTGCCTCGCTGAAGTTGAGGACGAAGCAGGAGACGCAATTGTCGATGGCGTCACGACGGCAATGAATGATGCGCGCGTTGGGGAAAAGAAGCCCGATAAGGCCGATCAGTTCAAAATTGTGCGGCGTCTTGTCCACGACGCGAAGTGCGGCAGGCGCCCGCTCCCGCAAATAGGACAGATGCTCTTCGGCCAAGGTTCTGGACAGGTCTTCCGTGATCGAGGTGATCGGCTGGCTCAAATCACCAGCCGATAATGTCTTGAGGCCGATCGCATTCGCGACCCGACTCAGTTTGCTAAGCTCCCCTGCGCCATGAACGTCCGGATGGCTGGCGCAGATCTGCTCGGTGAGCGTCGTCCCCGAGCGTGGCATGCCAACCACGAACACAGGCGCTTCGGAAGGATTTCCATAGCCGGCGCGGTCAGCCAAAAAGTCCGGCGTGAAGGTTTCGATCATCGAATCGACCCACCGACGATACAGGTCGATATCGAACCTTTGGCCGGAGGCCTGTTTCGCCTTGTTGAAATGGTCGAATGCCTCGTCATAGCGCTTGAGGTCATTCAGCACCTTGCCGGCGGCGTGATGGAGTTGCTGCGCGCCTTCCGAACCAAGTTTCGGATTACCGAGCTCACGAAGGATGGATTGGAGTTCCTCAGGCTCCTCGGTGAAGCTTCGCGTCTGTACAAGGTCGTTGTAAGCAGCCGGCACGCCAATACGACGTGCGATTGCTTCTCTCAGATATGCGGCGGCTTCATCCATACGCCCCAGGCCGCTGAGCGCGCTGGCCAGCCCGGCTCGCACCTTGGGATGATCGCGGTTGATTTTCAGCGCCTTTTCGTAAAGCGGTAAAGCCATGTCGGGCTTGTCGAACGCCGTGTAAGTGCGCCCCAATGCACAAAGTGCTTCGATAAGGCCGGGCTGCAGTTCCAAGGCATACTGCATATGCTTGATTGCTGGCGAATACTCGCTGACCTTCACATAGGCCTCGCCCAGGCTGAGATGATAGTACGGGTTTTTGGGTTCCTCGCCGACCGCCCGTGCGAAATATCGCAAGGCCCTCTCATCATCGTAACCCAGGTAGATGGTCCCCAGGATGTACAAGGCGAGCGGATGATTTGGCGTGCGCTCCAAGACCCGAAGGCATAGGTCCTGAGCCTCGTCGAGCCGCTTGGCCTGCTGAAAGGCATATGCTTGTTTCAGCAATGCGTCGTCGGCCTGCGCACGCGATTGGGCGCTTGCTTTCTGCGGGCTCACCAAAGGCTTCACTATCGGCCCCTTCACTTTCGGCGCGGGTCCGGGCTTGATGTGCTTTGACCAGGCAGGCGGGAGTCGATTGTTCATGATATCTCGCTAGCAAAAAGAGATATCTCGCTAGCAAAAAGTGAGGGGGGAATCCAGCATGCTGGCTGCAGCCAAGGCGGGAGCTTGCGCGGCCACCTGTGCCGCGCTAGCAAGAAGGCCCTTTTCGAGCGAGCCCCCTTTTCGAACGAGCCTTCGCCATGCGCCAGCGCCCTCCCCTCACGCCGATCATCAGCGCGCTTCCTTCGACGGTGCCGTTTGTCGGCCCGGAGGCGCAGGAGCGGGATCGCGGTCGCGCCTTTCGCGCCCGCATCGGCGCCAATGAGAGCAGTTTTGGCCCCTCGCCGCGCGTCATCGCGCGCATGGCCGGCATCGCCCCCGACATGTGGATGTATTGCGACCCCGACAATCACGATTTGAAGCTGGCTGTTGCCGCGCATCTTGGCGTTGGCGCCGAAAACGTGGTGGTCGGCGAAGGCATAGACGGGTTGCTCAGTCTGGTGGCGCGCATGTATGTGGCGCCGGGCGACGCGGTGGTCACGTCGCTCGGCGCCTATCCGACCTTCAATTTCCATATTGCCGGCGTCGGCGGCCGGCTGGTCGCGGTCCCCTACGAGAACGACCGGGAAAGTCTGGACGGCCTGTTGGCTGCGGTCGCCAGGGACAAAGCGCCGCTGGTCTACCTGTCCAACCCGGACAATCCGATGGGCAGCTGGTGGGAGGCGGCCGAACTCATCCGCTTCATCGAAGCCCTGCCGGAGACCACCATGCTGGTGCTCGACGAGGCCTATGGCGAATTGGGTCCCGGCTCGGCGCTGCCGCCGATCGACGTGTCACGGCCGAACGTCATCCGCATGCGCACCTTCTCAAAAGCCTACGGGCTGGCCGGCATACGCTGCGGCTATGCGGTGGCCGACGCCCAGGTGATCCGCGATTTCGAGAAGATCCGCAACCATTACGGCGTCAGCCGCATGGCGCAGATCGCCGGCGTCGAGGCTCTGGCCGATCAGGACTATCTCAAAAGCGTGGTGGCGCGGGTCGCTTCCGGCCGCCGGCGCATCGACGGGATCGCCGAGGCCAATGGGCTGAAGCCGCTGCCCTCGGCTACCAATTTCGTCACCATCGACTGCGGCGGCGACGGCGCCTTCGCGCTGAAGGTGCTGCAGGCGCTGCTGTCACGCGATGTGTTCATCCGCAAGCCGATGGTGCCGGGGCTCGACCGCTGCATCAGGGTCAGCGTCGGCCTCGACCACGAGCTCGACATTTTTGCCGAGGAATTGCCCGGCGCGCTGGCGGCGGCACGGCGGAGCTGAAAGGCGCTCTTCCTTCTCCCCTTGTGGGAGAAGGTGGATCGGCGCGCAGCGCCGAGACGGATGAGGGGTGTTGGACGGAGTGCCGGCGGTGCCAAGCTGGAACACCCCTCATCCGACCTCGCTTCGCGAGGCCACCTTCTCCCACAAGGGGAGAAGGAGGAGTCGCGCTCTTGAATTAATTGAACGTTCGTTTTATTCTTACCCTCTCAACGAGGCTTGCATGGCGCGCACGACCGGTTCCGACGGCGAAAAGACCGAAGCAGCGGTCCGCGAGGCGGCGGTCGGCCTGATCGCGCGTCTCGGCTATGAGGCAATGTCGATGCGCCAGCTGGCCGCCGAGGTCGGCGTCCAGGCGGCGGCGCTCTACCGCTATTTTCCGACCAAGCAAGACCTGTTGTTCACGCTGATGCGCGAGCACATGGAAGGCCTGATCGAGGCGTGGGACGCGGCGCGCCCGGCCGCGGCCGATCCGGCGACACGGCTCGCCGCCTATGTCGAAAACCACATCGCCTTCCATGTCGAGCGTCGCCATTCCACCCATGTCTCGAACATGGAATTGCGCAGCCTGTCGCATGACCGCCTGACGCAAATCCTGCGTATGCGCACCGCCTATGAGAAGGAGCTGCGCGTCATTTTGCGCGACGGCGCGGAAGCCGGCGTCTTCGACGTCGAAGACACAGGGCTGACAGCCATGGCGCTGATCCAGATGATGACCGGCGTCATCGTCTGGTTCCGGCCGGGCGAGCGGCTATCGATCTCGGAGGTAACCGCCACATATCTTTCAATGACGATGCGCCTGGTTGGAAGCAAAGGCCCATGGCGCGACAACGACCTGCAGCGCCGCAGCCGGCGAGCAAAGGACGCTGTAGCACTTTGATTTTGCGCCCTTCCCGAAATCGAATTCGATTTCGGGGCCGTGCGCCGGGAGAAACGGCATGTACACGCACACACTCAACTTCGGGCTTGACGAAGACATCGAAGCGCTGCGCGACCTGGTGCGGCGCTTCGCCCAGGACAAGATCGCCCCGATCGCCGCCGAGATCGACCGCTCGAATGAATTTCCGGCGCATCTGTGGGCCGAGCTCGGTGGGCTCGGCCTGCTCGGCATCACCGCCGATCCGGAATTCGGCGGCACCGGCATGGGCTATCTCGCCCATGTCGTGGCGATGGAGGAGATTTCGCGCGCCTCGGCCTCGGTCGGCCTCTCCTACGGCGCCCATTCCAACCTCTGCGTCAACCAGATCAATCGCTGGGCAACACCGGCGCAGAAGGAAAAATTTATGCCTGCGCTGTGCAGCGGCGAAAAGGTCGGCGCGCTGGCAATGTCGGAATCCGGCGCCGGCTCCGACGTCGTGTCGCTCAAACTGCGCGCCGAAAAGCGCAATGATTGCTATGTGCTCAACGGCACCAAGATGTGGATCACCAACGGCCCGGACGCCGAGACGCTGGTCGTCTACGCCAAGACCGATCCAGAACTCCAGTCGCGCGGCATCACCGCCTTCATCGTCGAAAAGGATTTCGCCGGATTTTCCGTCGCGCAAAAGCTCGACAAGCTCGGCATGCGCGGCTCCAACACCGGCGAACTGGTTTTTTCGGATGTCGAAGTGCCGTTCGACAATGTGCTGCATGAGGAAGGGCGCGGCGTCGAGGTGCTGATGTCGGGCCTCGACTACGAGCGCACGGTGCTCGCCGGCGGCCCGCTCGGGCTGATGGCGGCGTGCCTCGATGTGGCGGTCCCCTATGTGCACGAACGCAAGCAGTTCGGTCAGCCGATCGGCGAGTTCCAGCTGGTGCAGGGCAAGCTCGCTGACATGTATACGACGATGAACGCCGCGCGCGCCTATGTCTATGCCGTCGCCGCCGCCTGCGACCGCGGCCAGACGAGCCGCAAGGACGCCGCCGCCTGCGTGCTGTTCGCTGCCGAGAAGGCGACGCAGATGGCGCTCGACGCCATCCAGCTGCTGGGCGGCAATGGCTACATCAACGACTATCCGACCGGCCGGCTTTTGCGCGACGCCAAGCTCTACGAGATCGGCGCCGGCACCAGCGAGATCCGCCGCTGGCTGATCGGGCGGGAAATCATGGCGGAAGGAGTCTGATGGCGCTATCTCCTGAATTTGCCATGCTGGACGATTTGCCCCATATTTCTCCTGAGATGTCATATTTCCGGACCGAGGCAGAACATGGCGAACGGAACCGAAAAGGTCGGGTTTGACGAGAACCCGCCGACACAATTCGACGCAGGAGCTCAAAAAACTCCGCTCCGGCTGCCAGCGAAACGCGAGCGCGTCAGACTTGGCGAGGGCGGACGCTTCGTGATCCCGGCTGCGATGCGCGAGGAAATCGGCGTGAAGCCTGGTGAAGACTTGATCCTTCATGTCGAGAACGGCGAGTTGCGGGTAAGGTCGTGGCTTCGGAACCTGCGGCGCGTCCAGGCCGAATTGTCAGCGTTGAAAAAGCCCGGCGAAAGTGTCGTCGACGAATTTCTGAAGGAGCGGCGGGAAGAACAGCGTCGAAGCAACAAGCGTTTCGACCGGCTTCATGCCGAAGGAACGGCGAGGAAGGGAGCGAAGTGAAACCTTACGTCATGGACAGCTCGGCGGCGCTTGCGATCCTGCTTAACGAGAAAGGCACCGATATTGCCCTGGGTTTCGCGCCGGATGCGCAATGCAGCTCCGTCAATGCGGCCGAAATCATCGCCAAGCTGATCGACAAGGGGCGCAGCATGGAAGAGGCCGCGGACGACCTCGCCAGCCTCGGCATGCCGGTCGCTGTTTTCGACGAGATGATGGGCATCGCCGCCGGTCAGCTTCGCGAGCTGACGCGGCATCGCAGCTTGTCGCTGGGCGATCGGGCCTGCCTGGCCCTGGCAATTCGCGAGAACGCCATAGCCGTCACCGCCGACCGCGGCTGGGGCGACCTGGATATCGGCTGCAAGATCGAACTGATCCGGTAACGCCAATGGCCCCCCTCACCTCGCAGATCTCGCCAGCCTCCGACACCTTCCGCGCCAATGCCGAGCGCATGCGGGCGCTGGTCGCCGACATTGCGCAAAAGGCGGCAACCGTCGAGCGTGGCGGCTCGGAGGAAGCGCGTGAGCGCCACCAGAGCCGCGGCAAGCTTTTGCCGCGCGAGCGCCTCGCCCAATTGCTCGACACCGGCTCGCCATTCCTCGAAATCGGCCAGTTCGCGGCGTGGTCGATGTATGGCGAGGATATCTCATCGGCCGGCATCATTGCCGGCATCGGCCGCGTCGAAGGCACGGAAGTGATGGTCGTCGTCAACGATGCCACGGTGAAGGGCGGCACCTATTATCCGCTGACGGTGAAGAAGCATCTGCGCGCCCAGGAGATCGCGCTGCAGAACAGATTGCCTTGCGTCTATCTGGTCGACAGCGGTGGCGCCAACCTGCCCAACCAGGACGAGGTGTTTCCCGACCGCGACCATTTCGGCCGCATCTTCTACAATCAGGCCAACATGTCGGCTGCTGGCATTCCGCAAATCGCCTGCGTCATGGGTTCGTGCACGGCGGGCGGCGCCTATGTGCCGGCGATGTCGGACGAGACGATCATGGTACGCAACCAGGCGACCATCTTCCTCGGCGGTCCGCCGCTGGTGAAGGCCGCCACCGGCGAGGACGTCAGCGCGGAGGAACTGGGCGGCGCCGAGGTCCACACGCGGCTTTCCGGCGTTGCCGATCATTTTGCGCTAGACGACGAGCATGCGCTGGCGATCGCGCGCCGCATCGTCAAGAACCTCAATCGAAAGAAGCAGATCGGGCTGGCGCTGCGCGATCCGATTGCGCCGCTTCATGCAGCCGAAGAACTCTACGGCATCGTGCCGACCGATCTGCGCCAGCCCTATGACGTGCGTGAAGTGATCGCCCGCATCGTCGACGGCTCCGAATTCGACGAGTTCAAGCAGAATTATGGCACCACGCTGGTCACCGGCTTTGCCCATCTCAACGGCATGCCGGTCGGCATCATCGCCAACAACGGCGTGCTGTTTTCCGAAAGTGCGCTGAAGGGCGCGCATTTCATCGAGTTGTGCTGCCAGCGCAAGATTCCGCTGATCTTCCTGCAGAACATCACCGGCTTCATGGTTGGGCGAAAATACGAGGCCGGCGGCATCGCCAAGGACGGCGCCAAGCTGGTGATGGCGGTCGCCACGGCCCGCGTGCCGAAGGTCACCATGATCATCGGCGGCTCGTTCGGCGCCGGCAATTACGGCATGTGCGGACGCGCCTATTCGCCACGCTTCCTGTGGATGTGGCCGAATGCCCGCATTTCGGTGATGGGCGGCGAGCAGGCGGCCACCGTGCTGGCCGTGGTCAAGCGCGAGGGGATCGAACGCAAGGGCGGGGAATGGAGCGCGGAGGAGGAGGCAAAATTCAAGAAGCCGATCCTGATGAAATACGAGCATGAAGGCCACCCGCTGTATTCCTCCGCCCGGCTCTGGGACGACGGCATCATCGATCCGGCCAAGACGCGCGAGGTGCTGGCGCTCAGCCTGTCCGCAGCGCTGAACGCCGGGATCGAGGAGACAAGCTTCGGCGTGTTCAGGATGTGACCGATGAGCGAGATCGAGGCAAGGATTCGCGTTCATGTCGGCGACATCACCAGGCTGGCGGTCGACGCCATCGTCAACGCCGCCAACACCTCACTTCTGGGTGGCGGGGGCGTCGACGGCGCCATCCACCGTGCGGCCGGCCCCGAACTTCTGGCCGAATGCCAATCCCTCAATGGCTGCAAGGTCGGCGACGCAAAACTCACCAAGGGCTACAGGCTGCCGGCACGCTATGTCATCCACACGGTCGGGCCGGTCTGGCAAGGCGGCGGCAAGGGCGAAGCCGAGTTGTTGGCCTCCTGCTACCGCCGGTCGCTCGAACTCGCCGCCGCCAAGGATTGCAGGACGGTGGCATTTCCGGCGATCTCGACCGGTGTATACCGGTATCCAAAGGACCAGGCGACGCAGATCGCCGTTGGCGCCGTGAGCGCCTTCATCAGCCACAACGCGGTTCCGGAAACCGTCATCTTCTGCTGCTTCGACCAACAGACGGCGGAACTATGCCAGCAGACGTTGCTGCGCAATGGCGGGAGCGTGACCAGCACAGGTAAGAAGAGCCATCCATAGTTTTCAGACTTTTTTTCATTACCCGATCTGGCCAGATGAAAGAATCGCGGCTATTGCTCATTGCAAATGCCAATGGGGATTGGGCGAAGATGAGACAGCAGCTTTTTCAGAAAACAACTGTATCTGTACTTGCAGGATTGCTTATATTAGCGGCACCCGGCATTGGAGCGGCGGAATCACTGGCGGGGAACAAAGGCGATACCCGGTTTTGGCCGGCTCTGTCGGGAAACCCGAAGTCCGATTGCACCAAAGCTTACAACGCCTATGTGGCAGCCAGCGGCCATTCAGCCTATGCGACCACCCCTTATATGCGGGTGACTTCGCTGTACATCATCTGCGGCACGCATCTGAATGCGCCGTCACAGAAGGCCGCCGAGGATCTGGCGTTGAAATCCTGCAAGGCCACCCGCAGCCGCTACAAGGTCACGACCGGAGGAGCTTGCGAGATCGCCGCCTCCAAGTAGGCAGGCTGGCTTACCGATCCTTTGACAATGGCCGGACTGCAAAGCAGGGTGTTGCCACAGCTCGCGTGAAGGAGCATTCGCGCCGTTGGCGGCAAGCTCTGGCTTTGGAGGTCCCATGTTCGCCAAAATCCTGATCGCCAACCGCGGCGAGATCGCTTGCCGGGTGATCCGCACCGCGCGCAGGATGGGCGTGCGCACGGTCGCCGTCTATTCCGACGCCGACGCCGGCGCCTTGCATGTCGGGATGTCCGACGAGGCGGCGCATATTGGGCCCTCGCCGGTCGGCGAAAGTTATCTGCGCGGCGACAAGATTGTCGCCGCGGCTTTGGCCACCGGCGCCGAAGCCATCCATCCCGGCTACGGTTTTCTGTCGGAAAACCCTGACTTCGTCGATCAGGTGACAGCGGCCGGGCTCGTCTTCATCGGTCCGTCGGCCGCCTCGATCCGCGCCATGGGGCTGAAGGACGCGGCCAAGCGGCTGATGGAGAAGGCCGGCGTGCCGGTTGTGCCGGGCTATCACGGCGAGGCGCAGGAGATCGTGCTGCTCGCCTCCAAGGCACGCGAGATCGGCTATCCCGTGCTGATCAAGGCGCGCGCCGGCGGCGGCGGCAAGGGCATGCGGCGCGTCGAACATTCCGACGACTTTTCCGAGGCGCTGTCGGGTGCGCGACGCGAGGCCAAGGCCGCATTCGGCGACGACCGCGTGCTGGTCGAGAAATATGTCGAGAAGCCGCGCCACATCGAGGTTCAGGTTTTCGGCGATATCTTCGGCAATGTCGTGCATCTCTACGAGCGCGACTGCTCGGCGCAGCGCCGCCATCAGAAGGTGATCGAGGAAGCCCCCGCCCCCGGGATGACGCCGGCATTGCGCAAGGCGATGACGGAGGCGGCGGTGAAGGCCGCCAAGGCGATCGACTATTCCGGCGCCGGCACGATCGAGTTCATCGTCGACGCCTCGCAAGGGCTGAAGGCCGACCGCTTCTGGTTCATGGAAATGAACACCCGCCTGCAGGTCGAGCATCCCGTCACCGAAATGGTCACCGGCACCGATCTGGTCGAATGGCAGTTGCGGGTGGCGTCCGGCGAAAAGCTGCCGAAGACGCAGAGCGAGATCACGCTCTCCGGACACGCCTTCGAGGCGCGCATCTATGCCGAGGACGCTGCAAAGGGCTTTTTGCCGGCGACGGGCACGCTGCATCACCTGAAATTTCCGGATACAGCGCCGGAGGGCGCCAGCATGCGGATCGAGACCGGCGTGCGGACCGGCGATGCCATCTCGCCGTTCTACGACCCGATGATCGCCAAGCTCGTCGTCCATGGCAAGAACAGGCAGGCGGCGCTCGAAGCACTGGGCATTTCCCTTTCGCAAACCGAGATCGCCGGCTCGACCGTCAACACCGCCTTTCTCGCGGCTCTCGCCGCTGACGCGGATTTTTCGGCAGGCGACGTCGACACCGGGCTGATCGGCAGGCACCAGCAAGCGCTGACCGCAGTGCCGCCGCCGAGCAGCGAGATCGTCGCCGCGGCCGCACTTGCAGCGTCCGGCGCCGGGGCTCAGGCGCCGACCCGCGAGCCGTGGTCGTCGCTTGCCGGCTATGCGCATTTCCACGCGATGGCGCGGCGCACGTGGCTTCGCTACGGCGAGGACGATATCCTCGCGCTTGTATCGATGCGGCCGGACGGGCGCTTCCAGGTGGCACTGGACGCACCTTATGACAGCGCGCTTGATCTTCGCGCTGCCCCTCGCCTCGCCCGCTGGCCAGGCCATGTCACTGTCTTTTCAGGCGCCGTCGGCTACAGCTTCGCGGTGCCGGACCCGTTGGCAAGGGCCGACGAAATCGCCGCCGGTGCCGACAGCCTGCGCGCGCCGATGCCGGGACTGGTCAAGCTGGTGCGCGCGGCAAAAGGCGAAACCGTCATCAAGGGCCAGCCGCTGTTGATCCTGGAAGCGATGAAGATGGAGCACACGATTTCCGCCACGCATGACGGGACGATCGCCGAGATCGCAACAGAGGGCGCGCAGGTCACCGATGGGACGGTGCTGGTGCGTTTTGCCGAGGAAGCCCACGGCTGACGCTGTTCATCCAAGGAGAGGCGACGACGGAAGACGCGCGCCGCAAACGCATGACCAAATGAAAATGGCCGGATCTGCCCCGGCCATCTCCGATTGTCGCCAGGCGAAGCCGGCGATCAAGGCTGGATCGGCGCGTATTTGCCGTCGTGCCACTGGTTGATGTCGTAGCTGACGTTCTTGAGGTCGCCCTTTTCATCGAAAGTGACGGGGCCGACGACGGTGCTGATCGGCTGGCCATTCTTCAGCGCTTCGGCAACCTTGGCCGGGTCGTCGCTGCCGGCGCGCTTGATGCCCTCGGCAAAGGCCTGGATCACGGCATAGGAGAACAGCGTAAAGCCCTCGGGCACGAAGCCGCCCGCCTTGATCTTTTCGATGGCCTGCTTGGCTTCGGGCTTCGCCTGCGGATCCGACGGGAAGACGAACATGGTGCCTTCGCCGGCCGGGCCGGCAACCTGCCAGAATTCCGGCGTGGCAATCGAGTCCGGCATGATCAGCTGGAACTTGAAGTCCTGTTCCGCCGACTGGCGCAGGATGAGGCCGGCCTCTGGGTGGTAGCCGCCGAAATAGACCACATCAGCCTTCAGCTCCTTGAGCTTGGTGACAAGCGCCGAATAGTCCTTTTCGCCGGCGTTGATGCCCTCGTAGAGGATCTCGTTGAGGCCGTTCTGGTTCATCGTCGCCTTGACGGCATCGGCCACGCCCTGCCCATAGGCGCTCTTGTCATGCATGATGACGACCTTCTTGCCGGCGTATTTCTTGGCGATCCATGGACCGATGAAGGCGCCCTGCGCATCATCGCGCGTATAAAGGCGCATGATCGTCGGCCAGCCGGATTTCGCCGCCGCGTCCGTCAGCTCCGGGTTCGACGAAGCCGGACTCATCATCATCGCACCGGCTTCGGCATAGACGGCCGAGGCCGGGATGCTCGAGCCCGAGCAGGCATGGCCATCGATGAACTTGACGCCGTTGGCGACGATGCGGTTTGCGACCGAAACCGCCTGCTTCGGATCGCACTGGTCATCCTGGACGTCGAGCTTGATCTGGCGGCCGTCGACGCCGCCGGCGGCGTTGATCGCGTCGGCCGCGGCTTGCGCGCCCTGCTTGAACTGGTCGCCGATGGTGGCAAGCTGTCCGGTCATCGGTCCGACCACCGAAAAGGTGATGTCTTCGGCGAAGGCAACCGGCGCACTCATCACCAGGCCGACTATGGCCGCGCTCAAAATACCCAACTTTTTCATGGCGATACAACTCCTCCACTCGCGCGCGGCCGCTCCGGCCACGCCTCTTCCAGAATAGGTGGGAGAATTTCACCCTTCGCCAAGCCTGTCTTGGCGCATCGGCGGCACTCGATTGGGCCTGCCGCCTTTCTGTTTGACTATGATCTTCTTCCAAAAACCGGTTTCCACTTTTTGGGATCGTGGTCCGAAACTGCGAAAAGCCGCGCCTGCCTTGTTCCGGCCGGTCGCGGCTTTGTCGATCGAACAGTCCCGAACGCTCCCACGCGCGCCCCGAAAACCGCTCGCCTTCCCTGTCGTCGCGCAGCTGGGCGTTATCCGGCCTGCCGCGTTCTTGTCATTTGTTGGCACGACCGTCTTGCGCGGCCTTGTTCTTGCCGGTCCGGCCGTCTTCGGCGGCCTTGAAGCGTCCCTGTCGGTGATCTCAGTACGTGATGAGCTCAGGCTAGACTTAGTGCATCGTCATCCATTCGCGGGCTTCGCGCAGCGCCCTGGCGATCTCGACCTTCGACATGGCGGCCGACAGTTCCGAGCGCAGTTCCGCGGCCCGGACCGAGCCCTTGATCGCAGCGATGTTGAACCATTTGTGGGCGGCGACGACATCGGTCTCGCAATCGCGGCCGGTCGCATACATCATGCCCAGTTCGAAAAGAATGTCGGCCTGGGCAGTTGCCCCCATGGCGCCAAAGCCGGCTTCAGGCATTTCAAAACGTGCCATTTCAATCCCCTGTTCTAGCCCCTGTCAGGCTCCCGAGAGCTGCCTCGTTCTGTCCCCTGGAAACCCTTGGGGCGACTGCTCTTTCGATGCTTTCGAGAATGAACCGAAGGCTTGAATCCGTCGTTAAACGGCGTGCTTAATTTGAGGAAAACAAAGCTAAAACAAGAGGTAAACGCCGAAATTTATTAACGATGCAAAGCCAGCAATTGCGCCGGTTTGCGCCAAAATTGATGAAAATTTGCGAGGCGCAAATCAAGACTCCGCTAACCACGGAAGACAAAGCCAGCATGCCCGGCATTTCATTTCTCGCCGACCAGACCGCTTCGGGCGGCTGGAAAAATCCTGAAGTCTTCCGCAGCGGCACCGCTTTTGTTTCGTCGGGAGGTGGATTAGCTTACGTTTGCGTAAGAGGCAGACCGGCGGGGCGCAACACCCGGCCGGATGCCCACAGGGAGGAGAAACATGTTTCGCAAAATCAGCATGGCCCTCGCGGCCACATTGATCATGGCCGGCACGGCTTGGGCCGACCCGATCGAAGGCAACTGGAAAACGCAAGCCGGTTCGACCGCCGCCATCACGGGCGGTGGCGACGCATTTTCCATCACGCTCAAATCTGGCAAGTTTGCCGGCAAGCGCATCGGTTCGTTCAAGGTGTCCGGCGCCAACAAATATACGGGGACGATAACCGACCCGGAGACCGACAAGACCTATTCTGGCAAGGCCTCGGTCTCAGGCGCTTCGCTCAAGATGAGCGGCTGCGTGCTCGGCGGGCTGATCTGCCGGAGCCAGACCTGGCACAAGCTCTGATCGTTTCGACTGCACCACAATGAAAACGGGGCCGCTAAGGCCCCGTTTTTGTTCGCGCCTCTGTGTTTGCGAACACCAATCGATCGCGTGAGCTGCGCCTTCTGCGCCCTAACAGCAATTTTAGCGCATCCTTCGTCCCCTGTCGGCGAGATTTGGGTCGGCAAGATTTGGTGGACGGTCGGCAGCCGGCACTCCGTCTAAATTTGAACCGCAGATGAACGCCGGCATCAGAACCGGTTCAGTAGCACCAGGGCATTCTCATGCGTGTTGAAGGAGACACCACGCCATGTTCGCCCGCCGCTTCACCATCGTCTGCCTGCTGATGAGCCTGTTCGGCATGTCGTTCGCCATCCTGGTTGCCGGGGCCGGGCGCCCGGCCCCCTCCTGGGACCAGGCCAATTCCTGCCGGTTCGGTTGCCCGAGCCACCTTCGCCATTGACGCCGACAAAACCCCTCAAAGAGAAGCAACAAGCCATGGACCGCATCGTCGCCAACGCCCTCAAGACCCTTCGGCTTGTGCCGCGGGCGACGCTCATCCTGATGGTTCTTGCAGCGCCGGTTCTGGCCGTGCCCTCGATGCGCGCCGATGCCGGCTCGACGATCGAAGCGCCGGCGCTGAAGAAGACCGGCGTCGGCTTTGTGCTGTTGGTCAGCCTGCGGCGCGGCTAGGCCAATCGGCCGTCATCAAAACCATGCAAAAAAACGACCCTTCGGCCCCCTCCCAACCGCATGGCCAAGCCTCTATATTGGGTCATGGAAAAGCGAATCTACCCCCAAGCCATAGACTCAGTCGTGATGCCGGAGCCGTTTGGCCGGCAGATCTTCAATGATGCAGCAAAGGCCGTCGCGGCCTTGCAGGCCCTCTACGACCGCAACACCAAATTCCTGCGCGATTCGTTTACGGCGCTCGCCGCAGGCGGCGACAACAACAAGCGCTACCGGGCGTTTTATCCGGAGGTCGGCGTCACCACGACTTCGTTCACCCAGATCGACTCGCGGCAGGCTTACGGCCATATGCCGACGCCCGGGCATTTCTCGACCACCATAACCCAGCCCGCCCTTTTCGAACGCTATCTCATCGAGCAGCTTCGCCTGATCATGCGCAATCACGGCGTTCCGGTCACGGTTTCGGAATCGACGACGCCCATCCCGCTGCACTTCGCGTTCCTGGAAGGCTCGCATGTCGACGGCGCGGCAGCCGAGCGCATCAGGCGGCCGATCCGTGACCTGTTCGACGTGCCGGATCTCGACGGCACCGACGACCAGATCGCCAACGGCACGTTCGAAGTGGCGTTAGGCGAAGCCAGGCCATTGGCGGCATTCACGGCGCAACGCATCGACTACTCGCTGCACCGGATGTCGCACTACACGGCGACCAGTCCCCAGCATTTCCAGAATTTCGTGCTGTTCACCAATTACCAGTTCTACATCGACGAATTCGTCGCCCGTGCGCACGATCTGATGGCGAAAGGCGGCGGCGGATACGTCGAATTCGTCGAGCCGGGAAACGTCGTCACCAAGGCTGGACAAAGCGCGCCCAGCCATGGCGTGGCGCCGCCGCGCCTGCCGCAGATGCCGGCCTATCATCTGAAGAAGCCGAACCATGGCGGCATCACCATGGTCAATATCGGCGTCGGCCCCTCCAACGCCAAGACGATCACCGACCACATAGCGGTGCTCAGGCCGCATGCCTGGGTGATGCTCGGCCATTGCGCCGGCCTGCGCAACACCCAGGCGCTGGGCGACTATGTGCTGGCGCATGCCTATGTGCGGGAAGACCATGTTCTGGACGACGATCTTCCGGTCTGGGTGCCGATCCCGCCGCTGGCCGAAATCCAGGTGGCGCTGCAGGAGGCGGTCGCCGAAGTCACCGGCCTTTCCGGCTACGACCTCAAGCGTATCATGCGGACCGGCACAGTAGCTACCATCGACAACCGCAACTGGGAGTTGCGCGACCAGCGTGGGCCAGTGCAGCGGCTGTCGCAGTCACGGGCGATCGCGCTCGACATGGAGTCGGCGACGATCGCCGCCAATGGCTTCCGATTCCGCGTACCCTACGGTACGCTGCTTTGCGTCTCCGACAAACCGCTGCATGGCGAATTGAAGCTGCCCGGCATGGCGACCGAGTTCTACAAGCGGCAAGTGGCACAGCATTTGACCATCGGCATCAGGGCGATGGAAAAGCTGGCCGAGATGCCGATGGAACGGTTGCATTCGCGCAAGCTCAGAAGCTTTTCGGAGACCGCGTTCCAGTAGGAGCGAGCGGCCTGCGACCCTGGTAACAGCGCGGCAGGGCATTTCGTAATCTTGCTTTGGGCTGCATTTCTGCCGATAAGCAAAGTAGATGGTACCCGTTCGAAACATGATGGTGTCGGCAGCATTCGTCGCAATGCTCGTCTTCTCGGCCGCGCTGGTGGCCGGGTTTTTCGGAACGCTGCATCCGGCCTTCGATTCCTTCGCTCATTTCCGCGTCCATCTTGCCGTGCTGATGGCGCTTTGCGCGCTGCCGCTGCTGGCGACCTCGTTTCGCCTGCAGGCGGCCACAGCGCTGCTCTTTGCAGTGGCTGCCTTTGCCACCACCTCGAACGCCCTGTCGGTGCCCCGCCTGTGGCCGGTCCAGGCAGCCTACGAAGCCGAGGCCGGCGACCAGCCCGTTTACCCCGGTGATCAGCCGATTCACCCCGGTGACCAGGCGGTCTACCGCCTGCTGCAGATGAACCTGCGGTTCAGCAATCCAACGCCTGAAAAAGTATTGTCGCTGATCGGCCGGACCCAGCCTGATGTGATCACCCTCGACGAGGTGTCCGACATGTGGAAGGCGAAACTTGGCCATCTTGCCAGCGCCTACCCTTACCGGATCCTCTGCCCCTACCCCAATGGCGTTTTCGGCGTTGCGCTGCTGTCCAGACGGCCGTTTGCCGCCGGCACGCAACCGCGCTGCGATGGCCGCGGCGCGATGGCCATCGCGACGGTCGATTTCGGCAGAACCGACGTCGAAGTCGCCGCCATGCACCTCATCTGGCCATGGCCGCGTAACCAGTCACGGCAGATCGGCGGATTGTCGGGGGAGTTCGCCTCGCTCGGCGAGACATCGATCATGGCATGCGACTGCAATGCAGTGCCGTGGAGCGCCGCCGTCCGGCGCGTGGCAGGTCTTGGCAAGCTGACCGTGGCGCCTTCGCCGGGGCCGACCTGGCTCCCTATCAAGCTGCCGGAATTCCTGCGCTTCGCCGGACTGCCGATCGACCTTGTTTTCAGCAAGGGCGCGGTTCTCATCCATTCGGTGTCGAGGCTAGAAAACACCGGCTCCGACCATCTTCCGCTGATGGTGGAGTTCTCGCTCAGGCAGGAACAGAAGAAGCCGGTCGACGAACAAGAAACCGCGACGGCATCGGTGAGACAGAACGGCAGGACCCGAGGCTGAGCTACTGCTTGCGCAACAGCGCCCTGATGAGGTGCTCGACATGGCCGCCGTCGCGATGCTCGCGCGCGTCGAAGGCGTTCTGTTTCGCTTCGTATTCGGCATAGACGGCCTTGATCCGGCGCCTCGCCTCGCGGTGCGTCTTGCTGCAAAACAAGTTGTCGGCGAACTCCAGTCCAGTGATCGATCTTTCGGTCGCCCGCATCATTGTCCTGGCGATGCGGCCATGGTTATGCTCGTGAGCACGAACGCCCGCGAAAAACCGCTTCCAGCGCTTCTGCAGCGCCGGTGTCGCGGCTGAGGCCAAACGCGGCAAGGTGTAGGTGAGATCGAGCGTGCCATTGGCTTGGCGCAGACGGCAGACACCACCCTCCCTTGTGACGTCAAGGTCCCAATCTACGGTATAGGCGGCCAGCGCGATGGCGTGCGTCATGAAGCCGTGCCGCTTCGGACCGTTGCGGTCCATGGCCTCGATCAGGGCGGCGCCCGTGGTTCCAGTGATGTCGTAGGTCCGGGTCTTGACCAGCACCTTCGTGTCAGCCAATGCCGGCGGTGCGAAGCCGCACAAGCCGCCAATCGCCACAAGGCACGTCAGAACCGCCAGGCGCATGGTCATCTCCCGGGTCAGAAAGAATGGAACCACAGGCGCCGCCCCGCTTCAACTTCTTTTAGACGCCGCACATATAATAGGCCTTCACGCGCTTTCATTTTGGTCAACGGGCGAGACGGCCGCCGGGCCGTTCTGGCTTGCTAGGCTACATGTTTTGGTAGACTGGTCCCTCTCCACCTTGTGGCGGCACCCAGGTAATGTTTCGGTTCGGATCCTTGATGTCGCAGGTCTTGCAGTGGACGCAGTTCTGCGCGTTGATGACGAAGCGCACGTCCTTCGCCGCGGGATCGGCGGCGGCGTTGCCATCCTTGTCGACCCATTCGTAGACGCCGGCCGGGCAGTAGCGTGTCGAGGGCCCGGCATAGACATCGTGTTCGGAGCGCTGCTGCAGGTCCATATCCGCGACCAGCAGGTGGACAGGCTCGTTTTCCTCGTGGTTGGTATTGGACAGGAACACTGAGGACAGGCGGTCGAAGGTGAGCACGCCATCCGGCTTCGGATAGGCGATCTTCTTATGCTTGGCGGCCGGTTCAAGCGTCGCATAATCGGCCTTGCCGTGCTTCAGCGTGCCGAAAGGCGAGAACCCGAACAGCGAATTCAGCCACATGTCGAGGCCGCCGATGCCGACGCCGACGACGGTGCCGAAGCGCGACCACAACGGCTTGACGTTGCGCACCTTCTTCAAATCCTTGCCGATGTCGGTCGCCCGCCATGCCGCCTCGTAGGAAGCCAGTTCGTCATTGGCGCGGCCGGCGCCGATCGCCTCGGTGACATGCTCGGCCGACAGCATTCCGGAGAGCACGGCATTGTGCGAGCCCTTGATGCGCGGCACGTTGACGAAGCCGGCAGCACAACCGATCAGCGCGCCACCGGGGAAGGACAGTTTCGGCACCGACTGCCAGCCGCCCTCTGTGATGGCACGGGCGCCATAGCCGAGCCGCTTGCCGCCCTCGAATGTGCCCCTGATCGCCGGGTGGGTCTTGAAGCGCTGGAACTCGTCGAACGGAGACAGATAGGGGTTCTTGTAGTTGAGGTGGACGACGAAGCCGACCGCCACCTGGTTGTCCTCCAGATGGTAGAGGAAGGAGCCGCCGCCGGTCTTCATGTCGAGCGGCCAGCCGAAGGAGTGCTGGACAAGGCCCGGCCGATGGTTCTCCGGCTTGACCTGCCAGAGCTCTTTGAGACCGATGCCGTATTTGCCGGGCTCGCGGCCGTCGGAAAGATGGTATTTGGCGATCAACTGCTTGGCCAGCGAGCCGCGCGCGCCCTCGCCGATCAGCACATATTTGCCCATCAGCGCCATGCCCGGCGCGAAGCCCGGGCCACGCGTGCCATCCTTCTCGACGCCCATGTCGCCGGTGACAACGCCGGTGACCGCGCCCTCGTCACTGTAAATGAGATCCACGGCGGCAAAGCCCGGATAGATCTCGACGCCCAGCGCCTCGGCCTTGGTCGCCAGCCAGCGGCAGACATTGCCGAGCGAAACGATGTAGTTGCCGTGGTTGTTCATCAGCGGCGGCATCAGAATATTGGGCAGACGGAACGAACCGGCGGGGCCGAGGACCAGGAAATGGTCTGCCGTGACCGGCGTCTTGAACGGATGTCCCTCCTCGTCACGCCAGCCCGGCAGCAGCCGGTCGATGCCGATCGGATCGACGACGGCGCCGGACAGGATGTGGGCGCCGACTTCGCCGCCCTTTTCCAGGACGACGACGGAAAGCTCGGGATTGACCTGCTTGAGACGGATAGCGGCAGCGAGGCCGGCCGGACCGGCGCCGACGATGACCACGTCGAATTCCATGCTTTCGCGTTCGATCTCGCTCATCAACCCCTCACTGGCTGCCGCATTTGCGCATCTTGCTGGCTTATCCGCTGCATAGCGCATCAATTCGCGACGCGAAACCGGCGCTGACGTGACAATGCCGATTTCGTCAAAAAGGCCGCGCATCGTACTACAAAATCGCGATTTGCGGGTCCACCAACATCGATCCGAGTCCAAAGAGAGCCGTTGCCCTGATTTTTTTTAATTGTTCGACGGCTTGCTTATCGGCCATACTTCGCACCATGCGCACATACGGGCCATCCGGCTTTTCATCGACGCGCTTTTTTTCGTCGCCCGGACGGATTTGCCGGGCGCTCGTTTTGGCCCTTTTGCCCCTGGCGTCCGTTGGCGCCCGCGCCGAGCCGCAAAGGGTCTGGGTGGCCGGAGCCTACTCCTTTTCCGACGAGCTGGGCGGCTTCCGCATCACCAGCGCCTCGGGCATCGGGACAAAGGAGGACCCGCTTGTCATCACCGAAGAGCTGAATTCGGCGACACCAGTGACACTGACGATCCGCACGACAAAGCCGATCCAGCCCTTCGGCACTGCGGGCCAATTTGCCAACGGCCTCATGTATATGCGCGTCGACGTGCTCAACAACAGCGGCCAGGCCTGGGTCGAGTTCCAGTTCGAGCTCCAGGAGATACTCCACCGGCCGAGCGTGTTCGGCGACGGCCTGTCGTTCGACCAGCGCAACAAGACGCCTGACAACATCTGGTCGAGCAGCTTTGCCGATTTCGATCGCGACTTCGAACCCTATGACCGGCTGCTGTTCAAGAGCGGCAAGATCGACCCGTTGAAGACAGCGAAATTCGATTACCTGATCACCGACTACACACCACGCTGGACGTTCTATCTGGTTCAGGATCCGCGTATACCGTCGAGCTGAACCATTTCGTCATCCAGGGCGAAGCAGGAGCGAAGCGACGTCGCTGAGGCCCTGGATGACGAAATCATGAAGCATCGCGCCAATCACGATGTTGCAAATTCCTGCCGCGCGACTGAATGTGAAAGCATGACTGCCGTTTCCCGAGACAACCGACCTGATATTGCGGAGCTGCTGGCCTTCTACGCCAGCGCCGGCGTCGATGAAGCGCTCGAAGAGGAGCCGCTGAACAGGTTTGCCGAGGCTGCGTCAAAGCCGCCTGAGCGGGGGCCAGCGACAGTTACGCCGCCAACCGGTGAGAACGCAGCGCTGCCTCGCTCGACAAGCCTGTCACGCGCCGGAATGGGCGAAAGGCAAGCTGCGGCACCGGCGGTGCGCGCGCCGTCCGGTACGGCGACAGTGCCCGACGAGCAGCAAGCGGCATTGGCGCGACACTTGGCGACGACGGCGGCAACCCTGGACGAGCTTCGCCAGCACATGGCGGCTTTCGACGGCTGCAACCTCAAATTCACCGCCAAGAACCTGGTGTTCGCCGACGGCAATCCGAATGCTGCCGTCATGCTGGTCGGCGAGGCGCCCGGGCGCGACGAGGACATCGAGGGATTGCCGTTCGTCGGCCGCTCGGGCCGGCTGCTCGACCGGATGCTGGCCGCAATCGGCCTCGACCGGACCTCGGCCTACATCGCCAATGTCATTCCCTGGCGGCCGCCGGGCAACCGCACGCCGACGCCGCACGAGACCGAGATTTGCCGGCCGTTCATCGAACGGCAGATCGAGCTGGTCAATCCGAAGGTGCTGGTCAATTTAGGCGGCCCCTCGGCAAGCACCCTTCTCAACACCACAGAGGGCATCCTGCGGCTGCGCGGCAACTGGCGCGTCCACACGACCGCCGCCGGCATTGCCATTCCCGCCATGCCGACGCTTCATCCGGCCTATCTCTTGAGAACCCCCGCGCACAAGAAGCTGGCGTGGCGGGATTTTCTTGAGGTGAAGGCGAAACTGCGGACGCTGGGTTGAGGGTGAAGGGAAGAGCGGCGCTATAACCTCCCCGGTAATTGAAATGCATCTGCGGCCGGCCTAGTCATGCGCTCATGACAGCAACCCAGACTTCCGCCGGCAGCCTCATTCGCGAATGGCGCATGCGCCGGCGCATGAGCCAGCTCGATCTCGCCATGGAAGCCGAAATCTCGCAGCGGCATCTGAGTTTCGTGGAAAGCGGCCGCGCGGCACCCTCGCGCGACATGGTGCTGCATCTGGCCGAGCAGCTGTCGATCCCGCTGAGGCAGCGCAACCGGCTCCTGCTGGCCGCAGGCTTTGCCCCTAGCTTCAGCGAGCGTCCGGTCAGCGATGCCTCGCTGGCGCCGGCGATGGCGGCGGTCGAGATCGTGCTCAGGGGGCACGAACCCTTCCCGGCTCTGGCTGTCGACCGGCACTGGAACCTGGTGTCGGCGAACACCGCCATCGGCCCGTTCCTGGCCAATGTTGCCGAGCCTTCCTTGCTGAAGCCGCCAGTCAACGTGCTGCGGCTCAGCCTGCACCCGGGTGGCATCGCGCCGCGCATCGTCAACCTGGCCGAATGGCGCGCGCATCTTCTCGACCGGCTGAAACGCCAGAACGACGCCACTGGCGACCCGGTTCTGGTCGAACTGGAGCGCGAGCTTCGGACCTATCCGTCCGGCCTGAACGGCGCACGGCCGCTGCAGGTCGAGCCGAACGCGATCGTGCACCCGCTGCGGCTTGCGCATGGCGATGCCGTGCTGTCGTTCATCAGCACCATCACCGTGTTCGGCACGCCGCTCGACGTGACGCTGTCGGAACTGGCGATCGAATCCTTTTTCCCCGCCGATGAGCAGACAAGGACCGTGCTGGTGCGATTGGCGAACGAGCGGGCCGAGCCGTCCTGATCATCCTTGCGGCGGGGTCGCCTGGCGGGTGCGGGCACGTTCGAGACCAAGCTGGCGCTCGCGCCAGATGATGAAGATGCCCGCGGCAACGACGATCACGCCGCCGATGAGCATATGAACCGTCGGGACGTCGCCAAAGGCGAGATAGCCGACAACGATGCCAAGCAGCATCGACGTGTATTCGAAAGGCGCTACGACCGAGGCCTCGGCATGGCGATAGGCGGCCGTCATCAGAATCTGGGCGAGCCCGCCGCAAAAGCCTGCAGCAATGAGCAGGCCCGCCTGCGCCGGTGTCAGCGCCCGCCAGCCGAACGGCAGCGACAGCAACGCCAGGAGGCTCGCCGTCACCGAAAACCACAGCACGATGGTTGCCGTCGGTTCGCTCTGGACGAGGTTGCGCACCAGCAGCATGGCGACGGCCGAGATCGCTGCCGCGAACAATGCGGCGATGACGCCGAGCACCTCCTGATCGCCGAGCGCTGCGCCCGAACCCAGCAGCGTCAGTTCCGGCCATGAGATGACCAGCACCCCGAACAGTCCGACCGCAACCGCGCTCCAGCGATAGACGCGGATCGCTTCGCCGAGGAAGATCGAACTGAACACCACCACCAGCAGCGGCTGTGCGTAGTTCAGCGCGATCGCTTCCGGCAGCGGCAGCCGTATCAGCGCGGAGAAGCCGAGCCCCATGGCGCAGACGCCGACAACGCCGCGCGCAATGTGGTTGAGCGGGCGCTTGGTCGAAAACGCGGTGCCAAGTTTTCCCTGGAAGGCCAGGAACACGACGATCGGAAAGATGGCAAAGAACGAGCGGAAGAAGACGATCTGGCCGGCCGGCACCGTGCCCGCCGCCTTGATGCAGGACGACATGGCGACGAAGACCGCCACCGAGACGATCTTGAGCATGATCCCGGTCAGCGTGTTGTGCCCGCCGGGATGGTCCGTCGGGTTCACTTGGCAGCTGCTTCCTGGATCGCCGCCCAGATGCGCGCCGGCGTTGCCGGCATGTCGATGTGCCTGATGCCGTAGGCGCGATAGAGCGCATCCGTCACCGCGTTGAGGGCGGCCGGCGTCGCTCCGATCGTGCCCGCCTCGCCTGCCCCCTTGATGCCGAGCGCATTGGTGGTCGAGGGCACGTTGCGGGTCTCGAAATGGAAGAACGGCAAATCGTCGGCGCGCGGCATGGCATAGTCCATGAAGCTTGCCGTCAACAGCTGCCCGTCCTCGTCATAGACCGTGTTCTCGGTCAGCGCCTGGCCGATGCCCTGGACGACGCCGCCATGCACCTGGCCGGCCAGCAGGACAGGGTTCACGGTGACGCCGAAATCGTCGACGATCGTATAGCGGACAATTTCCGTCACGCCGGTGTCGGGATCGATCTCGACCTCGCAGATGTGGGTGCCGTTTGGATAGGTGCATTTGTCCTGCACGAACTCGCCAAAGCCCTTGAGATCGTCCGGGTTCCTGGCGGCCTTGGCGATGCTCGAAAAATCGATCGTGCGGTCGGTGCCGACGATGCGGGCAACGCCGTTGGACAATTCGACGTCGTCGGCCGAGGCTTCCAGCTCATCGGCGGCGATGCGCCTGATCTTGATGGCCAGATCCTCGCCGGCGCGAGAAGCTGATACACCGCCAAGCGGAATGGAGCGCGAGCCGCCGGTGCCGCCGCCGGCCTTCAGCTCGTCGGTGTCGCCCTGGCGAACATGAATCTTGTCGATGTCGAGATGAAGCTTTTCCGAGAGGAACTGCGCATAGGCGGTCGCATGCCCCTGCCCGTTGGTCTGGGTGCCGATCTTCAGCGTCACCGTGCCGTCGCCGTTCAATTCGATAAAGGCCGGTTCGGAGCCGGGAAAAGCACAGGCCTCGATATAGGTCGCCATGCCGATGCCGCGGATTTTGCCTTCCGCCTTCGACTGCGCCAGTCGCTCCGGAAACGCCTGCCACTCCGCTTGTTCGATGGCGCGGTCCATATGGCCTGCGAATTCGCCGGTATCATAGAGGCGGTCGGTCTGCGTGCGGTAAGGGAACTGCTCGGGCCTGATGAAATTGCGCCGGCGGATCTCTTCGACTGGCAAGCCCAGATCGTGGGCGCAGGCGTCGACGAGCTTTTCCAGCAGGAATGCCGCTTCCGGACGGCCGGCGCCGCGGTAGGCATCGACTGGGCAAGTGTTGGTGTAGAGCCCGGTCACCGAAACGTCGAGCGCTTGGATGTCGTAGACGCCGGTCGACATGGTGACGCCGATATAGGGGATGAACGGGCCGTATTGCGAGATATAGGCGCCGATATTGGCGAGGAGATCGACCTTCATGCCGAGAAAGCGGCCGTCCTTGTCCATCGCCATCTCGGCGGTCACGACATTGTCGCGGCCTTGCGCATCGGTGAGGAAATGCTCGGTGCGGTCGCCGGCCCATTTCACCGGGCGGCCAAGGCGCCTGGCGGCCTCCAGCACCAGCGGATGCTCGCGATAGACGAAGCTTTTCGGCCCGAAGCCGCCGCCGACATCCGGCGTGATGACGCGCAGTTGGTTCTTCTTGATCTTGAAGACGTCGGCCAGGATGTACTGCATGGAATGCACGCCCTGCGAGCCTGTGGTCAGCACGAAGCGGTTCTCCTGCGTGTTCCACTCGCCGATCGCCGAACGCGGCTCCATGTAGTTGCAGACCAGCCGGTTGTTGATGAATTCGATGCGGGTGACATGCGCCGCCCTGGCGAATGCCGCCGCGGTCTTCGCCTTGTCGCCGATGTGGTAGCTGAAGGCGCGGTTGGAGCCGAGTTCCGGCCAGACCAGCGGCGTGCCTTCGTCAAGCGCCGTGGCGGTTCCGGACGCGGCATCCTCGCCCTCGTATTCGACCTCGATCAGTTCGGCCGCGTCCTGCGCCAGCGCGCGGCTGTCGGCGACGACGAAGGCGACGGCGTCGCCGACATAATTGACCCGGTCGCGGCAAAGGACCGGAATGTCGCGGGTCGGCGCCTTGGTGCCGTCCGGCTGCCTCTGCATGACGCCGGATTTCAGCTTGCCGAGATGAGCAAGATCCGCACCGGTCAGCACCAGATGGACGCCAGATGCCGCCTTGGCCGCCTCGGTCGAACCGAGGGTGAAGCTTGCCTTGGCCACCGGCGAGCGCAGGACATAGCCATGCAGGAGGCCGGCCGGTTGGATGTCGTCCGTATAGCGGCCGAGACCCTTGATGAAGGCCTGGTCCTCGCGACGCAGCACAGAGGCGCCCATGCCGAATTTCGGTGTGACGACGGTCATGGATACCTCGCGACGATGATTGGAAAACGAGTGCCTGAAATAGGCGCTGCGCCAGTTTTGTCGAGTGACGGTTTCGTGTAAAGAGCGCGTGCTTCACATTTCTTCGACCAGCGGACCCACCTGCCGCTGCGGGAATCGACAGGAAAACCAACGGAATGCGCACGGACACCGGCCAGGTCTTCAAGCTCGAAGACTATCGCCCCACCGACTATCTCATTCCGGAAACCGGCCTGACTTTCCGCCTGTCGCCGGAAGCCACGCGCGTCATCGCCGTGCTGACGGTCGAGCGCCGCGACGGCGTCGCGGCGTCAATGCCGCTGGTGCTGGACGGCGATGGCCTGACGCTCAGCCGCATCGCAATCGACGGCCAGACACTTGCGCCGGCCGATTTTTTCGCCACGCCCGATCAGTTGACGATCACCACGCCGCCTACAGCAGCCCGCTTCCAGCTCCTGATCGAAACCGAGCTGGCGCCGGCGCACAACGAAGCCCTGATGGGCCTCTATCGCTCGAGCAACGTCTATTGCACGCAATGCGAGGCCGAGGGCTTTCGGCGCATTACCTATTTTCTCGACCGTCCCGATATCCTGTCGGTCTATACGGTGCGCATCGAGGCGCCGCACCACGAGTCGCCACTGCTTCTTTCCAACGGCAACCCGGCTGGCGGCGGCGAACTTGCCGACGGCTGGCACTATGCAGTCTGGCACGACCCCTTCCCCAAGCCGTCCTATCTGTTCGCGCTGGTCGCAGGCGCTCTCGGCAAGGTCGCGGACAGCTTCGTCACATTGTCCGGCCGCGAGGTCGAGCTCGGCATCTTTGTCGAGCCGGGCAAGGAGCGGCTCGCCGGCTACGCCATGGACACCCTGAAACGGTCGATGAAATGGGACGAGGAGGCGTTCGGCCGCGAATACGACCTCGACGTCTTCAACATCGTCGCCGTGTCCGACTTCAACATGGGCGCGATGGAGAACAAGGGCCTCAACATCTTCAACGACAAGTATGTGCTGGCCGACCAGGAGACCGCAACGGACGCCGATTTCGCCAATATCGAGGCGATCATCGCGCACGAGTATTTCCACAATTGGACTGGCAACCGAATCACTTGCCGTGACTGGTTCCAGCTTTGCCTGAAGGAAGGGCTGACGGTTTTCCGCGATCACGAATTCTCCGCCGACCAGCGATCGCGAGCGGTGAAACGCATTGCCGAAGTGCGCACGCTCAAGGCACATCAGTTTCCCGAAGACCAGGGACCGCTGGCGCATCCAGTGCGACCGCGCCGCTACCGCGAGATCAACAATTTCTACACGGCGACAGTCTACGAAAAGGGCTCGGAAGTGGTGCGCATGATCCGCACCATTCTCGGCGCCGAGACGTTCCGGGCCGGCATGGATCTCTATTTCGAGCGCCATGACGGCGAGGCTGCGACAATCGAGGACTTCATCAAGGTGTTCGAGGATGTGTCCGGGCGCGACCTCGCGCAATTTTCGCTCTGGTACCATCAGGCCGGCACGCCCAATCTGACCATCAGTTCGACGCACAATGCGGCGGCCCAGGAATTCACGCTCGAGATCGAGCAGTCGGTGCCGCCAACGCCGTCCGAAAGCCGCAAGCGGCTGATGCATATTCCGCTGGCCTTCAGCCTGGTCGGCACCGACGGCAAAGCGATAGAATATAGCGGCGTCGAGGGCGCCAGCGTCGAGGACGGCGTCATCCATATCCGCAGGCGCCGGCACATGGTGCGCTTCTCGGGCGTCGCCGAGCGCCCGGCGATGTCGCTCAACCGCGGCTTCTCGGCGCCGGTGACGCTTTCCGTCGAGCAGAGGGCCGACGATCAGTTCTTCCTTGCTGGCCATGACAACGATACCTTCTCGCGCTGGCAGGCGTTCAATACACTTTTGACCGAGGCTCTGATATCCACCTTCCGCCAGGTCCTTGACGGCAAGCAGCCCGGTTTCGCATCGCGGTTGATCGAGCTTGCCGGCAAAATAGCCGGCGACGAGACACTCGAACCGGCCTATCGGGCGCTGGCCCTGGCGCTTCCAAGCGAAGCCGATATCGCCCGTGACATCGGCAAGAACATCGACCCCGATGCCATTTTCTCGGCCCGCGAGGCGCTGACGGTCGCAATCGCCGAGGCGAATCGGGAGATATTCTCCGACCTCTACGATCGACTGACCGACAAGGACGCTTTCAGTCCTGATGCGGCAAGCGCCGGTCGCCGGGCGCTGCGCAACACCTTGCTCGACTATCTTTCGCTGCTGCAAGGAGGTGCGACGCTTGCGGCCCGGCATTTCCAGTCCGCGACCAACATGACCGACCGCGCCGCCGCATTGAGCGTGCTTGCGCTGCGCCATGGCGGTTCGCCCGAGACGGTCAAGGCGCTGGCGGAGTTCGAAGCGAAATATGCGACCGATCCGCTGGTGATGGACAAATGGTTCCATATCCAGGCCAGCGTGCCGGGCCCGCAAACCATTCATGCGGTGCGCGCCCTGACCGGCCACCCGGCCTTCTCGATGGCCAACCCGAACCGGGTGCGCTCGCTCGTCGGCACGTTTTCCAGCGCCAACCAGACCGGCTTCCATCGCGCCGACGGCGAAGGCTACCGGTTTTTCGTCGAAACGGTCCTGCAGGTCGAAAAGCGCAACCCGCAATTGGCCGCCAGGCTGGCGACGGCACTCAGATCATGGCGCTCGCTGGAACCTGCCCGGCAGGGCAAGGCAAGGGAAGCGCTGCTTTCGATTGCCAATACCGAGAACCTGTCGGCCGATTTGCGCGACATCGTCGAGCGCACGCTGGCGTAAGGTGTGTCGATATTCAGGTGATGCCGGCCTGCGAACGGCGGTTTCCTGCGCTTCCGGTGCTCACGTACCCAAAAGTACGGTCCGCTCCGGTTCTCGGAATCCACCGTTCTCGGCACGGCCTGACCTGAATCTCAACACACCTTAGAAGGTTGCCGCCCGGCATCATCGGGCGGGAAAGTCCATTATTTTAGTCGATTTTTAATCTTTTTTCGCCGCGCCTCTGGACAAGCCGAATCACCTTTGATTCTTTAGCTGAAGATTCGGAAGTGCGGCGTCGCCGGATCGTCAAGCAGATTTAAAATCGGGGAGAGCCATTTATGGCGAAGGCGGACGCGTGGGGCGCGCCCGGAGGGACGGGTTTTGAGCAGCGTGAGGCGGGAAGCGACGGTCTCGCCGGCAATGCGCGGCTGATCGCCGAACCCGCCTACCGACGGCTTCTGGCAGCCGAGCCATTGCTGCGCCGATCGATACCGGCCCTCATCATCATTTTCCTGATTGTCATCGCGGCACTGCGGTTCCTGTCGCTGATGCACGAGCGCGACGACGTGGAACGCGACGCCAAGGCGATCCTCTCGCTCGCGGCGGGCCAACTGGCCAGTTCGATCAGCGTCGATGCGAGCATGGCCTCGACGCCTGGCGCGACGCAGGACCTGTTGGAGGGCATCAGCCGTCAGGGCGCCATGGGCCAAAGCCACGTGCTTGCGGTCACCGACAGCGCGTTCAAGATCGTTGCCGTGACACCGCAATCGACGGGCTGGGAAGGGCGGTCGCTCGACGCCATCGCCCAGGGCGGTCAACCGCTGTTCATGTTCGGCGACCGCGCCGGGGTGATGGAGGTCAGCATCGGCGGCCAGGACTGGTATGCGGCGGTGAGCCTGGCAAACGGCAGGAATGGTGCTGCCGCAGCGCTCGTCCCGCAGGATGCGGTCTTCGACACGTGGCGCAAGACCGTTTCGCTCAACGTCACGCTGTTCGTGCTGACGGCCGGCGTGCTGATCATCGTTCTCTATGCCTATTTCGGCCAGGCGGCGCGCGCCCAGACCGCCGACCGCATCTATCTCGAAGCGCACCAGCGCATCGACATGGCGCTGGTGCGCGGCCGCTGCGGCCTGTGGGATTGGGACATGGTGCGCGGCAAGATGTACTGGTCGCGTTCGATGTACGACATGCTGGGCTATGAGCCCTGCGACACGATGCTGTCGTTCGGCGAGGTCGACGGGATCATCCACCCGGAGGACGGCGACCTGTTCCAACTCGCCAACAGGATCGTCGCACGCGAGATCGACCACATCGACCAGGTGTTCCGGATGCGCCACGCCGACGGACAATGGGTGTGGATGCGCGCAAGAGCGCAGGTGATCGACCCGGAAGCGCCGGAGATCCAGTTGATCGGCATCGCCGTCGACGTCACCGAGCAGCGGCATTTGGCGCTGCGCTCCGAGGCCGCGGATCTTCGCCTGCGAACGGCCATCGAAAACATCAACGAATCCTTCGTGCTCTGGGATTCGGCCCAGCGCCTGATCATGTGCAATTCCAAGTACCAGCAGGACAACGGCCTGTCGGATCGCGACGTGATGCCGGGCGCCTCGCGCGCCGTTCTTGAAGATCGCATGCTTGCCTTCGCCTCGGAGCGCCGGCTTGCCAACACCAACGGGCAGCAAGGCGGCGTGACCTTCGAGCGGCAGCTTGCCGATGGCCGCTGGCTGCAGGTGAACGAATTGCGGACCAGGGACGGCGGCACCGTCTCGGTCGGCTCCGACATCACCCAGATCAAGCTGCACCAGGAGAAGCTGGTCGACAGCGAGCGCCGGCTGATGGCGACGATCCACGATCTCAGCCTTGCCCGCCGGGCAGAGGAAGAGCGGTCGCGCGAACTGGTCGAGCTCAATCACAAATACATGAAGGAAACCGAGCGCGCCGAGGCCGCGAACCGGGCCAAATCCGAGTTCCTGGCCAACATGTCGCATGAATTGCGCACGCCGCTCAACGCGATCATCGGCTTCTCCGAACTGATGGAACAGGCGCTGTTCGGGCCCCTGGGTTCGCCGCGCTACGAGGAATACGCCACCGACATCAACGGCAGCGGCAAATATCTTCTGGGCGTCATCAACGACATCCTCGACATGTCGAAGATTGAGGCCGGCCAGTTCTCGATGGATCAGGAGGAAATCGACCTCTGCCCGCTGATGCGGGAAACGGTGCGCGTCATCTCGCTGCAGGCGGCGGAAAAGTCGATCACCGTCGAAACACGCATTTCCGATTCGCTGACACTGTTCGCCGACCGCCGGGCGATCAAGCAGATCATCATCAACCTGCTGTCGAATGCGGTGAAGTTCACCGGCCAGGGCGGCCGCATTGCGGTAAGGGCCCGCAACACCTCCAGCGCTCTGGTGCTGACGATCGAAGACAATGGCTGCGGCATCCCGAAGGAGGCGCTGAGCAAGCTCGGGCGGCCGTTCGAGCAGGTGCAGAACCAGTTCTCCAAGAGCCATGGCGGTTCCGGCCTCGGCCTTGCCATCTCACGCTCGTTGGCCGAGCTTCAGGGCGGCGCCTTGAAAATCCGCTCCACCGAAGGCACCGGCACGATCGTGTCGGTGCGCATTCCGACCAGGAAGCCGACGCAGCCGGTCAGGGCCGCCGCCTGACCCTCTGTCGTCGTGAAGCGGTTACAACTTTCGGAAAACGCCGGACCGACAGCAACCCCGATGCTATTCGAAACAGCCGATTGGCGTTGCGCCATCACGGTCGTTTCGCACGAAGCAAAAAGCCAAAATCCTTCCTGACATTTTGCGACGTCTCCTTGAGGTGCGCTTCCAGCACGCCGAAATCCGGCAGGTCGGTGACCGCCAGTAGCAGATCCGAAAGCCCCGGCGGAACGTCGTCGCGTTCGAATACGCCGGTGAGGCAGAGCCGCGTCATCTGGGTCAGCGCCAGATAGAGCGCATAGGCATCGCAAAGCTCCTGCCTGATCTGCGCCTCGGCGAAATCCGGCGCCAGCCTCGACAGCACGTCCGCCGTCCCGGTGACCCGGCGGCCGGCTTCGATCTTTCCCGTGATCACCGCCACCTGCGCGATGAATTCGAGATCGATGAGACCACCCGGGATCAGCTTGATCTCCCAGAGATCGCGCGGCGGTTTTTCCTTCTCGATCATCGCGCGCATCTCGGCCGCCTCGGCCATCACCTTGGCGCTGTCGCGCGGCAGGGCAAGCACCTGTGCCACTTCGGTCTCGACCTCGGCGCACAGCGCTTGATCGCCGCCGATCGCGCGGGCCCTTGACAGCGCCATATGCTCCCAGGTCCAGGCGTCCTTGCGCTGGTACTTCTTGAAGGCATCGACATGGGTCGCCACCGGCCCCTTGTTGCCGGACGGCCGCAAGCGAAGGTCGAGTTCGTAGAGAACGCCCTCGGCGGTCGGCGCGGACACCGCAGCGATCAGCCGCTGCGTCATCCTGGCGTAATAGTGCGACGGGGCGAGCGGCTTGTCGCCATCGGATTCGTCGGCATCGGCGTCGTGATCATAAAGCAGGATGAGGTCGACGTCTGAGCCGGCCGTCAATTCGCGGCTGCCGAGCTTGCCCATGCCGAGCAGCGCAACCGTGCCGCCGGCGATGCGACCGTGGCGTAGCGCGAACTCGGCGATGACCGCCCGCAGCGCCGCGTCGATGGTGAGATCGGCCAGATCGGAAAAGGCACGGCCGGCGCGCGCCGGATCGATCGAGCCGGCAAGCAGCCTGACGCCGATCAGGAATTTTTGCTCGGACGCAAAGATGCGCAAGCGGTCGAGCACGTCCTCATAGGCCCTGTCGCCTTCGAGAAACGCGGCGAGACGGCCGGACAGATAGGCGCGGTCCGGCAGTTCGGTCAAAAGGGCCGGATCAAGCAGGCCGTCAAACACGTGCGGCCGGCGTGTGATGATGGCGGCCAGCCGGGGCGCCGCGCCCATGATGGTCGCCAGCAGCTTCAGCAGAGCCGGATTGGAGTGGAGCAGCGAGAACAGCTGAATGCCGGCGGGCAGACCGGCAAGGAATTCGTCGAAGCGTATCAACGCCTCGTCCGCGCGGCGCGTCTGGCCGAAGGATTGCAGCAGCGCCGGCGTCAGTTCGGTCAACCGCTCGCGCGCCTCGGCTGACTGGGTGACGCGATAGCGGCCGAAATGCCAGCCGCGGATGACGCGGCAGATGTCGCTCGCCCGCTGGAATCCCAATCTCTGCAGGGTCTGCAACGTATCGGGGTCGTCGACATCGCCGGTAAAGACCAGATTGCCGATGCCCGCCGAAAGCTCGGGCGCGGTCTCGAAAAGCGCTGCGTAGTGGCGTTCGACCTGATGGAGTGCGGCGCGGAACGCCTCGGCAAAGGTCGCCGCATCGGCAAAACCGAGCAGGCGGGCAATGCGTTCGAGCCCTTCGTCATCGTCCGGCAGTATGTGGATCTTCTCGTCGGCGACCATCTGAACGGCGTGCTCGACGCGGCGCAGGAGCCAGTACTGCCTTGTGAGCGTATCGCGCGCATCGGCAGTGATCCAGCCGCGTGCCGCAAGCTGGCCAAGCATCGGCACCGTCTCGCGGCCGCGCAGTTCGGGGAAGCGGCCGCCGGCGATGAGCTGCTGGGTCTGGACGAAGAACTCGATCTCGCGGATGCCGCCGCGGCCGAGCTTGACGTTGTGGCCCTTCACCGCGATCTCGCCAAGACCCTTGTGGGCATGGATCTGGCGCTTGATCGAATGGACGTCGGCGATCGCCGCATAGTCCATGTATTTGCGCCAGATGTAGGGCTGGAGCTCCTTCAGGAACGCAGTGCCGGCGGCGACATCGCCGGCCACCGGACGCGCCTTGATCATTGCGGCCCTCTCCCAGTTCTGGCCCCGCGCCTCGTAGTAGCGCAGCGCCGCCTCGACCGGGATCGCCAGCGGCGTCGAACCGGGGTCGGGACGAAGCCTGAGGTCGGTGCGGAAAACATAGCCGTGTTCGGTGCGGTCCTGGAGCATGCGGACCAGCCGGCGGGTCAGGCGCGAAAACAGCTCCGTCGCATCGAGCGGATCGACGACTGCTGGCGCTTGCGGGTCGAAGAAAACGACGAGATCGATGTCGGAGGAGAAGTTCAGCTCATGCGCGCCAAGCTTGCCCATGCCGAGCAGGATCCAGCCCGACCGGCGCGCCGGATCCTTGAGATCCGGCAGTTTGAGCTTGCCTTGTCGGTGCGCGTCGCGAAGCAGGAAGTCGACGGCAGCGCGGGTGCAGGCGTCGGCAAGATCGCTCAGCCGCCGTACTGTGATTGCAGTTTCGGCCTCGCCTGCAAGATCGGCCAGCGCGATCAGAACATGCGCTTCCGCTTTCCATTGCCGCAGCTCCATCATCAGGCCGTTCTCAGAGATGGCTTCCGCCCGCGCGGCCTTGTCGATGGCGGCGCCGATCGACGCCAGCCGGGCCTCGACGGTCTCGTCGAAAAGCGCATCCAGGATCTGCGGGCGGCGGCGCACCGTGTCGCGCAGGAACGGCGACAGGTCGAAAACTGCCGCGAGGAACTCCTGGACGGCGCCCTCGCCGGCCAGGAATTTCGCCACCCCGGCAAGCTCCTCTTCCTGCGCTGCGGAAGCGATCTCCGACAATTCCCGCCGGGCTCGGTTCTGATCCAGAGGCACGAGCTTTGCCGCCGGCTTCAGAAGCCAGTTGGTGTGTTCCGCAGCCGCCTTCACCGCCATCAGCGATCCTCCCGTTCGGGAAAACTCACGACGACGGATAATCCAGGATTGGCGGGCAGGAGATCAAGCCGCCCTTTGTGGAATGTCATGATCGCCTTGGCGAGGCTGAGGCCGAGACCGGAACCCGGCTGCGAGCGGCTCTTCTCCAGCCGCACGAAACGCTCGGTCGCCCTGGCGCGATCGGCGTCGTCGGGAATACCCTGGCCGTTGTCGGTGACGGAAAGCCTGATTTCGCTGCCGACGCGTTCGAGCGCCACGCGAACGGTCGGCTTGGCTGTCGAGTCGGTCGAATATTTGATCGCGTTGTCGACGATGTTCGATAGCGCCTGGCCGATCAGCTCGCGATTGCCTTCAACGGCGAAGCCATCCTGCACCGAGGTCTCGAGTGTCACTCCCGCCTCCTCCGCCACAGGCTCGTAGAGCTCGACGACATCGCGCACGGAAGCCGCCAGATCGACCCGGCTGGTGATTTCTGAGGAATAGCCCGCCTCCAGCCTTGAGATCATCAGGATGGCGTTGAAGGTCTTTATCAGATGGTCGGACTCGGCGATGGTCGCTTCCAGCGCCTGCCGGTAGTCGGCGGAGTTGTGCTTGCCGGAGAGCGTCGCCTCGGCGCGGTTGCGCAGCCGGGTCAGCGGCGTCTTCAGATCGTGGGCGATGTTGTCGGAGACCTGCTTCAGTCCTTCATTCAGCGTGGCGATCCTGGCCAGCATGGAATTGAGATTTTCGGAGAGCCGATCGAACTCGTCGCCGGCGCCGGTGACCGGCAGCCGGCCGGAAAGGTCGCCGCCCAAGATGCGGCGACTGGCCTGCGACACCGAGTCGATGCGCTTCAGCGCCGCGCGTCCGACGAAGAACCAGATCAAAATTCCGCCAAGCGCCATCATGCCGAGCGCCAACGTCAAGGCGCGGCGGATGACGGCGCGGAACCGCTCAGGCTCGCCGAGATCGCGGCCGACCAGCATGATCATCTGGTTCGGCAGGCGCAGCACCAAGGCAATGGCGTTGTGGCCCTTCTCGCCTTCGACCTGGACTTCGCTCTGGCTGGGTTCGTTCGGGTCGGCGATCGGGTTGCGTTGCCGCTCGAGCTCGCCCTCGCCAAAGCGCCGGTAGGAAAACGGCTCCGTCGTCCAGCCCTCGGCCACGAGAACGCCGGGTTCCAGGCTCTGCACGTTGCCGGTCAGGATCTGGCCGTTGGCATCGGCGATCAAATAGAGATTGGCGCCGGGTTGGCGGGAGCGCTGCTCGACCACCCGGACCAGCAGCGGCAAGCCGCCGCGCTGATAGACCCGGGCGAGGCCGAGCACCTCGTCGTTGATGGTCTCCTGCGTCTGGCCGGTCAGCATGCGCGCCGACAGCGAGGTCATGTAGAAGACGAGCAGCACCGCACAGATGGCGAACAGCAGGAGATAGAGCGCCGAAAGCCGCGCTGCCGTCGTCTTCATGATGGCCGGCATTGAAAGGGCCATGCTAGCCGCTCTTGAGCATATAGCCGGCGCCACGAACCGTGTGCAGGATCGGTTTGTCGAAGCCCTTCTCGATCTTGCCGCGCAGCCGCGAGACGTGAACGTCGATGACGTTGGTCTGCGGATCGAAATGATAGTCCCAGACATTTTCCAGCAGCATGGTGCGCGTCACCACCTGGCCGGCATGGCGCATCAGATATTCGAGCAGGCGGAACTCGCGCGGCTGCAGCGTAATCTCTCGGGCCGCGCGCCGCACCGAATGCGACAGCCTGTCGAGTTCGAGATCGCCGACCCGGTAGACGGTTTCGGCCTCCCTGGCGCTGGCGCGGCGGTTCAGCACCTCGACTCGGGCCAGAAGCTCGGAAAAGGCATAGGGCTTGGTCAGATAGTCGTCGCCGCCGGCGCGCAAGCCGGTGACCCGGTCGTCGACTTCGCCGAGCGCCGACAGGATCAGCACCGGCGTAGTCTTGCCTCGGGATCTAAGACCGGCGATGACCGACAGGCCGTCGCGGCGCGGCAGCATGCGGTCGACGACCATCACGTCATAGTCGCCGGAGTCAGCGAGCGCGAAGCCGGTTTCGCCGTCGCCGGCGACATGGGCGGTATGTCCGGCCTCGGTAAAGGCTTTCTGGAGGTAATCGGCCGCTTCGCGATCGTCTTCTATGACGAGAATCTTCATGGGACCGTTATACGCGATTTCGCTGGAAGAATGAGTGGCCGGCATAGGCATCATGGTCTCGAGGTGCATCGCGAACAAAATGATTCAAGAACGAGCAGTAAGTCTTTGTTTTGGAATGTTTTTGGCCCCGAGCCGCGGCATCCTCGGATTTGGGCGAGATGAGCATGTCAACCGCTTCACACTTTTGGGCGACATGCTTTGTTGTTTGAGCATGTCGTCATCCCAAAACCGCTTCACACTTTTGGGCGACATGCTTTTTTGTTGCTTGAGCATATCGTCATGCTTCTGTTCGAGCGGCAGCGGGCGATGGGAGCCCGCTGCCGCTGGGGCGGAACACGATGACTGACTAGTGTATTCAAGCCCCGTGCTTTCCCATGCGACGGCTCGGGGTATTTGAAACCGCCGCATGGGAAAGGCTGGAACGTCAGCCCTTGGCGACAGGCAGCGCGACGAAGCGGTTGCTGTCGTCGCGGGTGATCTGCATCAGCACCGCCTTGCGGCCCGACTTCACCGCGTCGGCCATGGCCTTGGCGACGTCGTCGGTGCCATTGACCTCCGTCGAATTGACCGAGGTGATGACGTCGCCGGGCTGGATGCCGCGATCGGCAGCATCGCTGTCGGGATCGACATCGGTCACCACAAGCCCTTTGCCATCGTCGGACCTGGTGACGGTGAGACCGAGATCGGCCAGCGTATCGGCCGTTGGCGGAGCGGAAGGCTGCTGGTCGGCCGAAGCCTGCTTGTCAGTCGAAGGCAGCGTGCCGAGGTCGACCTTGACCGTTTCACTCTTGCCGTCACGCCACAGCGTGACGTCGACCGGCTTGCCGGGCGGGTAGGCGCCGATCAGACGGGCGAGCTCCTTCGGCGAAGCGACGTCCTTGCCGTCCACCTGAGTGATGACGTCACCAGCCGATATGCCGGCGTCCTTGCCGGGACCATCGTCCTGGGCGCTGGAAACGAGCGCACCCTTGTCGGACTTCAGCCCGAGCGATTCGGCGATTTCGGAGGTGACCGGCTGGATCTCGACGCCAAGCCAGCCGCGCTGGACGGTGCCGTCCTTCATCAGATCCTGCACGACCTGTTTTGCGGTCGAGGCGGGAATGTCGAAGGCAATGCCGACGCTGCCGCCGGACGGCGAGAAGATCGCTGTGTTGATGCCGACGACCTGGCCGTTGAGGTTGAAGGTCGGGCCACCCGAATTGCCGCGGTTCACCGAGGCATCGATCTGGATGAAATCATCATAAGGACCGGCGCCGATGTCGCGACCACGGGCCGAGACAATGCCGGCAGTGACTGTGCCGCCGAGGCCGAACGGATTGCCGACGGCCACCACCCAGTCGCCGACGCGAACCTTTGAATCATCGGCGAAGTCGACATAGGTGAACTTGCCGTCGCCTTCGACGACCTTGAGCACTGCGAGATCGGTGCGCGGATCTGTGCCGACCAACTTGGCGTCGAGTTCCTTGCCGTCATGCATCACCACCGTGAAGGACGAGCCCTCTCCGACGACATGGTTGTTGGTGACGAGGTAGCCATCCTCAGAGATGAAGAAGCCGGAACCTTGAGCGACCGGCCGTGGCTGGCGGTCACGGCGTTCGAAACGTCGCATTCCATCCCGGCCATCCTGATCGCCAAAGCCACGGAACTCCCTGAAGAAGCGGCGCAATTGCGGATCGTCGGGGAGATTGCCGAAGGCGTCGGGCAGGTCGGAGCCGTCGTCGGCGGTCGATTCTATCTTGGCTTTGACGCGGACACTGACGACCGCCGGCGAAACGCGCTCGACCACGTCGGCGAAGCTCGGGACCTGAGGCGCCTCGACACGCACGGCCTCGGCCAGGACGGGGGCTGTCCCGGTGGCAACCGCGCCGAAGCCGATCGCGCCGGCAATGGCCACTGATGCGGCGGCAGCCATCAGGCGCTTGCGGGTGCGGGAATGTGAATTGGGGGCAATATTCATGGGTCTCGTATCCTCTTTCAAGGGATGCGCTTCGCTCGGCATCCTCGGGCAAGAGAAATAGAGGCGCGCACATTACGGCGCCATTTCCAGTGCATGAAACTTTGGTAATGTTTGCAGGCACCAACCCTTTGGTTGCGCCCGCCCGTTGCCCTATGTTGTACACAGTTCAGCACAAGGCTTTCACCATGACCGCAAGCGCCACCATGACGATACGGGTTTCGTCCGAAACCAAGCTGAAGCTGGAGCGGATCGCCGCCGACACGCGGCGCAGCAAATCCTTCCTCGCGGCCGAGGCGATATCGGCCTATGTCGATCGCGCGCTTGAGATCATCGAAGGCATCAAACGCGGCATGGCCGATGCGGCAGCTGGCCGTGTCGTGCCGCACGACGAAGCCATGGCGGAAATCGACGCCATCATCGAAGCGTCGGAAGCCAGGCGCGCAGACAAGGCTTGAAGCGGTTCGTCACCTGGTCGCGAGACATCGTGACACGGCCGCGGTCTTGGCGACGGGGCGGCCGGGCCGAATTAGTTATTCAGCACCTTGTCCAACGCTGCCTTCTCCTCGGCGGTGAGCATGGCCGCAGGCGTCGAACGGCGCGACCGGGCGGTCAGCACGATGAAAATCCCGCCGGCAAGCAGCAGAAGGACCGGCGTGCCCCACAACAGCGCATTGCGCAGGCTGAAGCGCGGCTTCAACAGCACGAACTCGCCATAGCGGGAAACGATGTAGTCGATCACCTGCCGGTCGGTATCGCCGGCGACCAGGCGCTGGCGCACCAGCACGCGCAGGTCGCGGGCAAGCTCGGCATCGGATTCGTCGATCGACTGGTTCTGGCAAACCATGCAGCGCAGTTCTTCCGAAAGCGTCCGCGCCCGCGCCTCGAGCGCCGGGTCGGCCAGAACCTCGTCCGGCCTCACCGCAAGTGCGGCGCCGGCAAACAACAGCGTCAGCAGCAGGATCAGGGAGGCCAGTGAAGTTTTTCTTGCGGTCATGGCAGGCTCGCCGAAGGCATGGCGCCCGCCGACTTGCGGCGGCGCGACGGTGCGCCGACCCGCAGCCGCCGGTCCATCAGCGACATCGCAGCGCCTGCCATCATGACAAGGGCGCCGCCCCAGATCAGCGTCACCAGCGGCTTCCACCACAGCCGCACCACGACGGAGCCGTCGGTCGCCTCATCGCCAAGCGAGAGGTAGAGCTGGCTGAAACCGATCGTCTTGATACCGGACTCGGTCGTCGTCATCTGCCGGACCGGATAGGAGCGCTTGGACGAGGTGATCACGGCGGTGGTGCTTCCATCAGCGCCGAGCAGGGCGAAGCGGCCGCGATCCTCGCTGTAGTTAGGCCCCTGGGCCGGATAGAGCCCTTCGAAGCGCAGTGTGTGGCCGGACAGTTGCACGGTCTCGCCGGCACGCATCGACAGGATCTTCTCGGTGCCGAAGCAAAGCGTGCCGACGATGCCCAGCGTCGTCAGCCCGACGCCGAGATGGGCGAGCGCGGTGCCGAAGACCGAACGCGGCAGGCCGGCGAAGCGCCTGAGCATGACGCCGGGCGCGACACTGCCAAAGCCGGACTTGACGGCAATATCGGTGAGCGCGCCGCAGATCAGCCAGAAGGCCAGGCCGACGCCAAGTGCAGCGAACACCGACGCGCCGTCGATGAACAAGGCCGTCACCAGCACGGCCAGAAGTGCGGCGGCGAAGGCCGCCATCAGCCGCTGGGCGACGGCGAAAATGTCGCCGCGCTTCCAGGCCAGAAGCGGCCCGAACGGAACCGCGACCAGGAGCGGCACCATCAGCGGGCCGAAGGTCAGGTTGAAGAATGGCGCGCCGACCGAAATCTTGTCGGCTGAAACGGCCTCGACGACCAGCGGATAGAGCGTGCCGATCAGCACGGTGGCGGTGGCCGTGGTCAGGAACAGATTGTTGAGGACCAGCGCCCCTTCGCGCGAGATCGGATGAAACAGGCCGCCGGCCGTCAGCCTCGAGGCGCGAAAGGCGAACAACGCCAGTGATCCGCCGATGAACAGTGTCAGGATGCAGAGAATGAACACGCCGCGCGTCGGATCGGTGGCGAAGGCGTGGACGGAGGTGAGCACGCCGGAGCGCACCAGGAAGGTGCCGAGCAGCGACAGCGAGAAGGTCAGGATCGCCAGCAACAGCGTCCAGATCTTCAGGGCTGAGCGCTTTTCCATGACGATCGCCGAATGGAGCAGCGCCGTGCCGGCCAGCCAAGGCATGAACGAGGCGTTCTCGACCGGATCCCAGAACCAGAAACCGCCCCAGCCAAGTTCGTAATAGGCCCAGTAGGAGCCCATGGCGATGCCGCCGGTCAGGAACATCCAGGCGACCAGCGTCCATGGCCGCACCCAGCGCGCCCAGGACGCGTCGATGCGGCCTTCGATGAGGGCGGCGACCGAGAAGGAAAAGCAGATCGAGAAGCCGACATAGCCGAGATAGAGCAGCGGCGGATGGATGGCGAGGCCGAGATCCTGCAGGATCGGGTTGAGATCGCGGCCCTCGATCGGCGCCGGATTGAGCCTGGCGAACGGGTTGGACGTCGCCAGGATGAACAGCAAGAAGGTGGCGCCGATCGCGCCTTGCACGGCCAGCACGTTGGCTCGAAGGGTCGCTGGAAGATTGCTGCCGAAAGCAGCGACGAGCGCCCCGAAGAAGCTCAGGATCAGCACCCAGAGCAGCATCGAGCCCTCGTGATTGCCCCAGGTGCCGGTGATCTTGTAGATCAGCGGCTGCAGCGAATGCGAGTTGTCCCAGACGTTGGCCACCGAAAAGTCGGACGTCGCATAGGCCGTCGCCAGCGCCGCGAAGGACAGAGCGGTCAAGGCAAAGCCGGTCACCGCGACCGGACCGCCGACGGCCATCATCTTCTGGCTGTTGATACGCGCGCCGAACAGCGGCACCAGCGCCTGTACCAAAGACAGCGCGAACGCCAGGACCAGCGCGAAATGTCCGGTTTCAACCATTGTGGCCAAGCCCGCCAGGTTTTTGCTTTGCCGCAGGGTCTTGCCGCAAAATCGTGGGAACCCTCCGGTCAAGCCCGAGGGCAGGCTTTTGCGGAACCTGCTTAGTCACTTTTTGCTCTCCTGCCACACGCCCCTGGACTTGAGGCCGTCGGCCACCTCCTTGGGCATGTAGTTCTCGTCGTGCTTGGCCAGCACGCTGTCGGCGACGAAGACGCCGTCCGGGCGAAAAATGCCTTCAGTGATGACGCCCTGCTCCTCGCGGAAAAGGTCGGGAAGAATGCCGGTGTAGGTGACCTTGACCTGCTTCTGGTTGTCGGTCACCGAAAAAGCGACGGTGGTCCCCTGACCGCGCTCGATCGTGCCTTTTTCGACGAGGCCGCCGAGCCTGATACGCTGCCCGGGCTGCAGGCTGGCGGTGGTCAGATCGGCGGGCATGTAGAAGTAGGAGGCCTTCTGACCGAGCGCGTAGAAGGTCAGGCCGGTGGCGGCACCGAGGAAGGCCAACCCTCCGGCGATCACCGACAGTCGTTTCTGCTTGCGCGTCATTTCTTACTCCGTCGCCGTCAGGCCAAGCGAGGCGGCAAAGGCGGTGAATTTCTTCGCTTCGTCACTATCGGAGCCAAAAACGGCGATACCGCGATTGAGCGCGTCGCGCGCCTGATCGGCCTTCCCCAGCACGACATAGGAACGAATAAGCTGCATCCATCCTTCCACATCGCGCGGGTTTTGCCGCAGTTTTTCGTCAAGCCCCGCAACCATGGTGTTGATCATCGCTTCCCTATCCTGCGGCGACATCGACGAGGCGGCGTCGACATCCCCGACGTTCGGGCCTTTTGCAGGCACTCCCGAAGCGACGCTGCGCCTGGCGGTTTCGGCCAGTGCCTGCGCGACGGCGCCGCGCCAGGGCGAGTCCTGCGGCAAGGCCGCGAGCATTTTCTGCCAGCCGGCCGTCGCCTCCTCGATGCGGCCTTCCTGCGCCATGCCCATCGCCAGATAAAAGCTGGCCTTCGGAGTCGCCGGATCGAGCTTCAGCGCCGCCTCGAAGGCTGCCTGGGCATCGGCCGAGACAATGCCGCCCGCTTCGCTGGCGATCGCCTCGCCGAGGCCGGCCTGGCGAGTTGCGCTGTCGCCGTCGAGGCGAATGGCGTTGCGGTACGCCGTCACCGCGTCGGAGAACCGCTGCATGCGCAGATAGATTGGCGCCAGCACGTCCCAACCCCTGCCATCGGACGGGTTGGCGGCAAGGTGGGCCTCGGCGCGTGCCACCAGTTCGTCGACCGAACTGTCGGCGGGATTCTTGGCCAGTCGCTCGCTGAGCGGCTGCGACGGCAGATCGGGCGAGCCGAGTTGGCTGTACAAGCCCCAGCTGACCAGCGGGACCGCCAGGACCGCAGCCGTCGCAACCAGCCTGGTCGCCATCGACGGTTGCCGCGCCGCTGCCTTGTCGGCAGCATTGTCCAGGCGAAGGATGCGACGGGCGATCTCCGCACGCGCCTCTTCGGCCTCCGCCGGCTGGATCAGGCCACGCGCCACGTCGCGGTCAAGCTCGGACAACTGGTCGCGATAGACTTCAAGGTCATGATCGCTGCTCGCCGAACCACCCTTCGGGCCGCCGGCCAGCGGCAGCAGAACCGCCAGGCTTGCACCCAGCGTGAGAATGGCGGCTATGACCCAGAACAGCATGTTTCTTCCAATAACGGCAGAGCCCTGCCCTGCCAACACAGGCGTCCTGCGACGCTTTGACGGCAGATGCGTCGCATGTCCTTGATTGATGTCAACCGGACCTTAAGCGCGTCGCGATCGACCGACGTAATGGGACGCGCCTTAGGTAGTTGTTTTCATGCATGTCGTCATCGCAAAACCGCCGCACACCCCGGGGGCACGCTTTTGCGCGACATGCACTATCCGGCCGGTCGTTACGTCAGCGGCGTCCAGCTGCCATCGGCGTTGCGGCAAGCGGTTCCGCGCGCGGTGGCGCCGGCGGCGCCGGTGAACACCGTATGGGTGTATTGTCGGCAGTCCTGCGAGCCGACGCGATAGGGCTGGGCGGGCACGACTTCACCGTAAAGAGCCGACCGATCGCTCTTCCACGTCACCTTCTGGCTGCTCGCCGTGTACTCGAGGGCCCTGTATTCCGCCTCCAGTGCCTTGCGCTTTTCGGGGCCGCTCAAGCCGGTACCGATCGATCCGCTGACGAGGCCGCCGCCCATGGCGGAAATGACCGTCGTCGCGATCTTGCCTTCACTTGGCGGCGTTGCGGCCGGCTGCGGCGCCACCGTGGGGCCAGGGTTCCTGCCCAGCGTCGTGCAGCCGGAAACGGCCAGCAGTGCGGAGACGAGCGCGACGCGAATCTTCATGCCAAAAACCGGTCTCTTGAGTTAAAGCTGGGGGCCGCGCCATCGGGGAAGTCGGCGTGGCCATAGTGTCGATGTTTGTCGGAAATTTGGCCGCGGCCGACGGCTCCGGGACCAGTCGACATGCCGCCATATCACGCACCGACGATCAATGTCGACCGGCCCAGCAAAAAGCATGGGCCTAGTGAAGGCTCCGCAATCGAACCACCGCCTTCAACCCGCCCATGCTGGACCGTTCCAGAGCCAGAACGCCTCCGTATTCGTTGACGAGGTCGGCGACAATGGCAAGTCCAAGCCCGGTCCCCGGCTTTGTCTCGTCGAGACGCCGCCCGCGCTTCAGCGCCTCGCGCGCCTTGTCTTCCGGAATGCCCGGGCCGTCATCCTCGATGCTGATCTCGAACAGGTTGACAGCACCCTCCTTGCCGGCGCCACTCTTCTTGGTGGAGCCACCCTTGCCCGAGATTGGCGCCACCGACACAGCGACCGCGCTCTTTGCCCATTTCATGGCGTTGTCGAGCAAATTGCCAAGCAATTCTTCCAGATCCTGGCGTTCGCCGGCAAAGACGATATCGACTGCCGGCAGCGAAAGTGAGAGAGCTGTCTGCGGATTGAGTTTTTGCAGCACGCGCACCATGCGCTGGACCAGCGGCGCCACCGGCGTGCGGTAGACGACGCTGTCGCGTTGCGCCGCAACGCGGGCGCGCTGCAGATAATGGTCAATCTGCTTCTGCATCGAGGCGGCCTGTTCGGCTATGAGCTGGCCCTTGGCACCGCCGAGCGCCCGTCCCTCGTTGATCAGCACCGCCAGCGGCGTCTTCAGCGAATGGGCGAGGTTGCCGACCTGCGTCCGCGAGCGCTCGACGATACGCTTGTTGTTTTCGATCAACGCGTTGGTCTCGTCGGCGAGCGGCTCGATCTCGGCGGGGAAGCGACCGTCGAGCTTTTGCGCGGTTCCTTCGCGCACCATGGCGAGAGCGTCCCTGACCCGCCGCAATGGCTGCAGGCCCAGCAGGATGGCGATGGCGTTGATGGCGATCATGCCGACGCCGAACAGCGAAAGATAGGTCAGCAGGCGACGCTGAAAGGCGCTTATCTCCTGCTCGAGCTCGGTCCGGTTGCCCATGACGCGGAAGCGCGCTGCGCGATTTTTCGCGTCGAGAACGAATTCGCTCTCGAACACTTCCAGTTCCTCGCCATCGATGCCTTCTGTCGTATAGCTGCGCTGGAAGCTGGCATTGAACGGAACCTCGGCGACGCTTGGCGACAGGATCGCCGTGGTCATCGAGGAGGAGTGCAACTCACCACTCACGCCTTCCGACGCAGGCTCCACCGACCAGTACCAGCCGGACTTCGGCTCCGAGAACCGAAGGTCGCCCAGGTCGGGAGCGCCGGTCAGCGAACCGCCTTCGGACACGCCGACCGAGCCGATCAGATTGAACAGATGCGCCGACAGCAGGCTGTCGAAACCGCGCTCGTTCGCCTGGCGATAAAGGGTCGTGATCAGCGTGAAGATGACAATCAGGGTGAGTATCGCCCAGACCGTGGAAAAGGCGATCACCCGGAACGCCAGCGAACGCGGCCCGAACCGCAGTGAAAGCGGCGTCCTTGCAGTCTGTCTGAGCGGTTCCGCCTTACGCCTCCGGCTCACGCATTCGATAGCCCATGCCGCGAACGGTTTCTATCATGTCGATGCCCATCTTCTTGCGAAGCCGCCCGACAAAGACCTCGATTGTGTTGGAATCGCGGTCGAAATCCTGATCGTAAAGGTGCTCGACCAACTCGGTTCGGGACACGACCTCGCCCATATGGTGCATCAGATAGGCAAGCAGGCGAAATTCATGCGACGTCAGCTTCAACGGCACGCCGTCGAGATCGGCCTTGGAGGCTTTGGTGTCGAGCCGCAGCGGCCCGCAGGTCAGCTCGGACGACGCATGGCCGGCCGCGCGCCGGATGAGCGCTCGGACCCTGGCCAGCACCTCTTCGATGTGGAACGGCTTGGTGACATAATCGTCGGCGCCGGCGTCGATGCCGGATACCTTGTCGCTCCAGCGATCGCGCGCCGTCAAAATCAGGACCGGCATCTTGCGGCCGCCGCGCCGCCAGCGTTCGACCACGCTGATGCCGTCCATCTGCGGCAAGCCGATGTCGAGCACCACGGCGTCATAGGGCTCGGTGTCGCCGAGGAAATGCCCTTCCTCACCGTCGAAAGCCCGGTCGACAACATAGCCGGCATCGACCAGCGCGTCTGATATCTGCCGGTTCAGATCCTTGTCATCTTCGACGACGAGTACGCGCATGCGGGAATCATACCCAGTTGAAGAATCGGCCTGTTGAAAAATCGGCCTGTTGAGGAGCTGCACGTCAGATATAGGCCGATTCCAGCGCCTGGGATACGGCAGGCATCAGTTCAGCGGAACGACGATCTCCGTGCGGCGCGGACGCTGCCCATCCTTGCCCGGAACCAGCACGACGATGACGCAGACCGGCTGGCCACCGCGCGTCGACTGCGACGCCTTGGCCAGCGTGCCGCCATTCTGCTCGGCGACCTGCTGACCGATCGCGTAGCAGTCGGAGGCGGCCAGGACGATCGGCCGGTTCTGCTCGGGCACGACGACCGGCAGCGCCGTCGCCTGCGACGCAAACAGACCGGCAGCGCAGAGAGCAAGTGTCGCGGTTGGGAAGTGGGAGCGAAGCGTTTTCATGATCAGCGTCCTAACGCATCGGTGCTGAACGTGATATGAACATTGCCTGCAACACATGCCTGTCTCACCCCCTGAAATGCGACACAACCAACCCCGGTGATTTGGCCGCCCCAACCCGGCAAATCCAGGCGCCAGTCTAGACTGTGTTGCAGCCTTATTGAAAGCGCGTCAGGCGTTTTCTTCCGTCACGGCAAGAAAGCGCAGCAGCCCGTGACAGGCTGAAAGATCCTGGTCGTAACGGACCTCGGTGAATTCGAGCCTGAGATTGACGCGGTGATGCTCGTCGAGCGCGAGCGCCGCATCCTGGAGGCGGGCGCTGACCATGTCCATCACGTCGAGCATTTCTTTCCTGGCCTCGGATTTCGACCAGAAATGCAGAGTGAAAAGCTGCTCGGCGTCTTTCTCCCTGCCTGTTACCCAATCATAGACGCTGGTCCGGCCGAACGTCACATAGGGAAACGGGATGTTTTCCGGGACATGGTCGAATAGTTTTGCGCCGCCCAGCGCCGCTGACAGGGAACCGTCAGCGTCCAGCGCCTGGAACAAGGCCTTCTGCAACGCGGCAGCCGGCGCGGTCATTGTATTCTCCCTCGCCCGTCGCGGCTGAACAGGCCTTTGTGCCGTCAACGATTCGTGCTTGCAGCGTAGCCGCGTTGAGGTGGCTGCGCCAGATCAGGGGGATCTCAGGTGGCTACCCACACCTTTCATTTGACATGCAAGGCGTTTGAAAAACGGTGCTATGGAGTGTTTGTTTCTCCAGACCTTCGAGGTTGTTTTCGTGCGCGAGCCATCGCTGCTGCCTGTTTTCGGAAAGCTTGGGATCAAGACGCCAGTCGTCGTTGCGGCGGCGCCGACCATGTCGAAAAGCATTAAGAACATTGTGTCCCGCATGCGGGAGGTTCTGTCTTCATACGGAGGCCTAGCCTTGAAGCTGTTCGTCGTCGTTTGGACGGTCCTTGTCGTGGCGGCAGTGTTCTACATCACGCAGGCCTGACCAATTGCATTCATCGATCGGGGGCGGAAACGAAACGGATGCCGGAATGGCAAACCGCTACGCACTGCGCATGGAGCATCCGCACAGCTGGACCGTCTTCGATGGCTTCACCGGCCAGCCCGTCGAGCTTAAGCACCAGGTCTTGGTTGGCATGAACACGCGCGATGCAGACGCGATGGTCGGATCGGCTGAACAGCCGAGATGTCAAGCGACGGGCAAAGGCGGAGAGCAAGCCCTGATCCTGCCGCTAGGTTCACTCGGCACATTCGTGCGCCTGGATCGGATCTGGCGCGTTGGCCCTGAACGCGATGACGTTCGGGATTTAACGAAAATCGGCCGCCGTCAGCACATATATGCTCTTGCGGGTCCGGTCATAGGCATTCCTGGCGACGTCGTGGATGGAGCTGGAAGCCGTATCGAAGGCGGCGAGATAGGTGGCTTCTGCAGTTGGTGTCCCTGACTCTGCCTTCGAGATGGCATCCGTGGCGACGGAGAAGGAAATCTGGAACATGCCGTCATGGCCGACGAAGCGGATGCGTTTGCCCGCCTCGTCGTAGCTGCGGCTTCGATTGGGAAATGTCAGGCTCATGACTTGACCTCCGTTGATGCAACGTCTGCTTTCTTGATCGCCCGCGACGCCCGCTTTTTCTTGGGGGCGACGGGATTGAGGGCCTCCGCGGCGCGGTCGGCCTCTTCCTTGGCCAGCCGCAACGCCCGCAATCTTGCCGTCTTAATGGTCCTGGCCTTGGCCTCTGAAACATATTCGGCCGTTGCCTGATTGCGTTCCGCGGTTTTCTTCTGCTTCTCCATGAAGCGCGCTTCGGCTTTTTCCATGATGTTCTGGCTAACTTCCGCCATCGATTAAAACCTCCTTTTGGCTGCAATGATGAAAATGATTTTCTCCCTTAAAATAGTCACTCGATGTGGAAAAATCAAATTCTGACCTATTTTTGATCGAGCAAATTTCTGAAGCGAAAAGGCAAAATAATACTATTCAATGTTTTACGGCGGCCAACGAATATTTTTTGGCACTCCTATCTATCGAGTGCCAACGCGCCTATAGAAGGGAGCGGCCGCCTAAGCCGGCCCCAGAAAGAAGTCTCCATGAAATTCCGGCCACTCCACGATCGCGTCGTCATTCGGCGCGCCGAAAGCGACACCACATCCAAGGGCGGCATCATCATCCCCGACAATGCCAAGGAAAAGCCGCAGGAAGGCGAAGTGATCGCCGTCGGGCCGGGCGCGCGTGACGAAAGCGGCGCGCTGATCGCGCTCGATGTCAAGGCCGGCGACCTCATCCTGTTCGGCAAATGGTCCGGCACCGAGGTCAAGATTGACGGAGAGGACCTTCTGATCATGAAGGAGGCCGACATCATGGGCATCATCGACAAGAGCGAGATGGGATCATCGACAAGAGCGAGATGGGCATCATCGAGAAGACCGGGGCTGCCAAGAAGGCCGCCTGATTGGAGCGCCGCGCGTCTTGGACGCGCAAAGGACGCTCCAAATTTTTGATTCAGGCGGTGCTGACAGCGCCCTGCCGCAACCAACCGAACTGGAAAAATCATGTCTGCCAAGGAAATCAAATTCTCCACCGATGCGCGTGACCGCATGCTGCGTGGTGTCGAAATCCTCAACAACGCCGTCAAGGTGACGCTCGGCCCCAAGGGCCGCAACGTCGTCATTGACAAGGCCTATGGCGCACCGCGCATCACCAAGGACGGGGTGGCGGTAGCCAAGGAAATCGAGCTTTCCGACAAGTTCGAGAACATGGGCGCGCAGATGGTGCGCGAAGTGGCGTCGAAGACCAACGACCTTGCCGGCGACGGCACCACCACCGCCACGGTGCTTGCCGCCTCCATCTTGCGCGAGGGCGCCAAATTCGTTGCCGCCGGCATGAACCCGATGGACCTCAAGCGCGGCATCGACCTTGCCGTTACCGCTGTCGTCAAGGAAATCCAGGCACGCGCCAAGAAGGTCAAATCTTCCGGTGAAATCGCGCAGGTCGGCACCATTGCCGCCAATGGCGACACCACCGTCGGCGCCATGATCGCCAAGGCGATGGACAAGGTCGGCAATGACGGCGTCATCACCGTCGAGGAAGCCAAGACCGCCGACACCGAACTCGACGTCGTCGAGGGCATGCAGTTCGACCGCGGCTATCTCTCGCCCTATTTCGTCACCAATGCCGAGAAGATGCGCGCCGAGCTGGAGGACCCTTACGTCCTCATCCATGAAAAGAAGCTCGGCAATCTGCAGGCGATGCTGCCGATCCTCGAAGCCGTGGTGCAAAGCGGCAAGCCGCTGCTGATCATCTCCGAGGACGTCGAAGGCGAAGCGCTGGCGACGCTGGTCGTCAACAAATTGCGCGGCGGACTCAAGGTTGCGGCCGTCAAGGCGCCGGGCTTCGGTGACCGCCGCAAGTCGATGCTGGAAGACATCGCGGTGCTCACCGCCGGCCAGGTGATTTCGGAGGACCTCGGCATCAAGCTCGAAAACATCACCATCGCCATGCTAGGCCGCGCCAAGCGCGTGCTGATCGAAAAGGACACGACGACGATCATCGACGGCGCCGGCGAGAAGGCCACGATCCAGGCGCGTGTCCAGCAGATCAAGGGGCAGATCGAGGAAACCACTTCCGACTACGACAAGGAGAAGCTGCAGGAGCGGCTGGCCAAGCTCGCCGGCGGCGTCGCGGTCATTCGCGTCGGCGGCGCGACCGAGTCCGAGGTCAAGGAAAAGAAGGACCGCATCGACGATGCGCTGAACGCCACGCGCGCGGCAGTGGAAGAAGGCATCGTTCCCGGCGGCGGTGTCGCGCTGCTGCGCGCCAAGGCCGTGCTGAACGGGCTGACCGGAGCCAATGCCGATGTGACGGCGGGCATTTCGATCGTGTCGAGAGCGCTCGAAGCGCCGATCCGCCAGATCGTCGAGAACTCCGGCGTCGAAGGTTCGATCGTTGTCGGCAGGCTCACGGACAGCAAGGATCACAATCAGGGCTTCGACGCCCAGAACGAGACCTATGTCGACATGATCAAGGCTGGCATCGTCGATCCCGCAAAGGTGGTGCGGACCGCGTTGCAGGATGCCGGGTCGATCGCGGCGCTGCTGATCACCGCGGAAGCCATGATCACCGACATTCCAGCAAAAGACGCTGCGCCTTCGGCCGGCATGGGCGGCTACTGACCACCCCTCCCGTAAATAGGCCCTGCAAGGCCTGGCCCCAGCAAGGCCGGGCGACCGATCCCAACATCAACCAGGAAGGAACTGTCCGTGGCCACACAAAGCAGCAAGCCATCTCTCGCGCGTCGATGGGAAGATTACCAGCCGGCCAAATCCACGCTTTTGTGGCATGCGCTGCAACCTTCGTCGCCACGCTGATCATCGGTTTCAACTGGGGCGGCTGGGTGACCGGCGGCACCTCGCGCGCGCTGGCGGCCACCGCCGGCGATACGGCGCGCGGCGAACTGGCCTCGGCGGTCTGCGTCGATCGCTTCAATACGGCGCCCGACGCGGCCGCCAAACTTGTCGAGTTCAAGGCCATAACTGACAGCTACAAGAAGCGGCAGTTCATCGAGACGGGCGGCTGGGCGACCATGCCCGGAAAAACCTCGCCCGACAGGCTGGGTGCGCAAAGCTGCGCGGTCGCTCTCGCCACCTAACATCTTCGACCTCTCGGAGAGAACGTGCTCTTGACGAGAGCCCGAAAGACAGCCGCCGGGGCATCCTCCGGCGCGCAGCCGTCGGCAAGGAGATCGATCCATGATTGCATTCGTCCCGAAGCCAAATGCTGTAGTAAAGACCAAAGTGGCCGAGGAAAGCCGCTTCGATCGCATTCGCAGACTCGCCGCCGACAGGCACAGGAAAGCCGATGCCGGCACGATCCGCCGCGACCCGCAGAAGGCAGGCGACAAGCGCCCCATGTAACGCGCTCGCTGAACTACATCACGAGACCGGTGCTGCGCCACCCTCTTCCGTGCGCCGCGCAATGAATTCGTCGAGAACACCTGATGTGGCAGCGGCGCAAGCCGGCGGCCGAAAATCGGCCAGCAGCCGTTTCCAGATACCGGTGGCGCGCTCCGTGGCGGTTCTTGACCCGGCCTCAGTCCAGTTGCCGAAATTCGACCAGTCGGCGACCAGCGGTTCGTAGAAAGCGGTGCGGTAGCGCGCCATTGTGTGCCCGGCCGAGAAGAAATGCCCGCCCGGCTGCACTTCAGCGATGGCCTCGAAGCCGATCGCGGCCTCGTCGCCGGGAGTCGCGGCGCAGAGTTCCGCGATGGTCTGCAGCGCCTCGATGTCGGTGATCAGCTTCTCGAACGAGACGCTCAAGCCGCCTTCGAGCCAGCCCGCGGCATGAATGCAGACAGTGGCGCCGGCGAGCACCGAGCCCCACAGCGCGAACTGCGTTTCGTGGGCTGCCTGCGCGTCCGAAACGTTGGCGGCACTGCCGCCGCCGGACCGCCAGGGAAGGCCGGTGAAGCGTGCAAGCTGACCGGCGCCGAGCGTCGCCTTGACGTGCTCCGGCGTGCCGAAGGCCGGCGCCCCGGACTTCATGTCGACATTGGAGGAGAAGGAGCCATAGACGACCGGCGCGCCCGGCCGCACGATCTGGGCCAGCGTCAGCCCGGCCAGCGCTTCGGCGTGCTGCAGCGTCAGCGCGCCGGCCACGGTGATCGGCGCCATGGCGCCGGCCAGGCAGAAGGGTGTGATGATCAGCACCTGCCCCGCCTTGGCAAAGTCGATGATGCCTTGCGCCATCGGAATGTCGAGTTGACGCGGCGAGTTGGTGTTGATGACGGTGTAGCAATGAGCGCCCGAACGGAATTCGTCCTCGGACAGGCCGCGCGCCAGCCGCAGCATCTCGAAGCCGTCTTCGACCTGCGGCGTGCCGCGCGCGAAGACGAACGGCAGCTTGTCCGACATCGTCAGCTGCGCGCGGTTGACGGCATAATGCCGGAAGCGGTTGTCGATGTCCTGCGGCTCGATGCAAGGTCCCAGCATGTGCAGCACGTCGAAATGCTGCACCAGGCGGATGAGATCCTCGAAAGCGGCAAGCGTTCCCGGCCGCCGGCCGTGCTCCAGATCGGTGACGTTCGGCGCCCCGGATCCTGCCAGGAACGTCATTGAGCCGAGTTCGAGCGTCAGGTCGCGGGCACGGGCACCGGCATGGACGCGGATCGATTTCGGCGCCGAGCCCAGCGCCGCCGAGACGATGTCGCGGCCGATGCGCACCATCTGGCTGTCCTCGTCGACCAGCACGAGCAAGAATGGCGCGCGCCTCCGGCAGCAGCACCTTGGCGCCGAGTTGCTCGAGCACGCGCAGCGCCGTGTCGTGGATCGCGGCGACCTGGTCGGCCGAAAAGATCGGCTGCGGCAGGAACGGGTTCTTCAGCGAACGATAGTCCGGCCGGCGGCTGGTCTCGCTGCCGGCCTCGCCGGTTCGCCCGCGCCTGCGTTCGCGCCTGAGGTTGCGTGCTGCGTCATCGACCATGGCGGATGCTCCTCATTGCCGTATTGCCCTGTCTTGCGGATCGTAGGCAGGAGCCGCGATGACGCACGTCGGCCGCTCGGCCCAGTTGAGGCAGGCAGGATACTTGCGCTGTACATATGTGTCTAGTACGGTTGTATGCAGTTCGCCCTCATGCCTATTGTGCGGCCATGACCATGATTGCTCCGCAGCACGAGCCGGCGCCCGGCAACATCAAGGTGACGCGCCGGGGCTGGATCAATCTTGCGCTCCAGACACTGATTTCAGACGGCATCGCAAGCGTGCGCGTGCTGCCGCTCGGCCAGAAGCTCGGCGTATCGCGCTCAAGCTTCTACTGGTATTTCGAGAGCCGTCAGGACCTGCTCGACCAGTTGCTTGCCCATTGGCGGGACACCAACACCAAGTCGATCGTCGAACGCGCGCAGCGGCCGGCCGAAAGCATCATCATGGGGGTCATGAACGTGTTCGAATGCTGGGCGGACGAGCGCCTGTTCGATCCCAGGCTCGACTTCGCCATCCGGGAATGGGCGCGTCGCTCCGAGGACGTGCGCCGGGCCATCGACCAGGCCGACAATGACCGACTGGGTGCGATCCGCGACATGTATCGCCGGCATGGCTACGGCGAAGAGGATGCCTTCATCCGCGCCCGTGTGCTCTACTACATGCAGATCGGCTATTATGTGCTCGACCTCAAGGAACCGGTCGAGGCGAGGGTCAGTCATCTCGCCGCCTATCTGCGCAGTTTCACCGGCCAGGAGCCAAGCGATGCCGACGTGGCGCATTTCATGCGCTTTATCGCGGCGCAGTAAGCGGGCGCGAGGTGGCGGAGGTGGCAGGCCCGACCCTGGTATCAACAAACTGTACCGCGAAAGCTCCCCCACCCTTGTGAGCGAGGCCAAAATGGACAAATAGTCTGGTAGGAGTGCCGCTTCTCAGTGGGAGGCGTAGCCGCAGCCGGAACTTGGAATGGCCAGTCCTTTGAAAACACGCAGGAGAAGGGGTCCGATTGCCGCAAGACTGCTGGCGGCGGATGCGTGGTTCGATTCCTCGCTCTACGAGACCGGCTTCAAGGCGCGCCGGTTCTGGGAAGCGGCCACCATTTTTTTCCGGCGCTTCCGCGTCTCCGGCTGGCGCCGCGGCATCATCGAACTGTTGAGTGAGGGCTTCACGCTCGGCGCCGGCGGCATCGTCGTCATGCTGGCGCTCGCCTTGCCGGCCTTCCAGGAAACCGCCGGCGACTGGCGCGCCCAGGGCGATTTCGCCATCACCTTCCTCGACCGCTACGGCAATGAGATCGGCCAGCGCGGCATCATCCAGCGCGATTCGGTGCCGGTCGACGAGATGCCCGACCAAGTCATCAAGGCGGTGCTGGCCACCGAGGATCGGCGTTTCTTCGATCACTACGGCATCGACGCGCTCGGCCTTTCGCGCGCGATCTTCGCGAATGTGCGGGCGAATTCCGTGGTGCAGGGCGGCTCGAGCATCACCCAGCAGTTGGCCAAGAACCTGTTCCTGACCAATGAACGGACGTTGGAGCGGAAGGTCAAGGAAGCCTTCCTGGCGCTGTGGCTCGAGGCCAATCTGTCAAAGAAGGAGATTCTGCAGCTCTATCTCGACCGCGTCTACATGGGCGGCGGCACGTTCGGCATCGAAGCGGCCGCCGATTTCTATTTCGGCAAAAGCGTCAAGGATGTGAACCTCGCCGAAGCGGCGATGCTGGCCGGCCTGTTCAAGGCACCGACCAAATACGCGCCGCACATCAACCTGCCTGCTGCCAGGGCGCGGGCCAATGTGGTGCTGTCGAATCTCGTCGAGGGCGGCTTCATGAGCGAGGGTCAGGTGCTGCAGGCGCGGCTGCATCCGGCTGAAATCGTCGACCGCGGCGAGCAGAAGAGCCCGGATTACTACCTCGACTGGGCATTCGAAGAGGTCAAGAAGATCGCCGCGAAGTCCGGCCAGCATTCGCTGGTCGCCCACACCACTTTCGACGCCAACATCCAGAAGGCGGCGGAAGAATCGATGGAGTTCCATCTCCGCCAGTTCGGCAAGGAATACAACGTCACCGAAGGCGCCATGGTCGTCATCGAAACCAATGGCGCAGTCAGGGCGATCGTCGGCGGCCGCGACTACGGTGCCAGCCAGTTCAACCGCGCCACCAAGGCGCTGCGCCAGAGCGGCTCATCGTTTAAACCCTACGTATACGCAACGGCGATGGAGCACGGCTTCACGCCGGACTCCGTCGTTTCCGGCGCGCCGATCTCCTGGGGTGCCTGGTCGCCGCACAATTACAATGACGGACGGGCCGGCAAGGTCACGCTGATCACGGCGATGGCCAAATCGGTCAACACCGTGCCGGTGCGGCTGGCCAAGAATCATCTCGGCATCAAGCCGATCAAGGCGATGGCGGAAGCCATGGGCGTCGAATCGCCGCTCGAATCGCACAAGACGATGGTGCTCGGCACATCGGGCATGACCGTGATGGACCAGGCGACAGGCTTTAGCGTGTTCGCCCAGAACGGCTTTGTCGGCTCCCGGCATGGCGTCACCCAGCTCGTCACCCGTACCGGCGAGGTGGTTTACGATTTCGCCAAGGATGCGCCGCCGCCGCGCCGTGTGCTCTCGGAGCAGGCGCTGAAATCCATGAACACCATGCTGGCGGCGGTGCCGGTGATGGGCACGGCGCGGCGCGCTGCGCTTCCCAATATCGTTTCGGCCGGCAAGACCGGCACAACGCAGTCTTACCGCGACGCCTGGTATGTCGGCTTCACCGGCAACTACACCGCTGCCGTGTGGCTCGGCAATGACGACTTCACCCCGACCAACAACATGACCGGCGGCTCGCTGCCGGCGATGGTTTGGCAGCGGCTGATGGTCTATGCGCACCAGAATATCGACCTCAAGCCGATCCCCGGCCTCGATCATCCCTTCGTCGACGAAGAGATCGCCGCCAAGGCCGAGGAAGCGGAAAAGAAGAATGCCGAGCAGGCAGCGGCCGACACCGCTGCCGAGCGCCCGCCGGTGCTGTCCAGCCAGACGACGCGGGCGCTCAGGGACATCACCAGGCTGTTCCAGTCGGCGCCCGTCCTCCAGGCGCCTGCGACACCGGAGACCCTGTCGGCGCTTTGATGCCGGCACGACGGGCCAGGCCATCCCTCGCGCCGCAATTCCACAGAGGTCCGCTTGCCATGGCCCCCTGCCCCGCGATATCCCCGAGCGGCACTCCTCTTGCCCGCGGCTCTTCATGCTCAAGAACGCATTCCTGACGCTCCTCGCGCTTGCCATAGCCATCGGCGGCGGCGGCGGCAGCGTCTGGTACGCTCTCAAGACGCAGGATGGCATTGGCGCGATCAGGATCGGCCAATGGACGGCGTTTCCCGATATCGGCACGCAGACGGCGGATCCTTATTCGAAAGCCCGCGTGGCGCGCGAGGGTGTCCTTGCACTCGGGCAGGCAGAAGGCCTGTCGTTTATCGCCGAACGCGATTCCGATGGCGAACTATTGAAACGCCAATGCGGCTATGAAATTGAAGGCGGATTTCCCACAGCCCGGTTCTGGACCCTCTATGCCGCCGATCGGTCGCTCGGCGTGGTCGAGACCGGCAAGCCAAGGCTTGCGGCACTTCAGTCCTACCAGGTGCTGCGCCAGCCCGACAATTCCGTGCTTATTTCCGTCAGCAACCGCCCCGCGCCCGGCAACTGGCTGCTTTCCGACGGCTTCGGCCGGATGTATCTCGTGCTGACATTCTACGACACGCCGATCGCCAGCAGCACGGGCCTTTCGGATGTCACGCTGCCGCAGATCGTAAAGGTCGGCTGCAATGCGTAGGCTGCTGCACGCGATCCTGCTCGGCCTGCTTGGCGCCGGCATCGTACACATCATCGTGCTGCTGCTCGCCCCGGAATTTTCCGAACGCAATGCCTGGTCGCGGCTGGCCATGGCCTCCAACCTTTATCGGATGACCAGGCTGGACGCTGAGGCCGGCGGTACGCCTGTGGTGAAATCGGTCGATCCGCTGTTTTATGCTGCGGCTTGCCGCTTCGATCTGTCCGATGGGATGGTTCGGGTGAAGGCACCGGGAAACGTCCCGTTCTGGTCCGTATCGGTCTATGACCGCAGCGGCCATAACATCTACTCCTTCAACGACCACAGCGCGACCGGAAGGGTGCTGGACAGTATCGTACTGACGCCGGCGCAGATGATCGAGATCCGCAAGGATCTCCCGGAGGAATTGCAAGGGGCAATCTTCGTTGAAGCGCCGATCGACGAAGGCATGTTCGTCATCCGCTCCTTCGTGCCCGACGACAGCTGGAAGCCGACCGTGTCGCGGTTTCTCGAGCAGAGTTCCTGCGAGCTGCAGGACTACTGACGTCAACCGAGATATGCCGCCGGTTCCGGCCCATGCCTTGCGAGCCGAACAGGGCCGCGGCTCTCATTCAACGGGATAGAGCGTCCTTTGCGCGCCCAACGGGGCGCGGCCAATCCATTCAGCCGCGACGCGCTTCAATGATGCGGAACAGGCAACGTCCCCGACGTCCCCGGCATCGTCCTTGACGAACCCGGCTTGTCCGGACCGGCGCCTGGCCGCGTCTCGCCCGTCAGTGGCGGTTGCTCGTAGCGGACGCCGGGGAAAATGATCACCGCCGCCGGCGCTCCGGTGTTTCGGTCTGCTCGATTGGTTGCCGCCGGTCGCGGCACGAAAGACAGTACCATGCCCATGGTTCGTGCATTCCTCTCGGTTGCCCCGGAGCACAACGCAACGCCTCCAACCTGATTAAGGAGCCAGTAGGTTAACGGAACGCTAACGGATCGCCGCTAATTTGATCTTTGTTCTGAGGTCAGGAAGTCCTGACCCGTGGCAAATGCGAAACCGACACAGTCCCGGTCGAGCATGGTCCAGATTGTGTCGAGTGTCAGGCGTATCCTTCGTGTCATCTGCGGATTTCAGGCAAATCGCTATACGGGCTGAACCGGGAAAGGCCGAAAGGCTGTTCCGCGCCACGGTGTCGGCGTTCTGTTCGCTGACCCGCCCTTCGCGCCGGGAGATCGCGCAACTTGAGGATCTGACGCTTCCGCTTTTCGCCGATGTGTCGGTCGAATCGCGCCGCTACGTCGCCGCCGCCCTTTCCGAATGCGAATATGCGCCCGCTGCGCTGGTCCGGCGGCTTTGCGAGGAGCCGGTCGACGTTGCCGCGCCGCTGCTCATCCGCTCGCGCGCGCTCAGCGATATCGACCTCATCGCGCTGATCGGCCGCCATGGCCTGCCGCATGCGCGCGCCATTGCGCGCCGCAAGGATCTGAACCCGACCATCGCCCACCTGATCAGGGCGCTTGAAAAGCCGACGCTGGTGAGCGTGCGGCAGCCTGAGGCGAACGCCAAGACGGTGCCCGAAAGCGCCGAAGTCGTCGCCGATAGCAGCCAGCAGGTGCCCGGCGCCGCCGCCGAGACTGCACGGCGCCGGCTGCGGTCGATGATGCGTGATGCCGAAAGCGGCGGCGCGACGATCAATCCGTTCGCCGGCGCTAACACCTATGTCAAACTGCGCGAGACGGCGCTGACCGGCAATGCCGCATTCTTCCAGACAGCACTGGCCGACGCGCTCGAGATCAATTTTTCAACGGCGCGGTCGCTCACCGCGAACCGGAACTACACGTCGCTGCTGGCCGCCCTGCGCGCGCTCGATCTCGGCGAAGAGAGGGCGTTCCTGATCACCGCCGCCGTCTATCCCACAGAGTTCTCGCATCCGCAGGCCATTCGCATCTTCCTCGACCGCTATCGGCTGCTGCATCGCGACGCAGCGCTGGACAGGCTACGCGGCTGGAAAGCCGAGACACTGTCGAAGGCCATTCGCAATGCCGGACCGATCGCGGCAAACGCCGACGTCCGCAAAGCGGACAGCGACAATGCTGCCACCAGCCCTAAAGCGCGTCGCGTTTGACCCGCCTCATGCGACGCTTTAGGCTGTTGTTTTTAAGCATGTCGTTATCGCAAAACCGCTGCACACCCTCGGGTCAGGCCCGAGGGCATGCTTTTGCGCGACATGCTTTAGGCGCGTCGCGACTGAAAAAGAGATTCAAGCGAACGCTCTAAGCCTTTGTCTGCATATCGCTACTGCGACTTGACGGAAATAAGCTCCTCGACGGGAACAGAGCCGGCCTCGATCTCGACCACCCAGATGTCGGGGTCGAATTTCTTCTCCCTCTCCAGTCGCGCGTCAAAGACGGCGGCATCGTCGCCGGCGCCGAGCAGACTGAAGAAACGGTCGTCGGGTTTGGCTGAATCGTAGCTCGTCTGCGGCGCCGGGCCAAACAAGGCAATCTCGCCCATGCGGCCACGCGCCAGCACGAAGACGGCGCCGGCCTCGGTTGCGCCGCGCTTGACCACGGCGGCAAAGCCACCGGCGCCGAAAACCCGGCGCAGCAGGGCCGACACCCACAGATCGGTGGTTACGCGCATGGCAGCATTCCGGACGACATCGGGCGGTACTTAGAGCGCTTTGCGTTTGGGTGAAACCAAAACTGCGCGCCTGCGCCCATCAGTTGGTCAGGCCGATCTCGCGCATCTTGACATAGACGACCTCGTCGGGCTCGCCGGTCTCAGGCAGCCCGAACAGCGACTGAAACTCCTTGATCGCTGCCTTGGTGCGGGCCCCGACCACGCCATCGAGCTGCATGTCGTCATTGCCGAATGCCTTCAACCCGGCCTGGATCTTGATGATGCGGGCGTCGGGTGCCTGCGCCGGCGCATCTGACGGCGAAGCCGAGACGGGAATCGCGGCCATGTCGTCCGGACGGGGTGCCGGATGCGGCACGACCGTCGAGGCGGTTGGCATGGCGCCCAGTTGATCGAGCAGAATGCTGTCGATCTCGCCGGAAGCGTTGAGCCCGACCTTCTGCTGATAGGCTTGGATGGCCTTGCGCGTGTTGGGGCCGGAAATACCGTCGACGGTGCCGGAATAGAAATCGAGATCCTTCAATATGCCCTGGACCTGCTCGACGACCGGATCGCTCTTGATCGGGGCCGGCTCCGGCCGCACGATGTTGATGGTGGTTTCAGGCTCGTCGGCGCCGGCTCGAGGAAAGCCCTCCATGCTCCTGGTCGCAAAAAACGCGCCGGCATGAGGAAAAGGCTGATACCACAAAGCGTTCGCCGAGACGTAGAACAGCGTCACCAGGAAGGCGGTCGAACCGCCAACCAGAACCGGATTGCGTGAAATCTGGCTGCCGAGGGCGACCGCGCTGCGTTGGAAGGCATTGCCGCGGCGCTTGACCGCCTTAGGCTGTTTTGCGGAGCGACCCATGCCTGTCCCCTTTCGTCTCCGCCTTGGCTGCAGGCATCGGCAGTACGCCGGGCTTGTCGTTCGAATGTCCGTTCGGTCCGTTCACCGGCAAGCTGATCGTGACCGTGGTGCCCTCCCCCGGCATGCTTTCGATCGACATCGTGCCCTCGTGCAGCGCCACCAGACCCTTCACCAGTGACAGGCCGAGCCCGGTGCCCTCGAAGCGGCGCGTATAGTCGTTCTGGATCTGCATGAACGGCTTGCCGAGATTGGCAAAGTCTTCCTCGGCGATGCCGATGCCGGTGTCCCTGACCCAGAAATGCAGTCGCGAGCCGATCCGCTTGGCGCCGACGACGACATCGCCGCCATCGGGCGTGAACTTGATGGCGTTGGAGACGAGGTTGATAAGTATCTGCTGCACGGCACGACGGTCGGCGTTTATCTCGCCTGCATCCGGTGCGATCTGGGCCTGAAGATCGATGTTCTTTGCGTCGGCCTGCAAGCGCATCATCGACTGGCACATTTCGACCGCTTCCACGAAACGGAATGGTTCCGGCTCGGTTGCGTAGGCGCCGGCTTCGATCCTCGATACGTCGAGTATCGAGGTGACGACGGCAAGCAAATGCTGGCCGGACTCCTTGACCAGGCCGACATATTCCTTCTGCCGCGGATCCTTGAAGGTGCCAAACATCTCATGCAGCAGCATGTCGGAAAAACCGATGATGGCGTTCAACGGCGTGCGCAGCTCGTGGCTGACGACCGCCAGAAACCGTCCCTTTGCCACTTCGGCAGACGCGGCCGCCTCTTTCGCAGCGGCAAGCTCTTCGCGCAAGCCGGCGAGTTCGTCGTTTTCGCGCAGGACGAACGTGAGGACGTCCTGCTGCTCTTCCCCGCGCGCCAATTCAAGCGAAAACGGCCGGTAATTGTCCGCCGTCGGGCCATTGCCGTTTTGCGGCAGCCGGACGCGAAGATCCAGCCGGCGCGCCGGCGCGCCATCGCGCATGTCGGCCAGCGCGCTGAGGTATGCGACGCGATCGGAAAGATGGATGCGGTCGAACAGGCCGGTACCGAACAGCAGCTCCGGCTGCAGCTTCAGGATCGTGCGCGCCTTTGCCGACGCATCCAGAACCTCGCCATGCCTGCCGGCCCGCAGGACAACTGCGTCGATGATGTTCTCGAGCCGGTCGTCGGTCGCCGGATCGAGCTGCGCGCCGGCCGGGCTGCCAAGCGCTGCGAGGCGGGGAACGAGGGTAAGCGCCCAGGCCAACGGCAGCAGCCAATGCCAGGCGGCGATTTCCGCCGGCCCGAACGAAAAGACAGAACCGGCAAAAGCCTGCAGCAGGACAGCGATACATGCGGATACGGCACCCCAGAGTGCAGCGCGACGAGACGCGCCGATCCACCAGGCTTCGAACGGCAGCGCCACGACAAGCATGGCGACCGGCGAGGCCATCCCGCCCGCCGCGGCGATGACACCGGCAAGAGCAAGACTGCCCATCACCAGGGCGACCTGGCCGGCGAACGCCATCTTGCCCGATGCTGCCACCAGCAAGGCAGCAAACCAGCAGAGGCCGAACGTCGCAAAGATCGCAGCCATAGTCACGGCCACGCCCATGCCCGAGGTGACCAGCGTGACTGCTGCGCCTGCGGCAAAGAACGGAGCGGCCAGCATGACACCGATAAACCGCCTCTGGCACCGGCGGTCGTTCTGTCCGAGGATCGACGGATGAACCATACGTTCGCAACCGGCTGCCATCGCGCCGGGCAACTCAACGTATCTGGCCCTTATCGAACTCAACTCAACGCACTCGCACCTGGTCGTGAACAGCCCTGCTTCGCAGTTGCTTTTGTTGATCTGAAACTCGCATCCAGCGTTTAAGGAATGGATAAGGCAGGACCGATCAATGCCCGGCCTGAGGCAGATATTGGGAGGCCCGCACGGGGCAAACCTTGGCAATTGCGGCCATAGTAAATGGAGCGTTATCCGGGCGAACCGCCCTCCCGCCTTTGACAGTCGCCCCCGGTAAGCCGCGCTTCTGGAAAATATATAATGAAAACAGTTGGATAGATGGTTAACCTTAAGTGAAGAAAATCGGCTGGATTTGAGACAAATCCATTGCAAATGCTTCGTTTCGAATTTGCCTAAAATTTGAGGAAAATTTTTGCTGACCGGGCAAGCCGTCCTTTGCGCGTCCATGCCACTATCGTATCCATAAAGAGGTCATGTCGCATGAACGCATGATCCGGTCACGAATGAGGGCATACAGATGGGCTTTCTGATCAGAATGGCTTTCTGGTTTTCGCTGGTGCTTCTGGCGCTGCCGCTGAATGTCGGCTCCGACGAGACAGGCCACCAAAGCGTCGGGCCGATCCAGGCGTTGTTTGCGGCACGCGAGGCGGTCGGCGACATTGCCGGCATATGCGAGCGCAAGCCTGACGTCTGCGAGACCGGCAAGTCCGCAATGCACACGATCACCGCCCGGGCCAGGGAGACAGCCAAGATCGCGGCCGCCATGTTGGACGACAAGACCGCCGAACCCGACACGGCGACAACGACCGGCAGCGTGCCCGAAGACATCGTCTTGCCGGCGAAAGTCGATTTGCCGGCGAAAAACTGAGATATTTTTCAGCGCATCTGTCACCCACCGCAGGCCGTCCGCGCTCTCGGCGCCTATGGTGTTTTCCTCTTTTTCCGTGACGCGAGGTCACCGGATCACTATATCCGGAGTGATGACTACGACGATCCAAACGATCCGCGACGACTTCTCCCTGCTTGACGAGTGGGAAGACCGCTATCGCTATGTGATCGAACTGGGCGAGGCCCTGCCGCCATTTCCCGATGAGGAACGCAACCCTGCCAACAAGGTGCCCGGCTGCGTCAGCCAGGTCTGGCTGACCACCGAGTATGGACCGGGGTCCGACCCAGTCGTCACCTTCGCCGGTGATTCGGACGCGCATATCGTGCGCGGTCTCGTCGCTATCATGCTGGCGTTGTTTTCCAGACGACCCGCCAGCGAGATCCAGAAAACCGATGCGGAAGCCACGCTGAAGGCACTTGGCCTCGACGAGCACCTGTCGCCGCAACGCGCCAATGGTCTTCGTTCAATGGTCAAGCGCATCAAGCGCGACGCAGAGGCGGCCTTGAAGCAGACCGCCTGATCAGACGAACAGCGCGCGATGGCCCGACATGATCGGAGCCGCACATGTTGCGACGCATATCGATTGCTCCAGCATCGCCCCAAGATCAAAACGGCGCCCGGAGGCGCCGTTGATCATCTAACCCAGGTTGGGAAGGGAGCCGGTATCAGCGCCCTTTGCGCTTGCGGCCGAGACCCATCTTCTTGGCGAGCTGTGAGCGGGCGGCAGCATAGTTGGGAGCAACCATCGGGTAGCTTGCGTCCAGGCCCCATTTTTCACGATACTCGTCGGGCGTCAGACCGTAGTGGGTCATCAAGTGACGCTTCAGCGACTTGAACTTCTTGCCGTCTTCAAGACAGACGATGTAGTCGTCATGGACGGAGCGCTTCGGGTTTACTGCCGGCTTCTGCTTGTCGGCAGGAGGCTGTTCACTAGCCCCGCCCACGCGCCCGAGGGCGGCATGGACATCGGCGATGAGGCTAGGCAGTTCGCCGACCGGCACCGGATTGTTGCTGACATAGGCGGCCACGACATCGGCCGTCAATTCGATCAGCGCATCACTATTTCTGGAAGGTGTTTCGATAATATCCATGGCTTCCTGGCCCCAACGTGAGTTGTTTCTACCTGCGCCCTATTTTTGATAGGTCGGGCATCGCGCGAAATTTTTGCAGGAAAAAGCCTCTGCGATTCGCGTCGCAGCATCCTAATGAGCCACTAAACCAAGTAAGTCAATTCGCTTCTTGCGCTGTATTCATCGATGGCAATAAAATATTCGACGATCAGCTTCAACCTTTCGTGCACTCTGTAACTTTGCGATATTTTCTGGGCAGACCAGCAGCGGCGGACGCCCAGTCAAGCTGCCGTTACATCCATGAGAGCAGTAAAAAAATCTCAATGCTTGGCTATGCTTGGTTGTAGCGTAGGCTATCTGGTTGTTTTTAGAATCTACAAAACCATAGGTTGCGATTTGCTGTTGCAAGCAAGCCGGAAATCAGCACCGCGGACCGGCACCGATCCATCAATGTGGGGTGATGTATTTTCCGTAGACCCAGCCGGTGACGAAATTGCCGTTCTGGGCCGGATCGTGCCAGACTTCGCACCAGCGATAGCGGATCTTCTGTTCCTGCTTCCAAACCGGCTGTTTGCCGATGTCGAGCAGGTTTATGCCGCCGGTGCATCTCCCGGTCATCTGCAAAACAGCACCGTTGGGATAAGCGGCCTGCCTCTGGGACGATCCCGCCGGATACTTGCGCACGTTGAGCGTGTCGCCAAACGGAAGGTTGGTCACTTGCCAAGCTGCGAACACGGTTGCATGAGATTGGCCGATAAAGGCCAAGACTGTCGAAGCGACGGCGAAAGCCGCAGCAGCGTGAAAACGGAACTTCATTTTTCCCTCTCCTCCGGCTCATCTTCTGGAGCCCGGCGCAAACATATACTCCGGCTCTTGAACCTGCGCTGATCGGCGTGTTCATTCTCCATACAAGTAACTTCCACAGCGAGACGCAATGACCCGAACCCCAGCATTTCCGACTGTCAGCCCGCCGCAACCAGAGAAGCGACCGGTCTTCGATGTGCACCATGGAGTGACGCGGACGGACGACTATGCCTGGCTGAGAGCCGACAACTGGCAAGAGATGTTCAGGGATCCGTCGCTGCTCGACGCCCAGATCCGCGCCCATCTCGAAGCCGAGAACGTCTATCAGGCAGCCCTCATGGCCGAGACCGTCCAGGTGCGGAAGCAGCTTTTCAAGGAGATGAAGGGCCGCATCAAGGAGGACGATTCGTCCGTGCCGATGAAGGATGGGCCGTACGCCTATGGGTCATCTTTCAAGCTTGGCGGCGAGCAGCCGCGTTATTTCCGCACGCCGCGCGAGGGCGACGACCAAGAGATCCTGCTCGACGGCGATCTCGAGGCCGAAGGAAAGGCCTATTTCCGCCTCGGCGGTGTCGACCATTCGACCGACCACCGCAAGCTTCTGTGGGCCTTCGACGACAAGGGTTCCGAATTCTACACGCTTCGCGTCCGCGACCTCGCCGACGGCAACGATCTGGCCGACAGGATTCCGGATACCGGTGGCGGCGGCGTGTGGGATGCCGGAAATGACGGATTTTTCTACACCCGCCTCGATGCCAACCACCGTCCTTCCAAGGTGCTGTTCCATGCCCTTGGCGACAGTCCTGAGAACGACCGACTGATCTACGAAGAAACCGATCCAGGTTTCTTCATGAATGTCGGCGGCACACGCTCCAACGAGTGGATCATGGTTGGCATCAACGACCACGAGACCTCGGAATATCGCATCATGAGCGCCAGCGAGCCGTTCGCCGAACCGAAGCTGGTTGCCCCGCGCGAGACCGGCCTGCAATACGACCTCGAAGAAGGTGGCGATATCTTCTTCATTCTCACCAACGCCGACGGCGCCAAGGATTTCAAGATCATGACTGCGCCGGCGAGCGACCCGGTGCGCGCCAACTGGCAGGAGTTGGTGCCGCACGAAGCGGGCCGGCTGATCCTTTCGGTGATCGGCTTCAAGGACCACATGGTCAGGCTTGAGCGCAAGGAAGGCCTGCCGCGCATCGTCGTGCATGACCGCAACAGCGGCGAGGAACACCTGATCTCCTTCGACGAGGAAGCCTTCTCGCTCGGCCTGTCGGGATCCTATGAATACGATACCGAGATCATGCGTTTTTCCTACTCATCCATGACAACGCCGGCGCAGGTCTTCGACTACAACATGCGAACCCGTGAGCGCGTGCTGCTGAAGACCCAGGAAGTTCCGTCCGGTCACGACCCGGACCATTACGTGACGCGGCGGCTGATGGCGCCCGCAGCCGACGGCGAACTGGTGCCGGTCTCGCTCATTCACCATCGCGACACGCCGCTCGACGGATCAGCGCCTTGCCTGCTTTACGGCTACGGCTCCTACGGCATCACGGTCCCGGCCGCCTTTAACACCAATTTGTTATCGCTGGTCGATCGCGGCTTCGTCTACGCGATTGCCCATGTCCGCGGCGGCAAGGACAAGGGCTATGGCTGGTACGACGACGGCAAGCGGGCGCACAAAATGAACACGTTCACCGATTTCATCGCAGCCGCCCACCATCTCGTCGCCGAACGCTATACGCAACATGACCGCATCGTCGGTCAGGGCGGCTCGGCCGGCGGCCTGCTGATGGGCGCCGTCGCGAATATGGCGCCGGAATGCTTCGGCGGTATTGTCGCCGAGGTTCCGTTCGTCGACGTGCTCACCACCATGCTCGACGCGACCCTGCCGCTGACGCCACCGGAATGGCCCGAATGGGGCAATCCGATCGCCTCGGAGGAGGACTACCGAACGATCGCCGCCTACTCGCCCTATGACAATGTCGCCGCGCTCGACTATCCGCCGATCCTGGCGCTTGCCGGCCTCACCGACCCGCGTGTCACCTATTGGGAGCCGGCCAAGTGGGTGGCGCGGCTGCGCGACCGCAAGATCGGCGACAATCCGGTGCTGTTCAAGATCAACATGGACGCCGGTCATGCCGGTGCATCCGGCCGGTTTTCCCGGCTCGAGGAAATCGCCTTCACCTATGCCTTTGCGCTGAAGGTGGCGGGCAAGGCCGACCTTGCCACCACAGCGCCGCCGACCCTGTTGGACGCACAGACGGCGCTGTAGGAGCTTGATCTTGCGCACCATCCCCACCAGCGGAAAATCGATTCCGGATCAGGTCAGGTCGATTTTCCGCTCGCGATTGCCATAGCTGCGCGCTACCCAATGAGCGGCTTTTCGCAGCCGCGCCACCCAAAAATCATCCAGTCACGCCAAGGGTCCGCCATGTTGCTCGTCGACGTCTATCTCGACAAATCGCCCATCCAGGGCATCGGTGTCTTTGCCAAGAACCACATTCCCCGCGGCACACTGGTCTGGAAGCTCCATCCCAATTACGACCGGCGCATCCCAGTCGAGGTCTATGAACGCGAAACCGGGCCGGTCAGAGCCTATCTCGATCGCTATTCCTATCCCGACCGGCGCGATCCAAACTTTGTCGTCTTCGAAGCTGACGACGCCCGCTACATGAACCATGCCGACGACCCGAATTGCGACGTCGCCTCGCCCGAGGAGACTTATGCACTGCGCGACATCGCGCCCGGCGAGGAAATGACCTGCAACTACAATCATTTCTTCGAGACCGGCTTCGATTTCCTCGGCGATCGCCACCCGTAAATCGGGAACGTGGAATGCATCGCGGGCAGGATTGACAACACCGGACCTTCAGCGCACCTTCCAAACAGGTGGATACAACCTGCTGCTTGCGCCCTCCGGGGTAAGGTGAATGTATCGAGCCACTTCAGGCTCCCTTTGCCCGAACGAACGGGTCAGTAACGCAAGCTCTGACGTCTTCCGTTCTTCGAAGCAAAGGATGATTCCATGCGCGATTTCCGCGATGCAAAAGCCATGCGCAAACGCTGTCCGAAGCGCTGAGCGCCAAATCCGTTTCCCTGTCCCACAGCGAAAGCCTCGAGCTCATTGCTAGGGTCCTCGGCTTGCGCGACTGGAACGTATTGGCTGCAAGGATTCAGGCGAGCCAACCAGTCGGTGCTGGGCCCAGAAACCCGGCGCCCGAGGCCAGCCCGCCCCCGTCCTCCGGCGCGGATCTGCCGATTTTTCCAATGCGGGATTTCGTGCTCTTTCCGCAAATGACTGTTCCGGTCTTCGTGGGCCGCGACAAAACGCGGCGCGCGGTGGAGCACGCGATGGCAGGCGACCGCCGCGTTCTTGTGGTCGCACAGAGGCAGGCGACCGACGACGATCCCGGCTACCTCGATTCTCTCTATCCGGTGGGTGTCACGGCTAGCGTGATAAACTGCCAGACGCAGGTGGATGGGGTACTCAAGGTCTCGGTCTCCGGCCTCCAGCGAGCCGCGATCCTTCACCTGGTCAACGCCGACTTTCTGGCGGCGGAGGTCGCGCCAGTCGAAGAGCAGCGTCGCCAATCGGCGGAGGCGGTAACACGTTCGAGCGCGGTTCTCGATACATATCAGAGCTATGCCAACATCGATTTTTCCTCGCTTCCACGAAGGGCCAAGGCGCGACTCGGCCTGCCCTCCATCGGCGATCCCGGTGTCCTAGCCGATACGCTCGCGCCGCTGCTGTCGATCAGTATCGAACAGAAGCAGCAGCTTCTGGAAACCAGCGATGTCGTCGCCCGGCTTGAAAAGATCCTCGACCTGATGAAGGCTGGCCGGCCTGAGAATGGGCCAGAGCCAGCCGGCTGACGGGTGCTAATTCGCCGGCTTGCGTGGGGGATAGCCGTTGGGGTGCGGCGGGATGGCCTTCAGATAGGCCGCGATCGCCGCACGGTCGTTCGGTGCCAACTCGGCCATGTTTCTCTGCACGTCGACCATGGCGCCACTGACGGAATCGAAATCCGGGGTGAAGCCGGTCTCCAGAAAGTAGGCTATGTCGGCCTCCGACCAGTCACCGAGCCCGCCTTCGCCCGAAGTGATGTTCGGCACGATGCCGCTGCCTTCGGCAGCGGTGGCTCCGGCCAGCCACTCGCTCTTCCTGGTGCCGCCAGCAAAATCGCGCGGCGTGTGGCATTCGCCGCAATGGCCGGGCCCTTCGACCAGGTAACGGCCGGCCATCACCGGATCCGGCGCGCCATCGGGGAAGGAAACCACCGGCTGGTCACTCAAATAGAGACGTTTCCACAGCCCGATGCCGCGACGGATGTTGAATGGGAACCCCAGCGAATTGGGCGGCGCCTTGCCCGCCACCGCCGGAAGAGTTTTCAGGAAGGCATGGAGATCGGCAATGTCGGCCGGCTTCATGCGTGCGTAGGACGCATAGGGAAACGCCGGATAGAAGTGCTCGCCGCTCGGCGACACGCCCTTCAGCATGGCGTTGGCGAGGTCTTCGACCGACCAGCCGCCGATACCGTCCGTGGCATCCTGCGAGATGTTCGGTGGCACGAAGATGCCGAACGGCGTCTTGAGTTCGAGACCGCCGGCCAGTTGAAGACGGGCGTCGCCTTGCGAGCCTGGCTTCGCATGACAGGACGTGCAGCCGCCGGCATAAAAAATGCGCTTGCCCCTGGCGGCATCGCCGGGGCCGAGCTGCGCCAGAGCCTCGCTGTCGAGCCTGACCGGCGCCGACAGGAACCAGCCGGCAACCGCGCCGGCGACGCCCAGAACGAGGGCGGCGCCGACGAGTTTTTTCAGCAGGCGCATCGCCCGCTATCAGCCCTTCTTAATCCTGTATGTCTTGTGGCAGGTGCCGCAATCGCCGCCTATGGTGTTGAACCCCGCCTTCAAGGCATCGACGTCGGCAGGAGCGGCGGCCGCCGCAGCCTTGACGTCGGCGAGATATTTGTCTTCCACCGCCTTGAAGCCGGCCATATCCTGCCAGATTTTTGGAGCAGCGGTGGTGTCGCCGGTGTCGCTGCCAGCCGGGAAAAGAGTGTCGACGTTTGCATGGAACTTCTCGGCGTTTGCCTCCAGCGCCTTCAACGCCGCCAGCACGGCCGCTGCGTCGTAAGCGGTCTCGCCCTTGACGACTTTCGACAATTGGCCGGCGATCTTTCCACGTTCCTTCATAATGGCCTGCCGCTCCTGGATCGGATCGGCAAACGCCGCCGAACCGGCGAAGGCGAGCATCGAGATGGCGACGATAAGCTTTCTCATTCAACTGGCTCCATGGTGAAGATGCTTCGGGTGAAGGTCCGACTGATCGATATAACGGCAAAACTGGCTTGGAAATTCCGGAAATTCGCCTCACGCCTGTGTGAATTTTTCGCGACGATCGTTGGAAAAGGGCGGCCGATCATTTGGCACATAGAGAAAAGCCCCGGTTTTGCCGGGGCTCTTTTGCAACTCAGTCAGGGCTACGCCTTTTCGTAGAGCTCGAGGACATGGTCCCAGTTGATGAGACTGTCGACGAAGGCTTCGAGATATTTCGGCCGGGCGTTGCGATAGTCGATATAGTAGGAGTGCTCCCAGACATCGACGCCCAGGATCGGGGTCGCGCCATGGGCCAGCGGGTTCTCGCCGTTCGGGGTCTTCGAGATCGCCAGCTTGCCGTCCTTGACCGAAACCCAGGCCCAGCCCGAACCGAACTGGGTGGTGCCGGCGGCGATGAAATCGGCCTTGAACTTGTCGTAACCGCCAAGATCGCTGTCAAACGCCTTTTGCAGCGCGCCCGGCAATTTGTTGCCGCCGCCGCCCTTCTTCATCCACTGCCAGAAGTGGATGTGATTGTAGTGCTGGCCGGCATTGTTGAAGAGCCCGGGGTTCTTGCCGAAGGATTGTTTCACAACCTCTTCGACCGACAAATCGCCGAGCCCGGCTTCGGCAGCCAGCTTGTTGCCGTTGTCGACATAGGCCTTGTGGTGCTTGTCGTGGTGATACTCCAGCGTCTCCTTCGACATGTAAGGCTGCAATGCCTCGTAGTCATAGGGCAAGGCGGGCAATTCAAAAGCCATCGGTCGTACTCCTCGTGGAAAAAATCCGGTGTCGATACCGGACTAACATAGGTCTGGATTGGTGTGGAGCAACTCCGGAACGAAGCGCCGGTTCGCTTTTTAGCCAGTCAGCCGGCCGAAGTCGAATGCGCCCACTCCCAATAGAGTTCGCGCGCCTTTTTCGCTACAGGCCCGGGCTGGAGACTGCGATCCTCGATGCGGGTGACCGGCACGACTTTCGAGTGGTTTCCGGTCGAGAATATCTCGTCCGCTTCGAGGAATTCGCGCACCGACAGCGCCTTTTCGATGGTCTTGAAGCCATACTCGTCAAGCAGCGTCATCGTCCGCGAGCGGGTGATGCCGGACAGGAACGTGCCATTCGGCGCCGGCGTCAGGACATGGCCATCCTTGACCAGGAAAATGTTCGAGGTTCCGGTCTCGGCGACATTGCCCAGCATGTCGAGCACCAGCGCGTTGTCGAAGCCGCGCATCTTGGCTTCGAGGATGGCACGACCGTTGTTGGGATAAAGGCAGCCGGCCTTGGCGTTGGTCGGCATGGTCTCGATGGTCGGGCGCCGGAACGGCGAGACGGTGACCGAAAAGCCCGACGGCGGGATCATCGGCGATTCATAGAGGCAAAGGCAGAAACGGGTCGAGGCCGGATCGGCCGGCACGCCCATATAGCCACCATGCTCGGCCCAGTACATCGGCCTTATGTAGACCGCCGTCTTGCCGTCCAACTTCTTCAGCCCGTCCCAGGTCAGCCCGACGATCTTTTCGGCGCTCATGGATGGTTTGAGACCAAGCGCGATCGCCGAGGCGTTCACCCTCGCGGCGTGGCGGTCGAGGTCGGGGGCGACGCCCTCGAACCAGCGGGCGCCATCGAACACGCTGGTGCCGAGCCACATGGCATGGCTGCGCGGCCCCAGAATGGCGACGTTGCCTTCATACCAGTCGCCATCCACGAAGGTCCATGTCGCGGATTGCGCCGCAGCCGCCAGTGTCATCGCTTGATTCCGCGTTTCAGAGCTGTCCTGTCTCGCCATTGGAAGATGCTTTGGCGTCTGCCGTCAACTGATTTGGCTGAGATTTGTTAAGGCCAGCGGCATGCGAAATTGCAATCCGTGCTTGCGCCCGGCCTTGCCTCGCCGCAAAACTGTTACCATGCAACATGCGGCTTACGTTTTCGACGCTTACGGAACGCTGTTCGACGTGCACGCAGCCGTCCGCCGTCATGCCGACCAGATCGGACCGGACGGCCAGCTCCTGTCGGAGATCTGGCGCGCCAAACAATTGGAATATTCCTGGGTGAGGACGCTGATGGGCGCCTACGCCGATTTCTGGCAACTCACCGAACAGGCGCTGGATTTCGCCTTGCGCAAGGTTCCCTCCGCCGACAAGGGGCTGAGGGCCAAGCTGCTCGACGCCTATTGGCGGCTGGACTGCTATCCGGAGGTGCCGGCCGTGCTCAAGGCGCTCAAAGCATCTGGCGCCAAGCTGGCGATCCTATCCAACGGCTCGCCTGAAATGCTGGAAGCGGCGGTCAAATCGGCCGCGCTCGACCAGGTTCTGGACGACATCTATTCCGTCGAGGCCGTCAAGCGCTTCAAAGCCGATCCGTCGGTCTACGACATGGTCACGACAGGCTGGCGTCTCTATCCGGGTGCGGTGTCGTTTCAGTCATCCAACCGCTGGGACGTCGCCGGCGCCACCAAATTCGGGTTCCGGACAGTCTGGATCAACCGCTCCGACCAGCCCGAGGAATACCGGGACTTTCCGCCGGCCCTGATCCTGCCCTCGCTCGAAGGCCTGCTCGCCGCAGGCTGACACATGAGCCCAAATCGGAATCGATTTTTGGAAAGGATCATTACGCGCGGCGCTGCGGGCCTGTTGCCTCGGCGCAACAGGGGCTGAACCGTCACAGCTTTGCCTTTGTTTGTTCACCCTCAGGCCAGAATCGGAACCGCCTATCGCGCCAGGCATTGGTAGGGCTGGCGCGCCGTAGTGATTGGCGTATTCATGTTCTGTTTCGATATGAGACTTAAAAAAGGCAACGATGTTCACAACCGAAATCGACTCCTATCGCCTAAGCCGTCGCGGCTTTCTCAACGCCGCTGCGCTCGGCGCCGCCTCGATTGCGGTTTCCGCCTGCACCACGACGGCAGGCCGGCCTGTCGAGCCGCCGCCGCCTGCCAACGTCGAGCCGCCGCTCATGGACTATGCAACAATGTACGGTCCGGTCAGCGACAATGGGTTCGAGCTGCCGGGCATACCCTACGAGAAAATCGACGAGCAATTTCTGCGTCAGATCGTTCCCGATCCGACCGGCCAAGCGCCCGGCACCATCGTCGTCGATACGGCCGGCCACCACCTCTATCTCACGCGTCCGGGCGGACAAGCCATTCGTTATGGGGTCGGGCTGGGTCGCGCCGGTTTCGAATGGTCTGGCGATGCCGTCGTCCAGTGGAAGCAGAAGTGGCCCAAATGGACGCCGCCGGCCGAAATGATCGCCCGCCAGCCAGAGCACGCAAAATACAGCGCCGAGAATGGCGGCATGCCCGGCGGGCTCACCAATCCGCTCGGAGCGCGGGCGCTGTATCTCTTCGAGGGCAACGAGGACACGCTTTACCGCCTGCACGGCTCGCCGGAGTGGTTTTCCATCGGCAAATCGGTGTCATCTGGCTGCGTTCGCTTGATAAATCAGGACATTATCGACCTTTATGACCGTGTGCCCAACAAGACGCCGGTGATCGTTACCTCCGGTGTCGGTCAGGAACTGGTTGCCACGGCAGACCGCAAAGCCATTCCAATCGATGCGGGCGTCCCGGAAGGATCGATCCTGCTCGGCCCGGCAAGGGCGATCTCGGAACCGATCTTCTGAGCTGGTCGAAGGCGCTGGAGCGGCGGACTTTCGGCGCCGCGAATTTCCGGTCCGATGCTTTTCCCCGAGCATCGGATTCTCGCAAAACCGGTGCCCGGTTTGGATCCGATGCGGTGCTTTCAGCGCCGCCCCCTGGCCAGGCTGCCGAGGATGCCGCGCACGATCGCCCGTCCAACCGACGTGCCGACCGAGCGAACCACCGATTTGATCGCCGCCTCCGCCACCGTCTGGCGATTGGACGCTCGTGGCGCCGGTGCCCGCCTGCCGCCGGTGGGCTGGGGCGCGGGATCGTCATTGCCGAAGCCTGGAATGGTCCAGCGCGAGCCGCCGCTCTCCTGCTGCTGCGCCTCCGCGTCCAACGCATCCTTGGCTTTTTTCTGCAGCATCTCGAAAGCCGATTCGCGATCGACGGTCTGATCGTACTGCCCCACAACCGGGCTCTCGGTGATCAGCGTGCGGCGCTCGTCAGGCGTGATCGGGCCAAGTCGCGACGACGGCGGGCGAACCAGCGTCCGCTGGACCATGGACGGAACACCTTTGGCTTCCAGCGTCGAGACCAGCGCCTCGCCGGTGCCGAGCTGCGCGATCACGGTAGCACAGTCGAAGTCGGGATTGGGCCTGAACGTCTCGGCGGCGGTCCTCACGGCCTTCTGCTCCCGTGGCGTGTAGGCGCGCAGGGCGTGCTGCACCCGGTTGCCGAGCTGGGCCAGAACGGTTTCGGGGATATCCAGCGGATTCTGGGTGACGAAGTAGACGCCGACGCCCTTCGAACGGATCAGGCGGACCACCTGCTCGACGCGGTCGATCAGCACCTTCGGCGCGTCGTCGAACAGAAGGTGCGCCTCGTCGAAGAAGAAGACCAGCTTTGGCTTGTCGGGATCGCCGACTTCGGGCAGCTCCTCGAACAGTTCCGACATCAGCCACAACAGGAATGTCGCATAGAGCCGGGGATTCATCATCAGCTTGTCGGCGGCCAGCACGCTGATCGCGCCGCGCCCGTCGCGGGTGGTGCGCATGATGTCGGCGATCCGCAATGCCGGCTCGCCGAAGAAATTCGTCGCGCCCTGCTGCTCCAGAACCAGCAGCGTGCGCTGGATTGCGCCAACCGAAGGTTTCGTCACATTGCCGTAGCGAGCGCCGATTTCTTCGGCGCGTTCGGCGATGTTGGCAAGAAGCGCTTGCAGGTCCTTCAGGTCCAGCAGCAACAAGCCTTCCTCATCGGCGATGCGGAAGGCGATGTTCATGATGCCTTCCTGCGCCTCGGACAGGTTCATAAGCCGCGACAGCAGCAGCGGCCCCATTTCCGAGACGGTGGCGCGGATCGGATGGCCCTGCTCGCCGAAAAGATCCCAGAATATGACCGGAAATTCCTGGAAATCATAGGGATCGAGCTTGACCTGCTCGGCGCGCTTGACCAGAAAATCCTGTGCCGCGCCCATCATGGCGATACCGGACAGGTCGCCCTTGATGTCGGCGCAGAAGACCGGCACGCCGGCATTGGAGAAACCTTCCGCCAAAATCTGCAAGCTCACGGTCTTGCCGGTGCCGGTCGCGCCGGTGACCAGGCCATGACGATTGCCATACTGAAGCAGCAGGTTTTCGGCGCGCTGGTAGCTGTCATCAGGCTTTCGGCTGGCTCCGATGAAAATACTGGTGTCGTCAGCCATGTGTCGGGTCTCCGCAACCTGAAGTGTTGAATGCCCTGATCTATTGAAAGTAGCGGGGCTCGCCGCAGGTATAATGACGCCATTGCGCAGCGACAATGGCCATGGTCGAAATTGGGTTTTGGAGCTTGCGGATTTTGCGCATGTTTGGCAATCGGTTGACGGTTCACCGTCGCAGGGCGCGTGTTGCATTGTGATATGCGACGGGGAACCGTAGACTGACGTTCCAGGCCTATCGGCCGAGAAGACGAGGAGAGCGGATGGCCGGTGCCTTGAACCACGATGCCGAACTTCCGAACCCTGACCGGCAGCGGTGGCTGGCCCTTGCGGAAAAAGCCTTGGCCGGCGGATCCTTCGAGGAAAAACTCGTATCCCATACGGACGATGGCATCCGCATCGAACCGCTTTATGATCGCTCGGTCACCGCAGAGCCTCTCCCACGGGCAAACCCCGGATCGCCGTGGATCGTCAGCCAGCGTATCGACGATCCGGATGTCGGCCGCGCCAAGGCCCAGGCCCTGGAGGACGTCGCACAGGGCGCCACCGGATTGTCGCTTGTCTTCGAAGGCGCGCCGAATGCGTTCGGCTACGGCCTGCCGAGGACTGCCGAGGCGCTGGAGACCGTGCTGGACGGCGTGCCGCTCAACCGCATCCAGGTCCGCATCGACGCGCATCCCTGGAGCCGCGCCGTGGCCGACTGGCTGGTTGCGTTCTTGAGCAAGCGCCGGTCAGACCCGGCAAAGCTCAACCTGTCCTTCGGCATCGACCCGGCGGCGATCTTTGCCGGAACCGGCCGGTTGCGGATGTCGATCGAGGCCTTGCAGGCGTCGATGCCGCAGTCCCTGGCGCACTTTTTCTCGATGGGCGTGCCCGGGGTCCTGCTGGAGGCAGACGGACGCGTCTTCCACAATGCCGGTGCCACCGAAGCGCAGGAGCTGGGCACCATGATGGCTTCGGCGGTCTCCTATCTCCGGATGTTTGAGGAGGCGCGCCAGCCGCTTGTCTATGCGGCGCCCCATATCGGCTTTGCGCTGAGCGTCGACCAGGACCAGTTCGTATCGATGGCCAAGGTCAGGGCCCTGCGCAGGCTGTGGGCGCGGGTCCAGGAGGCATGCTCGATCTCCGCCGCCACCGCCAACATCCATGCCGAGACATCGTTCCGCATGATGACTTCGGCGGACCCGGAGACGAACATCCTGCGCACCACGATCGCCGCTTTTGCCGCGGCAGCCGGCGGGGCGGACTCGGTCTCCATCCTGCCTCATACGATCGCGCATGGCCTGCCGGCGGGCTTTGCCCGCCGTGTTGCCCGCAATACGCAACTGATCATGGCCAACGAAAGCCATATCGATCATGTCGCCGACCCTGCTTGCGGTTCGGGCGCCGTTGAAGCGCTGACTTCCGAACTCTGCGAAGCTGCGTGGGAAGAATTCCAGCGGATCGAGGCGGAAGGCGGCGTGCTGTCCAGCCTGCAGCAAGGACACATCCAGAAACGGGTTCAGGCGGCCGCCGCCCGCCGCAATGCCGCCTATCAGGCGGGCGACCGGGCCATCATCGGCACGACGCTTCACCCATCGAAAATCGAACGTCCGGTCGAAACCTTGGCGGCGGAGCGGCGGCCCTCGGTCACCGAGGGCGTCGCGGTGTGCGAGCCGCTGTTTCCGATCCGTATCGATCAATCGATCGGAGCAGCATCATGATTCCGGATTTCAGCCAGATCGGCTGGTCGGTGCCGCGCCGGGCGCCGATTGAGGTCAAGGGCCAGCGGATGACCCCGGAAGGACTGGCCATCAAGCATCTGTACAACCAGGGCGACCTCAAGGGGTTGCCGCATCTCGACACTTATCCGGGCCTGCCGCCATTCGTGCGCGGCCCCTACCCGACCATGTATGTCCAGCAGCCGTGGACGATCAGGCAATATGCCGGCTTCTCGACGGCGGAAGAGTCGAACGCCTTTTACCGGCGCAACCTCGCGGCCGGCCAGAAGGGACTGTCGGTGGCTTTCGACCTTGCCACGCATCGCGGCTACGACAGCGATCATCCGCGCGTTGCCGGTGATGTCGGCATGGCAGGCGTCGCCATCGATTCCATCCTCGACATGCGCCAGCTCTTCGACGGCATCCCGCTTGACGAGATGACGGTGTCGATGACCATGAACGGCGCGGTGCTGCCGATCATGGCGCTCTACATCGTCGCCGCGGAAGAACAGGGCGTTGCGCAAAAGGACCTCGCCGGGACCATTCAGAACGACATTCTGAAAGAGTTCATGGTGCGCAACACCTACATCTATCCGCCAAAACCTTCGATGCGGATCGTGTCGGACATCTTCTCCTATACGTCGCAGCACATGCCGAAGTTCAATTCGATTTCGATCTCCGGCTATCACATGCAGGAGGCAGGGGCGACCGCCGACCTCGAGCTCGCCTACACGATCGCCGATGGAATCGAATATGCCCGCGCCGGTGTCGCGGCGGGTCTCGATATCGACCGTTTTGCGCCGCGCCTGTCCTTCTTCTGGGCGATCGGCATGAACTTCTTCATGGAGGTCGCCAAGCTGAGGGCAGCCCGCCTTTTGTGGTCGACCCTGATGCTGAAGAACTTCTCGCCGAAGGACGAGCGCTCGCTGTCGCTGCGCACCCATTGCCAGACTTCGGGCTGGTCGCTAACGGCGCAGGACCCTTACAACAACATCATCCGCACCATGATCGAGGCGATGGCGGCGACGCAGGGTCATACGCAATCGCTGCACACCAACGCCTTCGACGAGGCGATGGCGCTGCCGACCGACCATTCGGCCCGCATCGCCCGCAACACGCAGCTCATCCTGCAAAAGGAATCCGGCAATACCCGCATCATCGACCCGTGGGGCGGCTCTGCCTATCTCGAACGGCTGACGCATGACCTGGCGGCGCGCGCGCTTGCCCATATCGAAGAGGTCGAGAGCCTGGGCGGCATGGCCGCCGCAACCGAAAAAAACATACCGAAGCTGCGCATCGAAGAGGCCGCCGCGCGCACGCAGGCGCGGATCGATTCCGGCGAGCAGATCCTGGTCGGCGTCAACGCCCATCGTCCCGAGACGGATATCAAAGTCGACGTGCTGAAGATCGACAACGCCGAAGTCAGGGCCCGGCAATTGTCGAAACTGCAGCGGCTGAAAGGCACGCGCGACGTCGGCGCCGTCGAGAGCGCACTGAGTGCGCTGAGCCGGGCTGCGGAGAGCGGCGAAAATCTGCTGGAGTTCGCCATTCGCGCCGCACGCGCCAACGCCACGGTCGGCGAGATTTCACTGGCGCTGGAAAAAGTTTTTGGCCGCCATGTCGCCTCCGTCCAGACGATCTCCGGCGTCTATCGCAAGGCGCTCGGCGACAATCCGGCGGTCGATCGGCTGCAGGACAAGATCGTCGCGTTCGAGGAGAAGTCCGGCGGCAAGCCACGCATTCTCGTCGCCAAGATGGGACAGGATGGCCACGATCGCGGCCAGAAAGTGATCGCCACCGCCTTTGCCGATCTAGGCTTCGACGTCACCGTCGGGCCGATGTTCCAGACGCCGGACGAGATCGCCAGGCTTGGCGTCGAGCACGACGTGCATATCATTGGCGCCTCGTCGCTGGCCGCGGGTCATTTGACGCTCATTCCCGAACTCAGGGACGCGCTGAAGAAGCTTGGCCGCGACGATATGCTGATCGTCGCCGGCGGCGTCATCCCGCCGCAAGATCATGAGGCGGTACGGCAGGCGGGTGCTGTGGAAATCTTCCCGCCAGGCACCGTCATCCCGGAAGCGGCGGAGCGGCTGATGGATAGGCTGCTGCAGGCCGGCTGAACTTGTTATAATCCATGTTGCAACGACCAACAATTTGAGTTATAATTGGCGTTGCAACAAGGGTTGAATCCATGAACACGACCATTCGCAAAATCGGCAATTCCGAAGGCGTGATCCTGCCCAAGGAAATTCTCGATCACCTGAATCTGAAGGCCGGCGATCAGCTTGAGATCGTCGAAACGAGCAAGGGCATCGCCCTTCGGCCAGTGGACGACAGCTTCGGGCGGCAGATGGAAGCTGCTCGCCAAGTCATGGACAAATACAAAGTCGCGCTTCAGAAGCTCGCCGAATGAGTTGGGAGTTCCTGAGCCGGCGTGCGGTCGAAGCCATGCACGCCGAGCAGTTGCGTCGGCACGGCGGAGCGCACGGTTTGAGGGATGAGAATGCCCTCGAATCGGCGCTCGCCCGAGCCGAGAACAAGGCGAACTATGGTGATCCATCGATCGAGGATCTGGCGGCGGCCTATATCTTCGGCATCGCCAGAAATCACGCCTTTGTCGACGGCAACAAGCGCGCGGCCATCATCGCCGCCGGCGCGTTCCTGATTGTCAACGGCTATGTGCTGACGGCCGACAACGGCACGATCTATGAGTTCGTCATGGGCGTCGCCGCCGGCGAAATCGACGAGGCGGGTGCTGCGGCGTTCTTCCGCGACCATGTCGTCAAGGTCGAGGGCTAATGTGCGTCGCGTTCGGGATGGATTCCCGCGACGCGCTTTAAGTTCTCGTTTTTATGCAGTCGCTATCGCAAAACCGCTGCGCACCCTCGGGTCAGGCCCGCATGCTTTTGGGGCGACATGCATTAGCTGTCGGAGAGCTTCACAATCTCCCACTCCCTGCCGTTCACCACGGCAATTTCGCCGACCTTCTTGCCGAACAAGGCCAAGGCCATCGGTGAAACATGGGAAATCGTCCCCTTGGCCGGATCGGCCTCATCCTCGCCGACAATCCTCCAGTGCACCTTCCTGCCGTCCTCGCCTTCCAGCGTGACGCCCATGCCGAAGCGAACCAGGTCGCTGCCCGGTTCCGGCACGGAAAGCTCGGCGCTTTCACGCCGCGCGGTCCAGTAGCGCAGGTCGCGCGAGATGAGCGCGATGCGCTCGCGGTCGGCCCTCTTTTCCGCTCTGCCCAGATCGTCGCGCAGGGCAGCCAGTTCGGCGTCGATCAGCGCCAGGCCGCGTTGCGTCACCAGATTGCGATGGTGGCTGATCGGCCGCTCGCCGATGCCGGCGATGGCGTTTTCGCTATCTTCTTCGCGCGTGAAGGCTCTGCTCATCAGTCGAGCTTATGCCTCGCGTGGCGACTCCACAAGCTATTGCCGGCAAACCGGATCTGCCGATCCGGCGTGACACGATTCCTGCGGCGCGACGGCAGGACGCTGGGAATTTGTGTGGCTTTGCGCAACTGACCGTCGGACGCAATCATGCGAGCTGAATGCCCGTTCTCAGTCCAGCGCAGCAGTAGGGCGGAGTGAGCCGACCTTGGCGCCGATCCGGCTTTCTATGGGCGGATGTGCCTCTTCGATCAGTATCGCCGCCAGCGCCTTGTCGGCGTGCAAAAACCTGGCCAGCACGGCCGCGACCGTGACTTCAGCGGCGCGGCCGGCGCCATCATCGCATTTCAGCGCAATGCCAAGGCCAAGCTCGGGAAGTGCCGCGCAATAGACGCCTTCGGCCCCTCCCTTCACAAAAATCCGGCCTGACGCGGCCTGCATCAGCGCAACATCAGCCCTGCCCGTGCCGGCGACCAGAAATGGCTCGGCCATGCAGGCGGAAAGCAGCCGCTTTGCGGCCTTGGCGCGCACGGGTTCAAAGCCGGCACCGGTCGCCATGCGGGCAAAGCCGAGGGCGAAGCTGCGCAGCGGCACGGCATAGGTCGGGATCGAGCAGCCGTCGGTGCCGCAATGATCGACATCATGGGCGGCACCGGTCACCGCTTGCATCGCATCGCGCACCATCTCCTGCGAGGCATGGCCGGATTTGACGTAGCCGCGATGGGCGACGCCGGCGTGGACGCAGGTGCAGAGGAAGCCCGCATGCTTGCCGGAACAATTGTTGTGCAGCGCGTTTGGCAAATTGCCGTTGCTGGCCAGCGCAACGGTCGCGTCATGGCTGGACGGCCAATGCGCGCCGCATTCCAGCGCCGCCACGTCCAGCCCGGCCTTGGCCAGCATCGCCCGCGCCAGTTCGACATGCGCCGGCTCGCCGGAATGCGAAGCGCAGGCCAGCGCCAGTTCGCGGTCGCCGAAACCGTACGCATCGGCGGCGCCGCTTTCGACCAGCGGCAGCGCCTGGATCGCCTTGACCGCCGAGCGCGGGAACACCGGGCGAGCCGTATCGCCGATTTCCCAGACCGGCTTGCCATCGGCATCGAAGACCGCAATGGCGCCACGATGCGCGCTCTCGACCACGGCGCCGCGCAAAACTTCGACCAGAACCGGATTTGTCATGAATTCCCCGCTAACGCATGATCCTTTTCGAAAATCGGATTCGATTTTCGAAAAGGATCATGCGTAAAATCAAAGTGTTACAGCACCCTTTTCGCGTCCGGAAGGGCGCGCGGCGCTGTAATGCGGGCCGCTTTTATCTGATCCGATCGAGAATGGAAACGTAGTTGGCGACCGCGGCACCGCCCATGTTGAAGATGCCGCCGAGCTTTGCTCCGGGCACCTGGATGCCGCCGGCCTCGCCGACGAGCTGCATGGCGCTCAGCACGTGCATCGAGACGCCGGTGGCGCCGATCGGATGGCCCTTGGCCTTCAGCCCGCCTGACGGATTGACCGGCAACCGGCCGTCCTTCGCCGTCTCGCCGTCCAGCGCCAGTTTTGCGCCCTCGCCCGGTTTGGCCAGGCCCATCGCCTCATATTCGATCAGCTCGGCGATGGTGAAGCAGTCATGCGTCTCGACGAAGGACAGATCGTCGAGCGTCACACCGGCCTTGTTCAGCGCCTGATTCCACGCCTGCTCGCAACCCTCGAATGCCAGGATGTCACGCTTCGACATCGGCAGGAAGTCCTGCACATGCTCGTTGGCGCGGAAAGCGACGGCGCGGCGCATCTTCAATGCCGTCGCCGTGTCGGCAAGCACCAGCGCGGCGGCGCCGTCCGACACCAGCGAGCAGTCGGTACGCTTCAGGGGACCGGCGACGAAGGGGTTCTTCTCGCTCTCGTGCCGGCAGAACTCATAGCCGAAATCCTTGCGCATCTGCGCATAGGGATTGTCGACGCCGTTCCTGTGGTTCTTGGCGGCGATCATCGCCAGCGCGTCCGACTGGTCGCCATAGCGTTGGAAGTAGGCTTGGGCGATCTGGCCGAAAACGCCGGCGAAGCCTGCCGGCGTGTCGCCCTCCTCGGGCAGATAAGAGGCCTTGAGAAGATTCTTGCCGATTTCTGGACCTGATGTCGTCGTCATCTGCTCGGCGCCGACCACCAGCACGATGCGAGCCGCATTGGCGTCGATGGCGCGGATGCCTTGCCTGACCGCCGCCGAGCCGGTGGCGCAGGCGTTCTCGACGCGCGTCGCCGGCTTGAAGCGCAGCCGGTCATCGGCCTGCAGGACCAGGCTTGCGGTGAAATCCTGTGCGGAAAAGCCGGCATTGAAGTGGCCGAGCACGATCTCGTCGACCTCGTCCGGACCGATGCCGGCATGATCGAGCGCCTCGCTAGCCACCTTGGTGATGAGGCCCTCCAGTGTCTCGCCTTCGAGCTTGCCGAAGCGCGAATGCGCCCAGCCGACGATGCATGCTGTCATGGTTATCTCCATCCCTGCGGGCCGGGCTACGCGATGTGGCGGCGCGCTATCAACATTGTTCAAGAATGAACCGTTCCAGCGACTTCGTAAAGGGGCCAGAACCACACAACCACTTGATCTTGATATCTGGTCACGGCAGCTGACATTTGCCACAAAATCGCGTCAGATTTTTGTTGATTGATCCGTCAATAAAAAATAATCTTGCCACAACGGACCGGAGCAAAGATGCCGAAAATCGGAATGGAGCCGCTGCGCCGCAGGGCGCTGATCGACGCGACGATCTCGGCGATCGGCGAGCGCGGTTCGCTTGATGTGACGATGTCGGAAATCGCCGGGCGCGCCGGGGTGTCCTCGGCGCTCGCCCATCACTATTTCGGCGCCAAGGACGAACTTTTGCTGGCGACGATGCGGCACATCCTGGCCGAGTTGACCGCCGACACGCGGCGCGCGCTTCGATCGGCCAGCACGGCACGCCAGCGCGTTTCGGCCGTGGTCGCGGTCAATTTCTCCGCCGTCCAGTTCCAGCCGGAAACGATAGCCGCCTGGCTCGCCTTCTATGTCGAGGCGCAGAAATCGCCAGCGGTGCGCCGGCTGCTCAAGGTCTATGCGCGGCGCCTGCATTCCAATCTGTTGAGCGGGCTGACCGGCATCCTGCCGAGAAGCGAAGCCGACCGTGTCGCCGAGGCGACAGCGGCGCTGATCGACGGGCTCTACATCAGGCGCGCGCTGAAGGACGGGGTGCCCAATGCCGCGACCGCGATCGCGCTGATCGAGGACTATCTCGAAACGAAACTCGGCCGGCGGAGCGCGCAGTGACGTCGAAGCGACCCAATTTTCTGATCGTCATGGTCGATCAGCTCAACGGCACATTGTTCCCGGATGGGCCGGCGGACTTCCTGCATGCGCCGCATCTGAAGGCGCTGGCGGCTCGTTCGGCGCGCTTCAAGAACAATTACACCGCCTCGCCGCTCTGCGCGCCGGGCCGTGCGGCGTTCATGAGCGGCCAGTTGCCGTCGCGCACCGAGGTGTATGACAATGCCGCCGAATTCGCCTCTTCGATCCCGACCTATGCGCATCACCTGCGCGCCGCCGGCTACCACACCTGCCTGTCCGGCAAGATGCATTTCGTCGGGCCGGATCAGTTGCATGGCTTCGAGGAGCGGCTGACCACCGACATCTATCCGGCCGATTTCGGTTGGACGCCGGATTATCGCAAGCCCGGCGAGCGGATCGACTGGTGGTATCACAATCTCGGCTCGGTGACCGGCGCCGGCGTCGCCGAGATCACCAACCAGATGGAATATGACGACGAGGTCGCCTTTCACGCGGTGCAGAAGCTTTATGATTTCGCCCGCGTCTCGGACGATGCCGCGCGCCGGCCGTGGTGCCTGACCGTCTCCTTCACCCATCCGCACGACCCGTACGTCGCGCGCCGGCGCTATTGGGATCTCTACGAGGATTGCCCGGCGCTCGAGCCGGAAGTCGGCTTCATCCCCTATGACGAACAGGATCCGCATTCGCAGCGGCTTTACCGCGCCAGCGACTATGACAGTTTCGACATCACCGGCGAGCAGATCCGCCGCGCGCGGCGCGGCTATTTCGCCAGCATCTCCTATCTCGACGACAAGGTCGGCGAACTGCTGTCGGTGCTCGAGCGCACGCGGATGCTCGACGACACGATCATCCTGTTCTGCTCCGATCATGGCGACATGCTCGGCGAGCGCGGCTTGTGGTTCAAGATGTGCTTTTTCGAGGGCTCGGCGCGGGTGCCGCTGATGATCGCCGGAAAAGACATTTCGGCCATCCTGATCGACGCGCCGGTTTCCAATCTCGACGTCGTGCCGACGCTTTGCGACCTCGCCGGCATCGACATGAGCGCGATTGCGCCATGGACCGACGGCCAGTCGCTGCTGCCGCTGCTCGACGGCAAGACGCGCGCTGAACCTGTGCTGATGGAATATGCGGCCGAAGGCTCCAATGCGCCGTTGGTGGCGATCTGCGAGGGCCGTTACAAATTCATCCATTGCGAGATCGATCCGCCGCAACTGTTTGATCTTGAATCGGATCCGCGGGAATTGACCAACCTCGCCGCCGACCCGGCGCACGCGGCTTTGGTGGCTTCTTTCACCGATAAGGTCCGGGCGCGCTGGGACATGGCTGCCTTCGATGCCGCCGTGCGCGTCAGCCAGGCGCGCCGCTGGGTGGTCTATCCGGCGCTGCGCAACGGCACGCATTACCCCTGGGAATTCCAGCCGCTGCAGAAGGCCTCGGAACGTTACATGCGCAACCACATGAACCTCGACCTGCTCGAAGAGCAGAAGCGCTTTCCGCGAGGCGAATGATGACAACCCTTGTCCCCTCCCTCGATCACCTCAAACAGGCCTATGCCGTCACCGCCAAGGCGACGCAGATCACGCCGCTGCTGGAATCGGCGGCCTTGGCCAGAGAGACCGGCGCCTTGCGCGTCTTCGTCAAGCCGGAGTCGCTGCAATGGGCGGGTTCCTTCAAGGTGCGCGGCGCCTATTGGCGGCTGAAGCGGCTTTCGCACGATGAAGCCAGGAAGGGCGTCGTCGCCTATTCCTCCGGCAATTTTGCGCAAGGGCTGGCCGCCGCCGGCCAGGCGCTGGGCATTCCAGTGACCATCGTCATGCCGATCGACGCGCCGGCCGCCAAGCGCGACGCAACGACCGGCTATGGCGCGCGCGTGGTGCTGACCGACCATGGCGAGCGCGCGCGTGAGGAGGTTGCCGCCGCCACAGCGCGAGAGATCGCCGAGACCGAGGGGCTGGCGCTGCTGCATCCGTTCGATGACCCCGAGATCGTCGCCGGCCAGGCTGGTGCCGGGCTGGAGGCACTCGAGCAACTCGATGCCAGGAATGCCAGCGCCGATCTGTTGTTCTGCGCGGTCGGCGGCGGCGGGCTGATCGGCGGCGTTTCGCTGGCTTTCCATTATCTGTCGCCGGTGACCGAGATCATTGGCGTCGAGCCGGAAGGTTTCAACGGCATGGGCGCGTCGCTGGCGCATGGCGTCATCGAAACCATGCCGATCGGGCCGAAATCGATATGCGACGGGCTGATGGCGCGCAGGCCCGGCGACGCACCGTTCGCGGCGGTCCGGACCGCCGGCGTTCGCGGCATCACCGTCGACGATCAGTCGGTGCGCGGCGCGATGCGCGTCGCCTTCGAATGGTTGAAGCTGGTGCTGGAACCTTCGGGCGCTGCATCGCTGGCGGCGCTGCTCGGCGGCAAGGTGGATGTGAGCGGCAAGAGCGTGCTCGTGGTGGCAACCGGCGGCAATGTCTCGCTCGCCGATTTCATGACGCATATGAACGATGGGCGCATATGAACCATGCTTGAGGCGGATTTCGTCATCATCGGCGCCGGCTCGGCCGGCTCGGCAATGGCCTACCGGCTGTCGGAGGATGGCAAATATTCGGTGATCGTCATCGAATTTGGCGGCAGCGACATCGGGCCGCTGATCCAGATGCCGTCGGCGCTGTCGATCCCGCTCAATATGAGCCTCTACGACTGGGGTTTTGCCAGCGAGCCGGAGCCGCATCTCGGCGGCCGTGTGCTGGCGACGCCGCGCGGCAAGGTCATCGGCGGCTCGTCGTCGATCAACGGCATGGTCTATGTACGCGGTCACGCCCGCGATTTCGACCATTGGGCAGAACAGGGCGCGGCTGGCTGGGGGTTTGCCGACGTGCTCCCCTACTTCAAGCGCATGGAGGACGCCAACGGCGGCGAGAATGGCTGGCGCGGCCACGGCGGCCCACTGACCGTGCAGCGCGGCTCAAGGACGAATCCACTCTACGGCGCCTTCGTCGAGGCAGGCCGTCAGGCCGGCTTCGAGCTGACCGACGACTACAACGGCGCGAAGCAGGAAGGCTTTGGTCCGATGGAGCAGACCATTCGCGGCGGCCGCCGCTGGTCGGCGGCGAGTGCCTATCTCAGGCCGGCGCTGAGGCGGAAAAATGTAAGCCTGGTCAAGGGCTTCGCCCGACGGGTGATCATCGAGAATCAACGCGCCACCGGTGTCGAGATCGAAGTGCGCAGACGGATTCAGGTGATCAAGGCGCGACGTGAAGTGATCGTTGCCGCCTCCTCGATCAATTCGCCCAAGATCCTGATGCTGTCCGGCATCGGCCCGGCCCAACATCTGAGGGAATACGGCATTCCGGTGATCGCCGACCGGCCCGGCGTGGGCCGCAACCTGCAGGACCATATGGAACTCTACATCCAGCAGGAATCGACGCAGCCGATCACGCTGAATTCGGTGCTGAACCCGTTCTCCAAGGCGCTGATCGGCGCGCAATGGCTGTTCTTCAAATCGGGCCTCGGCGCAACCAACCATTTCGAGGCGGCCGCCTTCGTGCGCTCGCGCGCCGGCGTCGACTATCCCGACATCCAGTATCATTTCATCCCGGCGGCGGTCCGCTATGACGGCAAGGCGGCGGCGAAAGCGCACGGTTTCCAGGCGCATGTCGGGCCGATGCGATCGAAGTCGCGCGGTTCCGTCACGCTGCGCTCGCCCGATCCCGGATCGAAGCCGGTGATCCGCTTCAACTACATGTCGCATCCGGACGACTGGATCGAGTTCCGCCACTGCATCCGGCTGACGCGCGAGATCTTCGGCCAGTCGGCCTTCGACTCTTATCGCGGCAAGGAGATCTCGCCGGGCTCGCAGGTGCAGTCGGACGACGATCTCGATGCCTTCATCCGCGATCACGCCGAAAGCGCGTACCACCCCTGCGGCACTTGCAAGATGGGCCGCAAGGATGATCCGATGAGCGTCGTCGATCCGCAATGCCGTGTCATCGGCGTCGACGGGCTGCGGATCGCCGATTCTTCGATCTTCCCGCGCGTCACCAACGGCAATCTGAACGCGCCGTCGATCATGACCGGCGAAAAGGCCGCCGACCACATTCTCGGCCGCACGCCGCTGGCGCCGTCCAACCAGGAACCATGGATCAATCCGCGCTGGCAGGTGTCGGATCGATAGAACGACGTAGCGTCCATTCGGACGCACAAGCGCTCTATCGCTTTTTTCGTCCTCGCATCGTGCTTTCCGAAAATCGATATCCGATTTTCGGGCCGATGCGATAAGCGATGATCCGGCGGTGTCTGCCCGCCGGGCCCATCGAAAGACAATTTGGAGAAGATCCCATGCGCGCCCAGCCAAAGGCATCGCACTATGTCAACGGACGCTACATCGACGATGAGCAAGGTGCGCCGCTGCCGGTCATCTATCCGGCAACCGGCGAGACCATCGCGATGCTGCGTTCGGCGACGCCGAACGTGCTTGAACTGGCGATCGAAGCAGCGCGTGCAGCACAACCGGCCTGGGCGCGGCTGAAGCCGGTCGAGCGCGGGCGCATCCTGCGCCGCGCCGCCGACATATTGCGCGTGCGCAACGCCGACCTGGCGCGCATCGAGACGCTGGATACCGGCAAGGCGATCCAGGAGACGCTGGTGGCGGACGCGCCATCGGCAGCCGACTGCCTCGAATATTTCGGCGGCGCGGTCGCTGCCTATAATGGCGAGTCCGTCGATCTCGGCGGCGCCTTTGCCTATACAAGGCGTGAGGCGCTGGGCGTCTGCGTCGGCATCGGCGCCTGGAACTACCCGATCCAGATCGCCGGCTGGAAATCGGCGCCGGCACTCGCCATGGGCAACGCCATGGTGTTCAAGCCGTCGGAGAATACGCCGCTGTCGGCGCTGGCGCTCGCCGAAATCTACACCGAGGCCGGCCTGCCCGACGGCCTGTTCAACGTCGTGCAAGGCTATGGCGATGTTGGCGCCGGCCTCGTCGGCCACGATGTCGTCGCCAAGGTCTCGGTGACCGGTTCGGTGCCGACCGGCCGCAAGGTGCTGTCGCTCGCCGGCTCGAAGATGAAGCATGCCACCATGGAGCTTGGCGGCAAGTCGCCGCTGATCATCTTCGACGATGCCGATCTCGAAAATGCCATCGGCGGCGCCATGCTCGGCAATTTCTATTCGACCGGCCAGATCTGCTCCAACGGCACGCGGGTGTTCGTGCAGAAGGGCATCCACGACCGTTTCGTCGAACGGCTGGTCGAGCGGACCAAGAAAATCCGTATCGGCGATCCGCTCGACCAGGAAACGCAGATGGGACCGCTGGTCTCCAAGGCCCAGCACGAGAAGGTCATCGGCTATATCGAGACCGGCAAGCAGGATGGCGCTGTGCTCGCCTGCGGCGGCAATGTACCTTCGCTGCAAGGTTTCCAGGGCGGCTTCTTCGTCGAGCCGACGGTCTTCACCGGCGTCACTGACACGATGCGCATCGCGCGCGAGGAGATTTTCGGGCCTGTCATGAGCGTGCTGAAATTCGACGGTGAGGACGAGGTGATCGACCGCGCCAACGATACCGAATTTGGCCTTGCCGCCGGCGTGTTCACGCGCGACCTGCCGCGCGCCCACCGCGTCATCGCCGAGCTGCAGGTCGGCACCTGCTGGATCAACGCCTACAACCTGACGCCCGTCGAAATTCCCTTCGGCGGCTTCAAACAATCGGGAATCGGGCGAGAAAACTCGCTTGCCGCGTTGGCACTCTATTCGCAGTTGAAGTCGGTCTATGTCGAGACCGGCGACGTCGCGAGCCCCTATTGAGGCTCACCGGCGCCGCCGACCAGAGACCTTAGCCAGAGAACTTAGAAGGTCTGGTTGTAGGCGCCGACCTCAGGGCTGCGGCGCAGCACCGCATCGACGGCTTCGAACATCTGCCGGCGCCGCTCGGATGACACCGGGCTCTCCACCACGACGACAAGCTCCGGCTTGTTCGACGACGCCCGCACCAGGCCCCAGGTGCCGTCCTCGGCAACGACGCGAACGCCATTGACGGTGATCAGCTCAGCGATCTTCTGGCCGGCGAAGATGGCGCCGTCATGTTTCATGGCTTGAAAGTCGGAAACGACCCGCTCGACCACGCCATATTTCAGCTCGTCGGCGCAGTGCGGCGACATGGTCGGCGTGCCGAAGGTCAGCGGCAGGTCGCGATAGAGATCGGCCATGCTGCTTTTGGGGCTGCGATCCAGCATCTCGCAGATGGCGATGGCTGTGATCAGACCATCATCATAGCCGCGCCCGATCGGCGGGTTGAAGAAGAAATGACCGGATTTCTCGAAACCGGCGATGGCGCCAAGCTCGGCGACGCGCCGTTTTATGTAGGAGTGGCCGGTCTTCCAATAATCGGTGACGGCGCCATCGGCGCGCAGCGCGGCGTCGGTATTGAACAATCCGGTCGACTTGACGTCGACGACGAAGGTCGAGCCTGGATGCAGGCGCGCAATGTCGCGCGCGAGCATGACGCCGACCTTGTCGGCGAAGATCTCGTTGCCTTCATTGTCGACCACGCCGCAGCGGTCGCCATCGCCGTCGAAGCCAAGCCCGACATCTGCTCCTGTCTCCAGCACCTTGTCGCGGATCGCGTGCAGCATCTTCATGTCTTCGGGATTGGGGTTGTAATTCGGAAACCTATGATCGAGCTCGACATCGAGCGGGATCACCTCGCAGCCGATCCGTTCCAGCGCTTCAGGTGCAAAAGCGCCGGCAGTGCCGTTGCCGCAGGCGGCGACCACCTTGAGCTTTCTCGCTATGCGCTTGTCGCGGGTCAGGTCGTCGAGATAGATCTTGCGGAAATCCGCAACGAAGTCATAGGAGCCGCCGCCGACCAGGTCGAAGTCGCCGGCAAGCACGATCGTCTTCAATGCGCTCATTTCCTCCGGACCGAAGGTCAAGGGCCGCGCCGCCCCCATCTTGACGCCGCTCCAGCCGTTCTCGTTGTGCGAGGCGGTGACCATGGCGACAGACGGCGTGTCGAGCGCGAACTGGGCGAAATAAGCCATCGGCGACAGCGCCAGCCCGATATCCCTAACCCGCGCCCCGGCGGCCATCAGCCCGGAAACCAGCGCCAGCTTGATCGCCAGCGAATAGGAACGGAAATCATGCCCGGTCACGATATCCGGCCCGGCGCCCAGGCGCCGGATCAGCGTGCCGAGCCCCATGCCGAGCACCTGGACACCGATCAGGTTGAGCTCCGGCGGCTCGGCAGAGCCCGGATGGCCGAACCACCAGCGCGCATCATACTCACGAAAGCCGGACGCCTTGATCAGCGCCGAGGTTTCAAACTCGAAGGTGTTGGGAACGGCTTCACTAACGATCTTCAGGGACAAGACAGCAACTCCAAGCGGCTGGATTCAGAGTGGTTTCAACGCAGGTGGCCATGCCTATAACACGAGCCTTTAAGCGGTGTTTATCCCGCAGGGAACTGAAACCTGTATGACGTTAGAGCGAAACGGCAAGAAATGCGACAGAAGCGCTGCCATTGGCGCTTGCAGGAACGAAGTACGGCGGCTATAAGCCCGCGGTCTGGTCACGGAGTGTAGCGCAGCCTGGTAGCGCACATCGTTCGGGACGATGGGGTCGCAGGTTCAAATCCTGCCACTCCGACCAGAAAAAACAATGGGTTAGGCAACCCGAAGACTGCCTGCCCCACAGATATCCCCCACAGAAAAAAATGGAAAAGCATCTAGGCCGCTCGATGGGGCTGGCAGACGCATAACTATTAGACTGCGACACGCTTTTGCTGCCATTTCACTCGCCAGCCCAGGTCGGCTGTTTCCGGCACATACCAAACCACTCGCGATTTTGCAGAATCTGAGGCCGCGCCATCTAACCTATGTCTGCTTCGCGCCAAACGTGTTCAATCGGCGATAGTTGTCGAATGACTTCACTCGGGGACGGAAGCGGAACGTCCGCTTTCGGGATGATGGGGCTAGAAAGCCGACCTTTTCATCCAGGGTAGTGCCGACCGCCTTGCGCCAGAAGCTGGCCTCCGTGATTTCATGTCCAAATATCGCGTTTTCAGAGTCGGATACCTGAAGAACGCCGTTGGCGAGGGTAGCGACGACATCGACAACGATGGACACAGCGAATTCGACATCGACACAGGGCGGCTTCGGCCGCCACGTTTGATGGCAACGGATGACGTTCAGGGCCCTGTAGCACGGCGGCGACGAGCCCGACACGATGTCGCAGGCGAATCCACGCGACGGGCACCAAGGGCCGTCCCCGACTCTATGTTCCCTTCACGATTCTCGGCTTAATTGGTCGGCGGGATTGAGCCGCACTCTCAAGGGGCAAGGCCAGCCGCTTCTCGTCTTCGATGGCGCGATCGACTGCCTCGATTTCCTCTTGGAGCTCCTTTAGCTTGGCTCCGTAGCTGGAGCCGTCGCTGTCCCCGATCTGAAAGCCACTTGCCCGCATTGCGTCGCGGGTATGGTGCACGTTACGGACTCCTTCGCGTCGAGTCGCGACCAGGATTTCCCTGAACTCTCCAAGACGTTCAACGTGATTTCGAGTCATTGCGTTCTCCTATTTCGTCGTCATCGGCGCTGACGGCGATTCAGCACGGCTAAAACTTACGGCGCAGAAGGTTTAAGCGACTCTAAGAGATACGCTCGACAAAACATGAATGCGGAAGCTCAAATTTGACCGTCTTGCAATAAACTGGAGCGCGGGAGGAGGAAATTGGCTTGGGACCCGACCGATCACCGACCAGGTGCTAGACTCTTCGAGGGTCCGTTTCTGAGCGCACAGCGACGCTGGTCTCAATGTCCGATAAGGCTGCATTGCTGCTCGAGAGCATAGTGGGCCGTAAGCAGTCCGGCAGCTATCAGGAAGCGGCGCAACAAGCGGCCGTTCTGTTGACGGCCCCTTTTGCGGACTCAAAAGCAGGGTTCACAGACGAAGTGAGAACGATAGCGTGGGTCCTCTAACAGCGTGCCAAAGCCGAGAAGAAATGCTCCCTGTGCGAGCACAACTGCCACAGCCATGATGCCAACTCCTGAAGCCAGTTTGCAAGCCAAGCCGACCGATGAAGAAAAGCGCCAAGGGCGTATCAATGCAACGATTGCGGCTGATGCCAGCAGAATAAGCGCTGGAACGCCTAAGACCACAGCGTGCATCTCCAGCATAAGGGCGAACGGAGTATCCGCTTTTATCATCGGCTTAATCTCCCCTAAAACCTGAAGGCATTCAACATCGCGACTCCAATGACTGAAGCGTTAACATTCCACCATTTGTAACCTGCCATTGGCGCTGTGCGCGGGACTTAGGCTGCCGCGGATCGGACACCGCCGGCACCGACGAGTCGTCCAACGATCTTGCTCAGCGTTCGCAGCGTCCAGGCCAGCGGCGCCAGAACCATCCTCAGCAGAGAAGCCAGGACAAGACAGAGTATGAGGTAGGCTGCAAAGGCGCCGAGCCAAGCCGGGAGACCTGCTTGTTCGGCTATCCAACCGGCTGCGTTTGTCAGAAGGTGAGGTCGCGTGATCGCCACATAGGGAAGTGCGACGACGGCGGCGACACCGGCTGCGGTACCGACAGCGGAAAGCGATTGGAACGCACCTTTGCCCGCAGCCCTCAGATGTACTATCCGCATCGTTCCGCGACCAGCCGCAGCCACCGGTGCCCTCGCAACGCGCAATGCCTTGGCTGCGGCTCCCACGCCCCCGACAACGATTACCGCATCGAAGGCCGCCCAACCCATCTCGCCCCAAGTCGGAAGCCGCTCGCCGCGGGTGATCACCCCTTCCAGATCGGAAACGCCGCCCAGGACTATGTTCTTCGCACCAAGCAGTGTGCGGGTGAACTGTCTGCGGACTGCTGTTCCGTCAACGATCTCGAACTCCGACAGCATCTCATGCCCGCGATCCTTGAGCTCGTGAATGGCAATAAGCCCATATTGCTCCGGCGAAATCTGGGCGAGGCCGAATCCCATCTGCCGGTCCTCCCACAGGCTCGAGAGGCCCTGACCGACGGTTTCCTGCAACAAGTACTGCGACGATCCATTCTTCACGAAGTAAGCAATCACCGGCACGACCGGATGGCCGAGGCGGTCGAAAACCTCCACGAAATCCGCATCCTCGCCATAGACGAGGAACACTCTGGCTGCATCGTCGCCATATTTCGCCGCTGCCTCATGCCAGCCGAGCCCGCCTGCCGCGCAGGCTGCAAGAACCCATGGCCGAGCCTGCTCCACAGCTTTGCTGTTGAGCGGGCAACGGGTGTCGTCCTGGCGAACTTCCTCCGCCAGCGCGGCTCGCATGACGTCATCCTCGAAGTGATGGGGCTCCAGCCATTCCCATCTGAGCGTCAGGACGATCGCCACAACGAGTGAGGCTGCTAGCAGATATCTCATTCTCAAGGGGGCATCCTCCCGCAGTCATGTCATGCCAAGACGTGCCGAAGCTATCAGCCAATCCCGATGAAGCGATCGTTAGTTCTGGGATGTGGTGGAAATTTGCTGAAGGGTGGCCGACAGCGGACGTTCCGTTTTCCACCAAACCTCGCCGTTCATGGTCATTTTGGGGCCGGCAACGGAACGGCAGCTTTTGGCGTCCAGAATGCGAGTGGCGGACATCCAAACCGGTTGAGCTAAGGTTCCCGGATTGGCTCTAAGCGGCGGCTGGCAACTCTGATCGAGCGCGAGTGGGGCCTCACTAGACAGCGTCCCTTGACGCGAGCGGCAGATTGGGGTTCTTGCCGGGCCCCGCTGTGAAGGAGCCCACTGATGAACGATGTCGCTATCGAGAAGGAAAAGGGACGCGCTGCTTTCGGATTAGACCCAGCAGGTTATCACCAGGCTCGTCCGGATTATCCAGAATGGGTGTTTGAGATCCTGCGATCTCGTTGCGGCTTGGGCGAAGGAACTTCAACGTTTGAGATCGGTGCCGGGACAGGCAAGGCGACGCGCCGAATGCTGGAGAGTGGGGCAAATCCTCTGGTCGCGATAGAGCCGGATGCTCGCCTCGCAGGCTTTCTCGAAGAGAAGGCAGGATCACCGGCACTTCGCGTCGTCAACAGCGCCTTTGAAGATGCTGTGCTTGCGAGGTCATCATTTGACCTCGGGACAAGTGCAACCGCGTTTCACTGGGTCAACGAAGCTGATGCACTGCAGAGGATCGTCGATGCCCTTCGAGTAGGTGGGTGGTGGGCGCCATTCTGGAACATTTTTGGCGACCCCGACCGCGACGATCCATTCCACGAAGCAACGAAGGTCCTTCTCTCTGATGGTCCGGCGAACCCGTCAAACAGCGACTCATCCAATCTTGAGTTCGGTGCTGATAAGGTCGCGCGCTTGGCCGCTTTAGAAGCGGCGCAAGCGTTTGACATGATCGGCGTTCAGGCAAGCACCTGGTCGATAGAACTCGATCCAGATCAGACGATGCAACTCTATTCGAGCTACTCCAACGTAACGCTCCGTCCTGATCGAGAGCGCGTGATTGGCGAGATCGGGCGCATCGCGCAAGACGAATTTGGCGGGCGTGTTACTCGAAACATGACAACCATCCTCTATGTGGCCCGCAGAGCGGTTTGATCGTGGGGCTTAGATGGCCGCTTCTGGCGCGAAGCGGACGTTCAGAAGCGCTGCTCCTGGCCCCAAAGCGGAACGACAGCTTTTGGGAAGCCGCGAGAGTCACCTGAACGACAGAGATTAGGCGCATTGCGGACCAACAGCGGTGGGCCGTATGCGACCGGAAGCTTCAGGAGAAAAAGACCTCCTAGGCGGATAGTTCGCATGCCGCCGTGTCCGGCTTATAGCGGACATTCGGCAATTTGGCAGCGAATGATCACATTATGACAATCTTGCCGAAGACGAACGTCTAACCTAAACCTCATCGCAGGACATCAACCGAATTGGAGCCACTGTTTGGGACCGGGCGTAGTTGCGACGTTTGCCCTATCCGGACGTGTGAGCAAATGCCGTGGGCAACCGTGATGCGTGCATTTTTTCGTTCGGTTGCTGCGATGATCGTGATGTCCGGCCTGGCAGGTTGCACCAGCATTTCCTACTACGCACAATCCTTGAAGGGTCACGTGGAGATCATGGCGGCGCGCCAGGATGTCGNAGAGCTGATCGACGATCCTTCGANNCCTGGGACATTGCGCGCTCGAATGGCATCGGCGAGCGCCATCCGACAGTTTGCGATAGATGAACTAGCGCTGCCGGACAACAATAGCTACCGCAGCTATGTTAACGTTGGTCGGGACGCGGTGACATGGGCCATCTTCGCCGCGCCGGAATTCTCGCTGACGCCACGAACATGGTGCTTTCCGGTGTTCGGATGCGTTCCGTACCGAGGATACTTCTCCAAAAGGTCTGCGATTGAAACCGCTGTCGAACTTCAGAGACAGGGCCTGGACGTCTATG
>NZ_AZUX01000066.1:0-21186 GCF_000513915.1 Mesorhizobium sp. WSM2561
CACCAAGACGACCTGCACCGGCGTCGAGATGTTCCGCAAGCTGCTCGACCAGGGCCAGGCCGGCGACAACATCGGCGCGCTGCTGCGCGGTGTCGACCGTGAAGGTGTCGAGCGCGGCCAGGTTCTGGCCAAGCCGGGCACGGTCAAGCCGCACAAGAAGTTCGTCGCCGAAGCCTACATCCTGACCAAGGACGAGGGCGGCCGTCACACGCCGTTCTTCACCAANTACCGGCCGCAGTTCTACTTCCGCACGACCGACGTGACCGGCATCGTGTCGCTGCCGGAAGGCACCGAGATGGTGATGCCGGGCGACAACATCACCGTCGATGTCGAGCTGATCGTGCCGATCGCCATGGAAGAGAAGCTGCGCTTCGCCATCCGTGAAGGCGGCCGCACCGTCGGTGCCGGCATCGTCGTCACCATCAAAGAGTAGTGGGCGCCGGCGTTGGCCGGTCAGATCGAATGCAAAAAGGGCGGTCCTCGGGCTGCCCTTTTTGCTTATTTGCGTACACACGACTTGCCTTTTTAGGTATAGCCGGCGCCTGCGGCGTCGTCGCAAAACCCTATTGCAAGCCTTCAAAGCTGAACTAGTATAGATTGCATTGCGGGGGGCTTCCCGAATGGTTTCGTGGCACCGTCTGAATGGCCAGACATGGTGGATGCTAGGGGTGATCTGCCTGGCGTCGTTCCTGGTCATGGGACACGCTGCCTTCGCGGCGAACACCAGAAAATCCGCGCCGGATCTTGGTCCGACGATGCGGTTTGTCGTCGTCCGCAGCAGCGCGCCTGGTTGCGAACCGACCTGCCCGGAATGGATATCGGCTGAAGGCTCGATAGAGGCCGGCACGCCGGCCCTGTTCAAACGCACGCTCAAGGGGCTTGGTGGCCGAAAACTACCCGTTGTCGTGGATTCTCCCGGCGGCAACGTCGAAGCGGCGCTGGCGCTTGGCCGGCTGCTCCGCAGGAACAAGCTCGATATCGCGGTCGGTAAAACCCGGTTCACCGGCTGCCAGCCCGATGCCAAGGACTGCAAGGAAAACGACGGCAAGGGCGCTCGCTATTTCGGCAATGCCTATGCCGGCGGCGCCATCTGCAATTCCGCCTGTCCGCTGATGTTTGCCGGCGGCATCAGGCGCGTCGTCGGGCAATGGGCCTTTCTCGGCGTGCATCAGATCACCACGACCTACATCCGGACGAAATTGCAGTACCGGACCACCTATCGCGTGGTCAGAGGCAAGAAGAAGATCCTCAGCAAGAAGATCGTCGGCCGCAAGAACGCCGGCAGCTACAAGACCTACGAGATGAGCAAGTCGGTGGAGAAAAGACTGGCTGCCTATCTGAACGAAATGGGCGTCGGCCAGGCCGTGCTCGAGACGATGAAGAACACGCCGGCCAGCAGCATCCAGCAGCTGGCTCCCTACGACATGCTGCAGGCGAAGCTCGTGACCAGCCTGGATGCCGTCGACCTGCTGACCGCGCCAACCCTGTGCAACACCGATCCGGTGGCCGCGAACTGCAGGGAAATACCGGCGCCGGCCGGCGACGTGGTGGCGTACGCCAAGCCCGCTCCCGCCGCGCCGGTCGAACCTGAAACCGGGCAGCGGGCCGATGTTGGCGATATGCGCTTCGTCCTGGTTCGCGGCAGAAGTTTTCTCTGCGATCCCAATTGTCCCGAATGGATCTCGGCGGAAGGCACGATCAGCGCTCAAACGCCGGAACGGCTGCGCCAACTGCTGGACACGATCGGTGACCGGCGACTTCCCGTGGTGATCAACTCGCCGGGAGGCGACGTGCTCGGCGCTCTGGCCGCCGGAAGGTTGATCCGAGAACGCAAGCTCGACGTGGCGGTTGCGCGGACGGACTTCATTGGATGCGAGCCGGACAAGGCGGATTGCACCGCCGAGGATGGCGTCCATGTCGGGCTGACGATCGATGCGAGCGGCGCGTGTGGCGCGGCCTGTCCGATCATGCTTGCCGGCGGTGTCAGACGCCTTGTCGGTCCTCGCGCGCAGTTGACCGTGCACCCGATCGGGTTGGAGCAGCGGGTCAAAACCTATCTCAGGGATATGGCGGTCGGATCCGGTCTGCTGGTGGCGATGCGGTCGGTGCCGGCCTCGCGCCATCGGCAGCTCGAACCCGAGACGATGCTGAAAGTCGGGCTGACGACCGGGCTTGGTTCGGCCGATGAATTTACCGGCCCGACCATCTGCAAGTCGCAGCCAATGCCGGAGAATTGCCGCGTCGTGTCGACGTCCGAGGTTCAGGCCGAGGCGGCCGTCAAGCTGTAAGGCGCAGTCACGCCCCAGCCGAGCGCGATAGGGCGAGGCGGGTTGTCCTTCCTGAATGCGCCACAATCCGCCGCGACGTTCGACCGATTCGGCAATGAACAAGGTTTGACGATGCTGATCGCTCATCTTCCGGCTGGCTACATACTCGGTACTTTCGCACGAAACCGTTGGCCCGGCAGATCGGGGATCATGGCGGCGGCAATGCTCGGCAGCGTCGTCCCCGACCTCGACATGGTCTATTTCCATTTTGTCGATGGCGGACGAACCCATCACCACGCCTACGTCACGCACTGGCCGCTCTTCTGGGCAGCGGTTGGCGGGATCCGCGATATCTGGCCCCCGTCGGCGCCTTCTTTGCCGCCGCAATGATATACATGATCCTGGACTCAGTGGCGTCGCCTATCATGTGGCTAATGCCGTTCGACCGGCGCGCGCTCGAACTCGTCACGGTTCCGGCGATGTATCGCAACTGGGTCATGAGCTTCATGTTGCATTGGACTTTTGCCCTCGAACTTCTGATATGCGCCTGGGCGCTGGCCCTCGGATTTCGACGATTGCAGCCCGTCGCGGCCACGCCTGAAAACTCGACTTGAGTTCTTGTCCGCTTTATGAAATAGCAGCGCGCGATACGGGCATAGCTCAGTTGGTAGAGCGGCGGTCTCCAAAACCGCAGGTCGTAGGTTCGAGCCCTGCTGCCCGTGCCATTTTTCGAAATGGCCAATTCATGAAAAAATCTCTGGTCTTCCGCGCATCGACCTTTTGAAAATCGCGCGGTGGCTTGCCATATAGGCTGTCTTGAGGCATAAGAGCGCCATAGCCGGAACGGGACGACTGGATGGTTCCGAGGCGGCGTTTGGCATAAAGCGGACACTTGCCACTTGCGTGGATCAAGAATCGGTTTTATGTAGACGAAACAGACACGCGACGCGTGGAGCTGGGAAGCCGGCTTTACGCGTCCGATTTGCATGGGCGAAATGATTGCGCTGATTCGGCGCGAACACAGGCTCAGGCGGCACATCCCGGCCAGCGGGATCATCCAGGAGATCCGGTCAACGGGTCTTGCAGACAGAGCGGCACATGGCTTCGAAAACCACAAATCCTTTCGTCTTTCTCCAGCAGGTTCGCGCGGAGACCGCCAAGGTGACTTGGCCGTCGCGTCGCGAAACGATGATCTCGACGGTGATGGTTCTGGCGTTCGCTGTGATCGCGATGATCTTTTTCTTTACTGCCGATCAGCTCATGGGCCTCGCGGTCGAGCAGATTCTGGGCATTGGACGCTGAGTCCGGCGATTACGGAGAAGCCTTGAAATGACTGCGCGGTGGTACATCGTCCACGCCTATTCGAACTTTGAAAAAAAGGTCGCTGAGGACATCGAGAACAAGGCCAAGCAGAAAGGCCTGTCCGCTGATATCGAGCAGATCGTGGTGCCGACCGAGAAGGTCGTCGAGATACGCCGCGGCCGCAAGGTCGATGCCGAGCGCAAGTTCTTCCCGGGCTACGTGCTGCTGAAGGCCAACCTGACCGACGCAGTGTTCTCGCTCGTGAAGAACACGCCGAAGGTCACCGGCTTCCTGGGTGATTCGAAGCCGGTGCCGATCACCGAGGCCGAGGCACAGCGCATCCTGAACCAGGTGCAGGAAGGCGTCGAGCGGCCGAAGCCGTCGGTGACTTTCGAGATCGGCGAGGCGATCCGCGTCTCGGACGGTCCGTTCGCCTCGTTCAACGGTTTCGTCCAGGAAGTGGACGAGGAGCGGGCGCGGCTCAAGGTGGAAGTTTCGATCTTCGGGCGCGCCGTGCCGGTCGATCTCGAATTCGGACAGGTCGAAAAGGGCTGATCCGAAATGCTTGTCGCCAATTCGGCGGTGAGGGAGGCGGCGTGGAAATCGCCGCCAAAACGGGTGGGAGGCGAATGCGGCTTTAGCCCGCTGCAGGAACCGCACCACCAGACTGCAACCGCCGGTGTTGCCCAGATTTGGGGCCGGCATGAGATAAAGGCAGGAAGAGATGGCTAAGAAAATTGCAGGCCAGCTCAAGCTCCAGGTTTCCGCGGGCTCGGCGACGCCGTCGCCCCCGATCGGACCGGCGCTTGGTCAGCGCGGCATCAACATCATGGAGTTCTGCAAGGCGTTCAACGCGCAGACCCAGGAAATGGAAAAGGGATCGCCGGTTCCGGTCGTGATCACCTACTACCAGGACAAGTCGTTCACCTTCGTCATGAAGACGCCGCCGGTGAGCTACTTCCTGAAGAAGGCCGCAAACCTGAAGTCGGGCTCGAAGGAGCCGGGTAAGGTCAAGGCCGGCACGATCGGCCGCGACAAGGTGCGCGCCATCGCCGAGCAGAAGATGAAGGATCTGAACGCGACCGATATCGAGGGGGCCATGCGCATGGTCGAGGGCTCCGCCCGCTCGATGGGTCTGGAAGTGGTGGGCTGAGATCATGGCAAAGATTGCAAAGCGTGTATCGAAGACCCGCGAAGGCATCGATCCCAACAAGGCCTATGCCTTGGGTGATGCGTTGAAGCTGCTCAAGGACCGGTCATCGGTGAAGTTCGACGAGACCGTTGAAATCGCGATGAACCTGGGTGTCGACCCGCGCCATGCCGACCAGATGGTCCGTGGCGTGGTCAACCTGCCGAACGGCACCGGCCGTACCGTCCGCGTCGCGGTTTTCGCGCGTGGCGACAAGGCCGAGGAAGCCAAGGCGGCCGGCGCCGATATCGTTGGCGCCGAGGATCTGGTCGACATCGTCCAGAAGGGCACGATCGACTTCGATCGCTGCATAGCCACGCCGGACATGATGCCGCTGGTCGGCCGTCTGGGCAAGGTGCTCGGCCCGCGCGGCATGATGCCGAACCCGAAGGTCGGCACTGTCACCACCGACGTTACCGCCGCCGTCAAGGCGTCGAAGGGTGGCGCGGTCGAGTTCCGCGTCGAGAAGGCCGGCATCGTTCATGGCGGCGTCGGCAAGATCTCGTTCGACGTCAAGGCGCTGGAAGAGAATGTTCGCGCCTTCGCTGACGCGGTCACCAAGGCGAAGCCGGCTGGCGCCAAGGGCAACTACGTCAAGAAGGTGTCGGTCACCTCGACGATGGGCCCTGGCCTCAAGCTCGACGTCTCGACGCTGGCAGCGTCCTGATGCGAACTATTTGGATCTGCCGCTAAAGGGCTGATCCGCAAACAGAATTCCGGGCCTCCGATTTATCTCGGCGGCCCGGTACCGGAAGTCGGAAGGCTTCCGGACATCCTGTCCGAGATTGCGGGCGGCCCCAGGCCTTGGTTCAAGGGGGGCCTTAATTCATGCGGGCCTGCATGAGACGGGTGAAGACCGGACAACGGAGCGACTGCTCCAATGAAAGGTTCGAACCGTGTTTGCCTTTTGTCTGCGCACCATTCGGCTTGCCGGCTGGTGTGGCGAAAGGGGGCAGGATCCTCGAGCGTCGTTCGGGAGATCCGTTACTGGATGGCCCGGCCGGCAAAAGGCAACCCGACACCTGTCCTCGTAATGGGAATGTTCCCGTTAACAGGATTGGGGTCAACTGGAGATAGGCAGTGGACAGAGCGGAAAAACGCGAACTCGTCACGGGCCTGAATGAAGCGTTTTCGGGCGCTGGTTCAGTCGTCGTGGCCCACTACGCCGGTATTACCGTCGCGCAAATGAACGACCTTCGGTCGAAAATGCGTGTCGCCGGTGGCACCGTCAAAGTCGCGAAGAACCGTCTCGCCAAAATCGCTCTTCAGGGCACGGACTCCGCATCGATCATCGACCTGTTCAAGGGACAGACGCTGATCGCCTATTCGGAGGATCCGATTGCGGCGCCGAAGGTCGCGTCCGATTTCGCCAAGGGAAATGACAAGCTCGTCATTCTCGGCGGCGCAATGGGCACCACCTCGCTCAACGCCGACGGTGTGAAGGCACTCGCCACACTTCCGTCGCTCGATGAGCTGCGCGCCAGGCTGGTGGGCATGATCGCCACGCCGGCAACCCGGATCGCCCAGATCGTCAATGCGCCTGCGGCTTCGGTCGCGCGCGTCATCGGCGCTTACGCCCGGAAGGACGAGGCGGCATGAGGCCGTTCCTCGCTATCACAAACACACGTTCGAACCTTATGAAGGAATATTGCAATGGCTGATCTGGCAAAGATCGTAGACGACCTTTCGAAGCTGACCGTCCTCGAGGCGGCCGAGCTGTCGAAGCTTCTGGAAGAAAAGTGGGGCGTTTCCGCTGCTGCTCCGGTGGCGGTTGCTGCCGCCGGCGGTGCTGCGGCTGCAGCTGCTCCGGTCGAGGAAAAGACGGAATTCGACGTCGTCCTCACCGAGGCGGGCGCTCAGAAGATCAACGTCATCAAGGAAGTTCGCGCCATCACCGGTCTTGGCCTCAAGGAAGCCAAGGACCTGGTCGAGGCGGCTCCGAAGCCGGTCAAGGAAGCTGTTTCCAAGGCCGACGCGGACAAGTTCAAGGCCCAGCTGGAAGCAGCCGGCGCCAAGGTCGAACTGAAGTAAGCGTTTGATATCGGCGGGCGGCTACGCGCCGTCCGCCACTCCCTTGGCGCGAAGGGAGGCTGCGTAACGCGAAGAGTACGAAAACCTCTTTCCTGAGGGCCGTGAACCGGCCTTCAGGAAACGGGTTTTCTCCCGTTTTGGCCGGCCACCGACAGGTGGCGGGTGAACAAATAAAGGCCGCCGCCGAAGGTGGCCGAGAATGCAAGGCGAGCCGCGGCGAGGCTCGCCCCGAGAATCGAGCTAAGGAGCGACGATGGCCCAGACACAAACTTTCAATGGCCGCAGACGCGTACGCAAATTCTTCGGAAAGATTCCGGAAGTTGCGGAGATGCCGAACCTGATCGAGGTTCAGAAGGCATCCTATGACCAGTTCCTGATGGTCGAGGAGCCCAAGGGCGGGCGTCCTGACGAGGGACTGCAGGCGGTTTTCAAATCGGTGTTCCCGATTTCCGACTTTTCCGGCTCCTCGATGCTGGAATTCGTGAAGTACGAGTTCGAAGCACCGAAATTCGACGTTGACGAATGCCGTCAGCGCGACCTGACCTATGCCGCGCCACTCAAGGTGACGCTGCGCCTCATCGTGTTCGATATCGACGAGGATACCGGCGCCAAGTCGATCAAGGACATCAAGGAGCAGGACGTCTACATGGGCGACATGCCGCTCATGACCTTGAACGGCACCTTCATCGTCAATGGCACCGAGCGCGTCATCGTCTCGCAGATGCACCGTTCGCCGGGCGTCTTCTTCGACCATGACAAGGGCAAGTCGCACTCGTCGGGCAAGCTGCTGTTTGCCGCGCGCGTCATCCCCTATCGCGGTTCGTGGCTCGACATCGAGTTCGACTCGAAGGACGTCGTGCACGCCCGCATCGACCGCCGCCGCAAGATTCCGGTGACGTCGCTGCTGATGGCGCTCGGCATGGACGCCGAGGAGATCCTGTCGACCTTCTACAACAAGATCACCTACAAGCGCGCCGGCGACCACTGGCGCATCCCGTTCAACGTCGATCGTTTCCGCGGCCTCAAGGCTGTCGGCGACCTGGTCGATGCAGACACCAACGAGGTCGTCGTCGAGGCCGGCAAGAAGATCACCGCACGCCAGGCCCGTCAGCTCGGCGAAAAGGGTCTCAAGGCGATCAAGGCGACCGACGAGGATCTGCTCGGCAACTACCTTGCCGAGGACATCGTCAACTATGCGACCGGCGAGATTTTCCTCGAAGCCGGCGACGAGATCGACGAAAAGACGCTAAAAGTGCTTCTCGCCGCCGGCGACGACGAGATCAAGGTCCTCGACATCGACCACGTCAATGTTGGCGCCTATATCCGCAACACGCTCAACGTCGACAAGAACGAGAGCCGCCAGGACGCGCTGTTCGACATCTACCGCGTCATGCGCCCCGGCGAGCCGCCGACGCTGGAAACCGCCGAAGCCATGTTCAACTCGCTGTTCTTCGACAGCGAGCGCTATGATCTGTCGGCCGTCGGCCGCGTCAAGATGAACATGCGCCTCGAGCTCAAGGCCGAGGACACCGTGCGCGTGCTGCGCAAGGACGACATCCTGGCCGTGGTCAAGACGCTGGTCGAACTGCGCGACGGCAAGGGTGAGATCGACGACATCGACAATCTCGGCAATCGCCGCGTGCGCTCGGTCGGCGAACTGATGGAGAACCAGTACCGCGTCGGCCTGTTGCGCATGGAGCGCGCGATCAAGGAACGCATGTCCTCGATCGAGATCGATACGGTGATGCCGCAGGACCTGATCAACGCCAAGCCGGCGGCTGCCGCCGTGCGCGAGTTCTTCGGTTCCTCGCAGCTGTCGCAGTTCATGGACCAGACCAACCCGCTGTCGGAGATCACCCACAAGCGCCGTCTCTCGGCGCTTGGACCCGGTGGCCTGACCCGGGAGCGCGCCGGCTTCGAGGTGCGCGACGTGCACCCGACGCATTACGGCCGCATCTGCCCGATCGAGACGCCGGAAGGCCCGAACATCGGTCTGATCAACTCGCTGGCCACCTTTGCGCGCGTCAACAAGTATGGCTTCATCGAGAGCCCGTACCGCAAGATCGTCAACGGCAAGCTGACCAATGAGGTCGTCTATCTGTCGGCGATGGAAGAGGCCAAGCACCACGTCGCGCAGGCCAATGCCGAGCTCGACAAGAATGGTGGTTTCGTCGACGAATTCGTCATTTGCCGCAATGCCGGCGAAGTGATGATGGCGCCGCGCGAAAACGTCGATCTGATGGACGTGTCGCCCAAGCAGATGGTGTCGGTGGCCGCGGCGCTGATCCCGTTCCTCGAGAACGACGACGCCAACCGCGCGCTGATGGGCTCGAACATGCAGCGTCAGGCCGTGCCGCTGGTGCGCGCCGAAGCGCCGTTCGTCGGCACCGGCATGGAGCCGATCGTCGCCCGTGACTCCGGCGCCGCCATCGGCGCCCGCCGCGGCGGCATCGTCGACCAGGTCGACGCGACGCGTATCGTCATCCGCGCCACGGAAGATCTCGATCCCGGCAAGTCGGGCGTCGACATCTACCGGCTGATGAAGTTCCAGCGTTCGAACCAGAACACCTGCATCAACCAGCGTCCGCTGGTGCGCATGGGCGACCTGGTCAACAAGGGCGACATCATCGCCGACGGTCCGTCGACCGAGCTTGGCGATCTGGCGCTCGGCCGCAACGTGCTGGTCGCGTTCATGCCGTGGAACGGTTACAACTACGAGGACTCGATCCTCTTGTCCGAGCGCATCGTCGCCGACGACGTCTTCACCTCGATCCACATCGAGGAGTTCGAGGTCATGGCGCGGGATACCAAGCTCGGGCCGGAGGAAATCACCCGCGACATTCCCAATGTCTCGGAAGAAGCGCTGAAGAACCTCGACGAGGCTGGCATCGTCTATATCGGTGCCGAAGTGCAGCCGGGCGACATCCTGGTTGGCAAGATCACGCCGAAGGGCGAAAGCCCGATGACGCCGGAAGAAAAGCTTCTGCGCGCCATTTTTGGCGAAAAGGCATCGGACGTGCGTGACACCTCCATGCGCATGCCGCCTGGGACCTTCGGCACCGTCGTCGAAGTGCGCGTCTTCAACCGCCACGGTGTGGAGAAGGACGAGCGCGCCATGGCGATCGAGCGCGAGGAGATCGAACGCCTCGCCAAGGACCGCGACGACGAGCAGGCGATTCTCGACCGCAACGTCTATTCGCGCCTGTCCGACGTTCTCGTCGGCAAGGATGCGATTGCCGGGCCGAAGGGTTTCAAGAAGGGCTCGAAGCTGTCGAAGGATACGCTCGACGAGTATCCGCGTTCGCAGTGGTGGCAGTTTGCGGTGGAGAACGAAAAGCTCCAGAGCGAACTGGAAGCCCTGCGCGGCCAGTACGACGATTCCAAGAAGGCGCTCGAACAGCGCTTCATGGACAAGGTCGAGAAGGTGCAGCGCGGCGACGAGATGCCTCCCGGCGTCATGAAGATGGTCAAGGTCTTCGTGGCCGTGAAGCGCAAGATGCAGCCCGGCGACAAGATGGCCGGCCGGCACGGCAACAAGGGTGTCGTGTCGCGGATCGTTCCGGTCGAGGACATGCCGTTCCTCGAGGACGGCACGCATGCCGATATCGTGCTCAACCCGCTGGGTGTGCCGAGCCGCATGAATGTCGGCCAGATCCTGGAGACGCATCTGGGCTGGGCTTGCGCCGGAATGGGCAGGAAGATCGGCGAGCTGATCGACGCGTACAAGACAGGCGGCGACATCAAGCCGCTGCGCAAGACGCTCGAGAGCTTCATGCCGGCCAACGACCGCAACGAGCCGGTCCGCGACTATGACGACGAGAGCGTCGTTCGCCTCAGCGAGCAGATGCGCCGCGGCGTCTCTATCGCGACACCGGTGTTCGACGGCGCGCACGAGGCCGACATCAACATCATGCTGGAGCAGGCGGGCCTGCACACCAGCGGTCAGTCGCAGCTCTATGACGGACGCACCGGCGAGCCGTTCGATCGCAAAGTGACGATGGGCTACATATATATGCTCAAGCTTCACCATCTTGTGGACGACAAGATCCACGCGCGTTCGATCGGGCCGTACTCGCTCGTTACCCAGCAGCCGCTGGGCGGCAAGGCGCAGTTCGGTGGCCAGCGCTTCGGCGAGATGGAGGTCTGGGCGCTCGAAGCGTACGGCGCCGCCTACACGCTGCAGGAGATGCTGACGGTGAAGTCGGACGACGTCGCCGGCCGCACCAAGGTCTATGAGGCGATCGTCAGAGGCGACGACACCTTCGAGGCCGGCATCCCCGAGAGCTTCAACGTTCTCGTCAAGGAAATGCGGTCTCTGGGCCTCAATGTCGAGCTGGAGAACACCAAGCTCGATGACAACCCGATCCGGCTGCCCGACGCGGCCGAATAAGCAAGACGTCCGGTCGCGGATCCCCGCGACCGGACGCCGAGCATGATCCCGAAAAGTGGTTACCGGTTTTCGGCCAAGATCATGCTCAAACAGGAAAGTTTCTTCGGCCGATGGCCGATCAAGTCGGCGGGCGTTTGGCCCGCGCTAGATGCAAGGGGTTTTCGATGACCCCGAAAAGGAGAACGGCATGAACCAAGAGGTCATGAATCTCTTCAATCCCCAGGCGCCTGCACAGGTGTTCGATTCCATCCGGATTTCGCTCGCCAGCCCTGAGAAGATTCTGTCCTGGTCGTTTGGCGAGATCAAGAAGCCGGAGACCATCAACTACCGCACCTTCAAGCCGGAGCGCGACGGCCTGTTCTGCGCGCGCATTTTCGGCCCGATCAAGGACTACGAATGCCTGTGCGGCAAGTACAAGCGCATGAAGTACAAGGGCGTCATCTGCGAGAAGTGCGGCGTCGAAGTCACGCTGTCGCGCGTCCGTCGCGAGCGCATGGGCCATATCGAGCTGGCCGCGCCGGTCGCCCATATCTGGTTCCTGAAGTCGCTGCCGTCGCGTATCGGCACGCTGCTCGACATGACGCTGAAGGACATCGAGCGCGTTCTCTACTTCGAGAACTACATCGTCACCGAGCCCGGCCTGACCGCGCTGAAGGAGCACCAGCTCCTCAGCGAGGAAGAATACATGATGGCCGTCGACGAATATGGCGAGGATAGCTTCACCGCCATGATCGGCGCCGAGGCCATCCACGACCTTCTGGCCGGCATGGACCTGGAGAAGATCGCCGGCGACCTGCGTTCGGAGCTGGCTTCGACTACATCCGAGCTCAAGCAGAAGAAGTATCTGAAGCGGCTCAAGGTCGTCGAGAACTTCATGGAGTCCGGCAACCGTCCGGAATGGATGATCATGAAGGTGGTGCCGGTGATCCCGCCGGACCTGCGCCCGCTGGTTCCCCTGGACGGCGGCCGCTTCGCCACGTCCGATCTCAACGATCTCTATCGCCGCGTCATCAACCGCAACAACCGCCTGAAGCGGCTGATCGAGCTGCGCGCGCCCGGCATCATCGTGCGCAATGAAAAGCGCATGCTGCAGGAAGCCGTCGACGCGCTGTTCGACAACGGCCGTCGCGGCCGCGTCATCACCGGCGCCAACAAGCGCCCGCTGAAGTCGCTGTCCGACATGCTGAAGGGCAAGCAGGGCCGGTTCCGCCAGAACCTGCTCGGCAAGCGCGTCGACTATTCCGGCCGCTCGGTCATCGTGACCGGTCCGGAGCTCAAGCTGCACCAGTGCGGCCTGCCGAAGAAGATGGCGCTCGAACTGTTCAAGCCCTTCATCTATGCCCGTCTCGACGCCAAGGGTTATTCCTCGACCGTCAAGCAGGCGAAGAAGCTGGTCGAGAAGGAGCGTCCGGAGGTCTGGGATATCCTCGACGAGGTTATCCGCGAGCATCCGGTGCTCTTGAACCGTGCGCCGACGCTGCACCGCCTCGGCATCCAGGCGTTCGAGCCGATCCTGATCGAAGGCAAGGCGATCCAGCTTCACCCGCTGGTCTGCACGGCTTTCAACGCCGATTTCGACGGCGACCAGATGGCGGTTCACGTGCCGCTGTCGCTGGAAGCGCAGCTTGAAGCCCGCGTGCTGATGATGTCGACCAACAACATCCTGCACCCGGCTTCCGGCGCGCCGATCATCGTGCCGTCGCAGGACATGGTTCTGGGTCTCTACTATCTGTCGATCGTCAACCAGAACGAGCCGGGCGAGGGCATGGTGTTTGCCGACATGGGCGAACTGCAGCACGCGCTCGAGACCAAGGCGGTGACGCTGCACTCCAAGATCAAGGGCCGCTTCCGCACGGTCGATGCGGACGGCAAGGTCGTGTCGAAGATCTACGACACCACGCCCGGCCGCATGATCATCGGCGAGCTTCTGCCGAAGAACGTCAACGTGCCGTACGAGACCGCCAACCAGGAGATGACCAAGAAGAACATCTCCAAGATGATCGACACCGTCTACCGCCATTGCGGTCAGAAGGAGACGGTCATTTTCTGCGATCGCATCATGGCCCTCGGCTTCAGCCACGCCTGCCGCGCCGGCATCTCGTTCGGCAAGGACGACATGCTGATCCCGGATGCCAAGATCAAGCTGGTTTCCGACACCGAGGCCTTGGCCAAGGAATACGAGCAGCAGTACAATGACGGCCTGATCACGCAGGGCGAGAAGTACAACAAGGTCGTCGACGCCTGGGCCAAGTGCTCGGAAAAGGTCGCCGACGAGATGATGGCCCGCATCAAGGCGGTCGAGTTCGAGGACAATGGCCGTCAAAAGCCAATGAACTCGATCTACATGATGTCGCACTCCGGTGCGCGTGGCTCGCCCACCCAGATGCGCCAGCTTGCCGGTATGCGCGGCCTGATGGCCAAGCCGAGCGGTGAAATCATCGAGACGCCGATCATCTCCAACTTCAAGGAAGGCCTGACCGTGCTCGAGTATTTCAACTCGACCCACGGCGCCCGCAAGGGTCTGGCCGACACCGCCTTGAAGACGGCGAACTCGGGTTACCTCACCCGTCGTCTGGTCGACGTGGCTCAGGACTGCATCGTCAACTCCGTCGACTGCGGCACCGACAAGGGCCTCACCATGCAGCCGATCGTCGATGCCGGCCAGGTCGTCGCTTCCGTCGGCCAGCGGGTTCTCGGCCGCACGGCGCTCGACGACATCACGCATCCGGTGACGGGTGAGGTTCTGGTCAAGGCCGGAACGCTGATGGACGAACGCGACGTCGAGCAGATCGAAAAGGCCGGCGTCCAGTCGGTCCGCATCCGCTCGGCGCTGACTTGCGACGTCAGGGTCGGTGTCTGCGCTGTCTGCTACGGACGCGATCTGGCCCGCGGCACCCCGGTCAACCAGGGCGAGGCTGTCGGCGTCATCGCGGCGCAGTCGATCGGCGAGCCGGGCACCCAGCTCACCATGCGTACCTTCCACATGGGCGGTACGGCGCAGGTGGTGGACTCGTCGTTCCTTGAAGCCTCGTATGAGGGCAAGGTCGAGATCCGCAACCGCAACGTGGTGCGCAACTCCGACGGCCAGCAGATGGTCATGGGCCGCAACATGGCGGTGCTGATCCTCGACGAGGCCGGCAAGGAGCGCGCCACGCACCGCCTCACCTATGGTTCGCGCATCTTCGTGGACGATGGCGACAAGGTGAAGCGCGGCCAGCGCATCGCCGAGTGGGATCCCTATACCCGCCCGGTCCTCACCGAAATCGAGGGCAAGGTGGCGTTCGAGGATCTGGTCGACGGCATTTCCGTGCAGGAAACGGCCGACGAATCGACCGGCATCACCAAGCGCGAGGTCATCGACTGGCGTTCGACGCCACGCGGCAACGACCTCAAGCCGGCGATCGTCGTCCAGGACGCCAAGGGCAAGGTCGGCAAACTGTCGAAGGGCGGCGACGCTCGCTTCCTGCTCTCGGTCGAGGCCATTCTTTCGGTCGAGCCGGGTGCACAGGTTCGCCCCGGCGACGTGCTGGCGCGTATCCCGATGGAAAGCGCCAAGACCAAGGACATCACCGGTGGTCTGCCGCGTGTTGCCGAACTGTTCGAGGCACGCCGTCCGAAGGATCACGCCATCATCGCCGAGATCGATGGCACGATCCGCTTCGGCCGCGACTACAAGAACAAGCGACGCATCATCATCGAGCCGCATGACTCGACGCTTGAGCCGGTCGAATACCTGATCCCGAAGGGCAAGCCGTTCCATCTCCAGGACGGCGACGTCATCGAGAAGGGCGACTACATCCTCGACGGCAATCCGGCGCCGCACGACATCCTGGCGATCAAGGGCGTTGAGGCGCTTGCCTCCTACCTCGTCAACGAGATCCAGGAGGTCTACCGTCTGCAGGGCGTGTCGATCAACGACAAGCACATCGAGGTGATCGTTCGCCAGATGCTGCAGAAGGTCGAGATCACTGCGCAGGGCGACTCGACCTACATTCCGGGCGACCACGTCGACGTGATCGAGCTGGAAGAGGTCAACGAGCGCCTGGTCGAAGACGGCAAGAAGCCGGCCGAAGGCCAGCCGGTGCTGTTGGGCATCACCAAGGCCTCGCTGCAGACGCCGTCCTTCATCTCGGCCGCCTCCTTCCAGGAGACGACCCGGGTGCTGACCGAAGCGGCGGTTGCCGGCAAGACCGACATGCTGCAAGGGCTGAAGGAAAACGTCATCGTCGGCCGTCTGATCCCGGCCGGCACCGGCGGCACGATGAGCCAGATCCGGCGCATCGCCACCTCGCGCGACGAGCTGATCATCGACGAGCGCCGCAAGGCGTCGGGCGTCGAGGTCGCCGATCCGATGCTGACCGACATGGCTTCCGCCGCGCAGTAAGCGCGGCGGGTAAAGATCTCAGGCAACGAAGCCGTCGGGGCAACCCGGCGGCTTTTTTGCGTGTTGAGTTGGCGACGGACTGGAGGAGGCGTCGTCGAGCGTTGCGACTTGTTTCGATCGTCCGGCGCCGCCCCTCATTGCCCTGCCGGGCATTTCTCCCCGTAAACGGGGAGAAAGAAGCTGGCCGCAACCTTGGCGCTCTTTCTGCGACGGTGGAGATTGGCGAAATCTTTGATGACGGCGTCCTTCTCCCCGTTCACGGGAGAAGATGGCGGCAGCCAGATGAGGGGCGGCGCGACGCTTGCAGAACCGGAGCGAAGACCACTCCTTGCAGCTCCACGGCTTAATCGGAAAACGCCTCGACCACATTGCGCTTGCCGAGCATGAAGGCGTCGGCGACATGCTGGAGCGGGGCGAGATCGACGTCGGAGACGCCGGCGCGCACGATCTCGGCGAAACGCCTGTAGAGCATCGGATACTCCGCTTCCGGCTCGTCGTGAACGACGCGGCCGTCGACCGCGAGTTTTGCGCCGCCGCCCGAAAGCACCATCGCGCCCTTGTCCGTCTCGGCCAGGATGTCCCAGCTTTGCGGGCCGGTCTGGCGCCAGTCGAGTTCCATCGCCACCGGCAAGCCGTTCGAGGTGCGGAAGGCGATATGCGCGGCGATCGGGGCGGCGCGGTTTTCGGGAAAATCGAGGATCGCCGAGGTGATGAACATCGCCGGCAATATGTGGGTCGCGATCGACAGCGCGTTGATGCCGGGATCGAAGACGCCGAAGCCGCCCGGGGCCCAGATCCAGTCCTGGTTGGGGTGCCAGCGGCGCACGTCTTCCTTCCAGTTGATGGCGGCCGATCCGATCGTGGTCGAGCCTAAAAAAGCACGTGCGGCTTCCACCGCCGGCGCATAGCGCGAATGCCAGCTGGCGAACAGCGAGACGCCATTTGCCGCCGCCAGTGCTTTCAGGTCCTCGACCTCGCTGACGGTGGCGCCGGGTGGCTTTTCCAGAAAGACATGCTTTTTTGCTTCGAGTGCCGTCCGCGCGGCGTCGTAGCGGAACTGCGGCGGCATGCAGAGCGATACGGCCTCGAGTTCCGGCACGGCGTCGAGCATCGCCTCGATATCAGGAAAATTCGCGATGCCGTCGACCTTGCCGTGCCGGCTGGCGGCGGCGCTGAGCAGGTAGTCGCGGTCCTTGGCCAAGGCAGGCAGGTGCTGGTCGCGAACAATCTTTCCCACGCCGACGATGCCGAGCTTGATGGGACCGCTATTCAGGGACATGGGGACTCCGCAGGTTGATATTGCGCTTGGTTCTTAGCAGAGAACCGATGCCGGGCAAGCAGCGCGAGACCGCGACGGCCCCAAACCGCGACGGCCAGGGACATGGCTGGTCACAGCGGCACGTCGAAGGTGACGATCGACACTTCGCCTTCGAGCGCGCCCTGATAGGCCGACAAATGCGGCTCTTCGTCGGGCACGCCGTCCAGATCGCCGATCTGGTCGAGCTCCGCCTCGGCGTAGCCTTCGGCCGCGAGTGATTCGAGCGCCCGGCGCACCGCCGAATCGTCGTCGGGCGCGACCAGCATGAGGTGGACGCCTTCCGGCTTGCCGCCCTTTCTTTTCCACGCCCGGCCGGTGATGATGGTGACCGGGCGCTCATCATTGTCGTTCACGGGCCGATTCCTCCGGGCGAGGGGATTTGCGCTGTTCATATCGCTTTTTCGCATGAAGCATGGCTACGCAACAGTCGAGGGCCGGTCACTTTCTTCCTTGCTCTTGCAAAATGGCGAAAGAAAATTACATGCGCTTTTCGCATGGCTGCCAAGCCTCGGTTTCAGCGTAATATTTGGTGCTCCGGGGTTGACGGGCAACAGGCTTGCGAGTAGAAGCCGCCCAGTCAGAACCGATGTGAGGCTCTCCCTTCCGAAGCGACACGCTTTGGAGTTTGCCTCAAACAGGGTTCGTTTTACGAGCGAAAAGACATTTCCGGCGTGCATGAAGCGGTTTCCGCTTCCTCTGCCATTTGTTCGGGCAAGACCGCGAGGCGCGGTTTGTGGCCCGACTTTGCGTATGGAAATGACGCTTTGAGCGGCCCTGACCGGGCGAGACACGGAATTGAGAGACAAGAGGGTTTAATGCCTACCGTCAACCAGCTGATCCGCAAGCCGCGCATTGCGCCGGTGAAGCGCAACAAGGTCCCGGCCATGCAGCAGAACCCGCAGAAGCGGGGCGTCTGCACGCGCGTCTATACAACGACGCCGAAGAAGCCGAACTCGGCGCTGCGCAAGGTGGCCAAGATCCGCCTGACCAATGGTTTTGAAGTGATCGGCTACATCCCCGGCGAAGGCCACAACCTTCAGGAGCACTCGGTGGTGATGATTCGCGGCGGTCGCGTCAAGGATCTTCCGGGCGTCCGCTACCATATCATCCGCGGCGTGCTCGACACGCAGGGTGTGAAGAACCGCAAGCAGCGCCGTTCGAAATACGGCGCCAAGCGTCCGAAGTGACCGAAGCGTAGCCAAGGTCATCCCGGACGGCGCCAGGCGACGATCCGGGATCCAGGCCACCACGCAGAATTGAGGCAGAGAAAAAATGTCCCGTCGTCACAGTGCAGAAAAGCGTGAGATCAACCCGGACCCGAAGTTCGGCGATCTGATCGTCACCAAGTTCATGAACGCCGTCATGTATGACGGCAAGAAGTCGGTTGCCGAGACCATCGTCTACGGCGCGCTCGACCAGGTCCAGTCCAAGACCAAGCAGGAGCCGGTCACCGTCTTCCATCAGGCGCTCGACAATGTCGCGCCGCATGTGGAAGTGCGTTCGCGCCGCGTCGGCGGCGCCACCTACCAGGTTCCGGTCGACGTGCGCCCCGAGCGCCGTCAGGCGCTGGCCATCCGCTGGCTGATCGCCGCCGCCCGCAACCGCAACGAGACCACGATGGTCGACCGCCTCTCCGGCGAGCTGATGGACGCGGCCAACAACCGCGGCACCGCCGTCAAGAAGCGTGAAGACACCCACAAGATGGCAGAAGCCAACCGCGCCTTCGCGCACTACCGCTGGTAAAGCGCGAACGAGACTGAAGAGGCACCTCCCATGGCCCGCGAATATAAAATCGAAGACTACCGCAATTTCGGTATCATGGCGCATATCGACGCCGGCAAGACGACGACCACCGAGCGCGTCCTCTACTACACGGGCAAGTCGCACAAGATCGGCGAAGTCCATGACGGCGCTGCCACCATGGACTGGATGGAGCAGGAGCAGGAGCGCGGCATCACCATCACGTCCGCCGCGACCACGACCTTCTGGAAGGCTCGTGACGGCAAGATGCACCGCTTCAACATCATCGACACTCCCGGCCACGTCGACTTCACCATCGAGGTCGAGCGTTCGCTGCGCGTGCTCGACGGCGCCATTGCGCTGCTCGACGCCAACGCCGGTGTCGAGCCGCAGACGGAGACCGTCTGGCGCCAGGCCGACAAGTACCGCGTGCCGCGCATGATCTTCTGCAACAAGATGGACAAGATCGGCGCGGATTTTTATCGCTCGGTCGAAATGATCGGTTCGCGCCTCGGTGCGCAGGCTGTCGTCATGCAGCTGCCGATCGGCGCCGAGACCGAGTTCAAGGGTGTCGTCGATCTCGTCGAGATGAACGCGCTGGTCTGGCGCGACGAGACGCTGGGCGCCGCCTGGGACGTTGTCGAGATTCCGGACGACCTCAAGGCTCGTGCCGAAGAATATCGCGAGAAGATGATCGAGGCCGCCGTCGAAATGGACGAGACGGCGCTCGAGAATTACCTCGAAGGCAAGATGCCCAGCAATGACGAGATCCGCGCCCTGATCCGTAAGGGCACCATCGCGGTGAAATTCTACCCGATGTTCTGCGGCTCGGCATTCAAGAACAAGGGCGTGCAGCCGCTGCTCGACGCAGTCGTCGAATATCTGCCGTCGCCGGCCGATGTTCCGGCCATCAAGGGCGTCGATGCCAAGACCGACGCCGAGATCGAGCGTCACGCCGACGACAGCGAGCCGCTGTCGATGCTCGCCTTCAAGATCATGAACGACCCGTTCGTCGGCTCGCTCACCTTTGCCCGCATCTATTCGGGCAAGCTCACCAAGGGCATCTCGGTCGACAATACGGTGAAGGGCAAGAAGGAGCGCATCGGCCGCATGCTGCAGATGCATGCGAATTCGCGCGCTGACGTCGAAGAGGCTTTCGCCGGCGACATCGTCGCTCTGGCCGGCCTCAAGGACACGACGACTGGCGACACGCTCTGCGATCCGCTGCATCCGGTCATCCTCGAGCGCATGGAATTCCCCGATCCGGTCATCCAGATCGCGATCGAGCCGAAGACCAAGAACGACCAGGAGAAGATGGGCCTTGCGCTGCATCGCCTGGCCGCCGAGGATCCGTCCTTTCGCGTCAAGACCGACGAGGAAAGCGGCCAGACGATCATCTCCGGCATGGGCGAACTCCACCTCGACATCATCGTCGACCGCATGCGTCGCGAGTTCAAGGTCGAGGCCAATGTTGGCGCGCCGCAGGTGGCCTATCGCGAGACGATCACCCGCAGGCACGAGCAGGACTACACCCACAAGAAGCAGACCGGCGGCACCGGCCAGTTCGCCCGTGTCAAGATCCTCTTCGAGCCGAATCCGGAAAGCAGCGAATTCCTGTTCGAATCCAAGATCGTCGGCGGCGCTGTGCCGAAGGAATACATCCCCGGTGTCGAAAAGGGCATCAACAGCGTCATGACCTCTGGCCCGTTCGCCGGCTTCCCGATGATCGGCGTCAAGGCGACGCTGATCGACGGCGCCTACCATGATGTCGACTCCTCGGTGCTCGCCTTCGAAATCGCCGGCCGTGCCTGCTTCCGTGAAGCGGCGCCCAAGCTTGGCGTGCAGCTGCTCGAGCCGATCATGAAGGTCGAAGTGGTGACGCCGGAAGATTATGTCGGCAGCGTCATCGGTGATCTGAACGGCCGTCGCGGCCAGATTCAGGGCCAGGAATCGCGTGGCGTGGCGGTTGTTGTCAACGCCATGGTGCCGCTCGCCAACATGTTCAAATACGTCGACAATTTGCGCTCGATGAGCCAGGGCCGCGCGGCCTACACGATGCAGTTCGATCACTACGAGCCGGTCCCCACCGCGGTCGCTCAGGAAGTCCAGAAGAAATACGCGTAACCCCAACGGGTTGCAGCGCTAACTTAATTCAAAGCCCGCACGGGCGAGCAGGAATGGAGAGATCACATGGCAAAAGGTAAATTCGAGCGTACAAAGCCTCATGTGAACATCGGCACGATTGGCCATGTCGATCATGGCAAGACGTCGCTGACGGCGGCGATCACCAAGTATTTTGGCGAATACAAGCGCTACGACCAGATNGATGCGGCGCCCGAGGAGAAGGCGCGCGGCATCACCATCTCGACGGCGCATGTCGAATACGAGACGGCCAACCGCCACTACGCCCATGTCGACTGCCCCGGCCACGCCGACTATGTCAAGAACATGATCACCGGTGCCGCGCAGATGGACGGCGCGATCCTGGTCGTGTCGGCCGCCGACGGCCCGATGCCGCAGACCCGCGAGCACATCCTGCTGGCCCGTCAGGTCGGCGTGCCGTCG
>NZ_AZUX01000067.1:0-19844 GCF_000513915.1 Mesorhizobium sp. WSM2561
ACAGTGTGCTGGGCGGCCTGTTTCCCAGACCGTGCCAACAGATCGTAATGGCAGCCCGGCAAGGCAACGCCGACGAAGCGCGCCGGATCGATGCCATGCTCGCGCCGCTTTGGANTCTGTTCAGGCAATTCTCCAGCTTGCGGGTGGTTTACGCCCTCGCCGACATGATCGGGATCTGCCGGGCAGAGCCACCGCGCCCGATCTTGCCTCTGCCCGACGCAGCAAGACATCAAATAGCGGAGACGCTCAAATGCCTCCCTGGTGAAATCACAGGGTAGCTCCGCGGGCGCGCTCATGAGCCTCTAATGAAGATACGGCCGGGGGACTGGACTGCATGGATTTCATCAAACTGGCCCTTCTGTGTGGTCCAGAGATTATGCAAGATGCTTCCAAAGCGAGCCTTGCTGAACCATGTCGGGTCCAAGACGTGCCATGAGTGAACCTATTGACGTTTCCACTGCAGGCGCCGTCGAAGGGCTTGCGTACAAGACCTGGCTCTGCAGGCTGTGCGGTTTCATTTACGACGAACGCGACGGTAGGCCGGAGGAAGGCATCCCACCTGGCACCCGCTGGGAAGAGGTTGCCGATGACTGGATCTGCCCGGATTGCGGGACAGGCAAGAGCGATTTCGACATGGTCGAGATCTGAATAGGAACTGCCTCTCGCTTAAGCAAGGGGAACTTCTTCTGCGCCGATTTTATCGCCAAAGGAACACCATGTACGTCCCGCCACATTTCGCCGAGTCGAGGACCGAGGTGCTGCATAGTCTCATCGAGAAAAACCCGTTTGGTAGTCTTATTACAAACGGCAAGAACGGACTCGACGCCAACCACATTCCTTTCGAACTGAGTAAGGAGCAAGGGCATCTTGGAGTGTTGCACTCCCACGTGGCACGAGCCAATCCGATCTGGCAGGACCTCGCAACCGGCGACGAAGTGTTGGTCATCTTCCGCGAAGCACACGCCTACATCTCGCCCAACTGGTATCCCAGCAAGCACGATTTCCACAAACAGGTCCCGACTTGGAATTACCGCGTCGCGCACGCCTACGGGCGTGCCACCATCCACGACGACGAACGCTATGTCCGGGGGATGGTTGCCCGGCTGACCAGAACTCACGAGGCCGAGCAGACCGTGCCCTGGAAGATGACCGACAGTCCGAAAGAGTTCATCGACACTTTGCTGAAGGCAATCGTCGGCATCGAGATTGAGATCACCAGGCTTGTCGGCAAATCCAAGCTCAGTCAGAACAAAGAGGAACGCGACATTCGCAATGCCGGCGAGACGTTGAAGGCCCGAGGTGAGGCTGTGATGGGTGAGGCTATGCTCGTAGCTGCAGCCGCCAAAGCTGAAGGCACTAAAATATAGTCGGTTGTGCATGCGCAGCAGTAGATCCGACATCAGTTGTTGCTGCTCCTGGCCGAAGTGCCGCGCGCAAGTTCTGGACGAGCAAGCACTCTACCAGTGAGGACCAGTTTTTTGGGAGAACCATGGTGACTTGGACCGGCCAGTTGCTCCACATCCATGTCGCGCCCGCAGCATCCTATGAAATGGAGGAGTTGCAAGAAGCGCGACTCATCGCAGGGCGGGGCATCGTAGGCGACCGGTACTTCCTCGGAACCGGGACCTATTCTCCCAAGCCCGACGTCCGTGAAGTGACCTTGATCGAAATCGAGGTCCTCGAAGCGATTGGACGGGGTGAACCCAAGATCCCCGGTTTCAAAGCCAGGCTTGCTCCAGAGGACCATCGCCGCAACCTGACCACACGCGGCGTCCCGGTCAACCATCTCATCGGCAAGCGCTTCAAGGTCGGAGAGACCGTTCTCAGGGCAGCCCGTCTGAATTTTCCCTGCAAATACATCGAGGAGCTTCTTGGCATCCCCGGCCTATACGCGGGGCTGCTCAACCGCTCTGGTCTAAACTGCGCGATAGAGGTCGGCGGCATGATCCGCCCTGGCGACCAGATTTTTCCGCTAGATGAGTGATCCGACATGGCGTCCCCTCGCATCATCATGAAGTTGGTTGTCGCGGATATCCGCCTGGAGCCGGGCGACGTGCGCATCATTGCGTTGAGACATCCTCGAAAATCTTGTTTGCCGCCGTTCGATCCGGGCTCCCATGTCGACGTCCATCTGCCTGACAGAAAGGTGCGGCAATATTCGTTATGCGGCAATCCAACCGACCTGAGCCGTTATGTGATTGCCGTGAAGCGCGAGGCGGCGGGACGAGGCGGCTCGGCCTGGATCCATGACACGATCGTGACCGGTGCCGAATTGCCGGTCTCGCATCCGCGCAATCATTTCGCTCTCGCGGTGAGCGAGGGCCCGACCTGGCTGCTCGCAGGAGGCATCGGCATAACGCCGCTCCTGGCAATGGCACGCGCACTGGAACGCCAAAGCAAGCCGTTCGTGCTGCACTATTTCACCAGAAGTCGGAAACAGGCTCCCCTGCTGCCCACAATCGAACGGGATCTCACACCTGATAACGTTCGGTTGCATTTCGATGACGAGCCGGGCTCGCGACAGGATATCGAAGCATTGCTGTCGCAACGCCCCGCGGATGGGCAACTCTATTACTGCGGGCCGCCGGGTTTCATGGCAATAATCGACCGGGCAGCCTCAAGCTGGCCAGCTGGCACCGCCCATTTCGAAGCGTTCCAGCCTGCTGCATCGGAAGCTCCAGCAGAGCCATTTACGATCGTGCTGCGGAACGGAACGATGGTCCCAGTTGCGGCCGACACAACCGCTCTCGCAGCGCTGCGGGCTGCCGGCGTTGCGCTTACAGCATCGTGTGAGAACGGCGTCTGCGGGACATGTGAGTGCGGGTATGTAGAAGGCTACCCGATCCATCAAGATGCCGTGCTGTCCAACACTGCCCGAGCCCGCCGATTTATCCCTTGCGTATCGCGCGCCAAAGGGGTGCTGAAACTTGATCTATAAACAGCAACCATCAAAGAGAACAGTGCGGACCGTGGTCCGCAACTCCTTGCGCTGGCGACGCCGCAATCGACAAGACGTGGAGGACTTAAGGTTGGCAACCCGCGACGTCCGACGAGTCCAGATTTGTTGCCGATCACCAAGGCATATGCCGAAAGGTTACGTTCCAGTGTTTCGTCTCAAGCGACAGCACAAGTGATTTAAGCACTAGCAGGCTTCTCTGATTGGGGTCGTTGAGGTCAAGCTCCTCCTGATATTTTTCCGGATCTTGTCGCCCCGCGGGTCACTCGCTTCTCTTCGCGGTCGCCGCCGCATGATGGGGTCAGTAGAGCGAGGTGTCTCAATCTGTTGAACGACCTTGGGAGAGTTCGTCCCAGGATCGTGCCTGCTAACGAGATCACCTTGCCCATCGTCCCCACGGGAACGATCCGGATCACGCCCCTTCGGGCTGAATCAACTCCTCCGTCGTTGGTCCGTTATCCTTGTTTCATGCCGATACGTGGCCCGGCGCCTTGCCGAAGCGGAATTCTGTTGCATCGCTCCACATGCGATGCAGGATGACGGCGAGCTTGCGGGCAACAGCAACTCGGGCCCGGGCCATACCGCGCCGCTTGGCCACGTTCATGCCCCACGCTCTGAGGCTCGACCATTTCTTGCTGCGCACGAGCAGCGAATGGGCCGCTTCATATAGCGCGGTGCGGGCGAGCTCGTCGCCACATCGGCTGATCTTGCCCTGAATGTCGGTCTCGCCGGATTGATAGCGTGCCGGCGTCAAACCGAGATGTGCCCCCACGTCCCTCGATCGCCTGAACCGGTCCGACCGATCAATCGTAGCGCGGAAAGCGAGCGCGGTGATGGGTCCCACACCTGGAACGCTCATGAGTCGCCGGCAGACTCGCTCCTGGCGGGCGATATTGAGGACCTGCTTTGTCAGTTGCCCCAACTCGCGCAGCATCGTGGCCACGATCGCCAGGAGCGGCTCGACCAGCGTTATGACGACCGTATCTGTGCCAATCAGCTCGCGCACGCGACCGCCGAAGGCAGTTCGCGACGGCGTGCCAAGCTTGATGCCGGCCTCCCGCAGAATCGACCTGACCACGTTCTCGATCGTCCGCATTTCATTGAGGACCGTCCGCCGCGCGACGAGGAGGGACCGCCAGAGTCGACACTGCTGGCTCTTCACATGCACCTGCCGATACCAGCCCGTGCGCATAATCTGCGCCAAGGCGCGGGCATCATTCCGATCCGTCTTGTTCGGCATCGTCTTCATCGCCGCGTTCGCCTGGCGCGTCTCGATGCAAATCGCCGGCAATCCTTCGCGAAGACCATCATAAAGCCAGGCTGTCAGCGAGCAGGCTTCGAGCCCGATGCGTTCCAACGGCAGATCGACTTTCCCCAAGACCTCACAAAGCGCCCTCGGCTCACTCGCCGCCCGCCCTTCCTTCACAATCCGGCCGCTCTCGTCGACGACACAGATCGCGGTCTCTTCCAAAGACACGTCAAGTCCGGCAAAATACTTCATGGCTGCTCCTCCTGATGTTTGTGGCGATCTACGTCGACCACATTCTCACATCTCGACAGGAGCAGCCGCCCTCAATCTGGCTCGGGCGAGACCCCAATCACCCCATCTGTTGAAAAAGGTACTCGCCGCAGGTCGATGACCGTGATTCATTAATTCCGAAGAGATTCGGAGATGACACGTGCGCGGTGGCGACAATCGAACTGGCGAGTTGTTCAGCTACGTTGATCTCGAGGCGCGGGTTCGGCGCGATCACCCGTTGCGGGCGATCCGGGCGATTGTGAACGAAGCGCTAGTCGCGCTGGAGCGGGAGTTTGCAGCGCTGTATTCGCCGATTGGGCGACCATCGATCCCGCCGGAGAAGCTGCTGCGGGCGATGCTGCTGCAGGCGTTCTACTCGATCCGCTCGGAACGACTTTTGATGGAGCGGCTGGAGTACGACCTTTTGTTCCGCTGGTTCGTCGACATCGGCTCGATGACGCGGCATGGAACCATTCGGTGTTCTCGAAGAACCGCGACCGGTTGCTGGAAGGCGACATCGCAGCGAAGTTCTTAGGCGCGGTGCTGGCGCAGCCCAGGGTGAAGAAGCTCCTGTCCACCGACCACTTCTCGGTCGACGGCACGCTGGTCGAGGCGTGGGCGTCGATGAAGAGCATCAAGCCGAAGGACGGCCCAAGTGGCGGTCATGGCGAGCCTCCGGCTCCCGGCGGCGGGCGCAACGCCGAAGCGGACTTCCATGGCCAGAAGCGGTCGAACGACACGCATGTCTCGACCACCGATCCGGATGCGAGGCTCTACCGCAAGGGGCAAGGCAAGGAGACGAAGCTGTGCTTCATCGGGCATGGGCTGATGGAGAACCGCCATGGCCTGGTGGTCGACGCCTGCCTGACGCTGGCCCACGGGCATGCCGAGCGGGTGGCAGCGCTGCACATGGTCGAGCCTCGTGCCGACCGGCCGGCCGCGATCACGCTCGGCGCCGACAAGCCTATGACGCGGAGGACTTCGTCAACGAGCTGCGCTCGATGAAGGTAACGCCGCACGTAGCGCAGAACATCAGCGGCCGCAGCTCGGCGATCGATCGCCGCACGACCCGGCACGGCGGCTATGCCATCAGCCAGCGCATCAGGAAGCGCATCGAGGAGGCGTTCGGCTGGATCAAGACGATCGCGGGGCAAAGGAAGACCAGGTTCCGCGGCCGTGACCGTGTCGGATGGGCCTTCACCTTCGCGGCCGCCGCCTACAATCTGGTACGGTTACCGAAGCTCGTGGCGGTGCCGACATGAGCGCGCCGGCTGGCTGCCAGTTGACCGGCAGCTGGCGTATCGTCGAGGCCGACCTGTGGGATCGCGGCTATCTCGACCTCAGCGGCCCTGCCACCATCACCATAGGGGATGACAACAACGGCGAGATCGCCTTTGGCGCCCTGCAAGCCGGTCTTGATCTGAGTTACAGCTCCTCAATGGTCTTCTTCACATGGGCCGGCTGCGACGAAATGGACGAAGTCACCGGTGACGGCTCCGCCGGACTGCTCGAAGACGGTTCGATCGAAATCATCTTCGCCTACCATAACGGCGACGAGGCCATCCTCAAGGCCAAGCGCTACACTTCTTCAACAGCCTGCCTAGCGGGCAGCGTCTAAAATCCCGACGACAGTCTCCAGAAGGACGTTTGCTCCAGCGACAAGCTGCTGGGCTTCGGTGTGCTCTCGCGGATTGTGGCTGATGCCCCCCTTGCTCGGGACAAAGAGCATTGCGGTAGGCGCTATTGCCGCAAGCATCTGGGCATCGTGGCCAGCACCGGACGTCATCCGCCGATGGGATAGTCCCCGAGCGACTGCTGCATTTTCCACTTGGGAAATAAGGGGCTGATCGAAAAGCACCGGATCTGTTCTGCTAAGCTTCTCGGCTATCACATCGCACCCCGTTTGCACGGCGAGGCGTTCCAGGAAATGAGTCAGTTTGGTTTCTGCGGAGGCTAGCAGCGCTCCGATCGGACTGCGCAGGTCTACCGTAATCTCCACCTTTCCAGGAACGACGTTGATCGCATTTGGGGTGACAGAGAGGCATCCTACCGTGGCGACAAGCTTTCCTTTCGCCGCCTGCGCCATTTCATCCAGAAATGTCACTATCCTAGCAGCAGCGACTGCAGCGTCGCGGCGCATTACCATTGGGGTGGTGCCTGCATGATTGGCCTCGCCCTTCACGACGATCTTTAGCCAAGATATTCCCTGCACCCCTTCCACCACACCGATTTCGAGTCCCTCGCGTTCGAGCACCGGACCCTGCTCGATATGCAGTTCAAGATACGCCATGGGGCGGAAAAGGCCGGGAGTCTCATCACCAGCATAGCCGATACGACGCAGCTCTGCCCCGAGTATCATCCCGTCGGTTCCGATCGTCGACAATGCCGCCTCAAGCGGTAAGCTGCCCGCGAAGACTGCCGAACCCATCATATCCGGTGCGAAACGAACGCCTTCTTCGTTTGTGAAGGCGGCAACGATTACCGGGAAATCCGGGGTGGCTCCATTCTCTTTGAGGGTTTGGACGACCTCCAGACCCGCAAGCACTCCGTAGCATCCATCGAGCTTTCCGGCATCGATCACGGTGTCGATGTGAGAACCGATCAACAGGGGGGCCGCCCCCTCCGGCGAAATCCGGCCCCATATCGCGAAGACGTTGCCGATCCGATCGATACGCACGCCAAGACCAGCTGATTTCGCCCACTCGACAAACGCATCTCGACCGAGTTTGTCATTGCCGCTGGCGGCGAGGCGCGTCAGGCAGCCTGCACCGTCCCGGCCGATATCTGCCAACTCCCTAATATGGCCCAGCAGACGTTCCGCATTGATCGAAAGCCCCGACATCTTACGTGCCATCATCACAGCCGCATGAACTCAGTTAACCGATCACCATGGCGCAAACGGTCGCTCAAGGTCTTCGGCGTGCCGTCGAACTGAATGTGACCTTTCTCCATAAAGATGATCCGGTCCGACACCTCCATTGCAAACTTCATTTCATGCGTAACAATAATCATCGTGCGGCCGGACGCAGCCAGGCTCGCAATAATCCGAAGCACCTCGCCAACCGTTTCCGGGTCGAGCGCCGATGTCGGCAGGCGTCGCAGACGAACCGCGCAAAGATCATCCGCTTCGTCCGGCACCAGCACTGCGATCAGTCCTTCGCCATAGGCGACGACGTCATCCCATTCGAGATGGCATTTTGCTTTGCCGGCCCTGCCCTTGCCGAGCGACAGCAGGCGGCAGAGATGCGAATAAGCCGGCCGGTCCGTCGGATAGACCAGCATCGACATGCCGTCGGCGAGATCGAGGCGACAGCCGACGATCAGCTGGACGCCTGTCGCCTTCGCCGCCTCATGGGCCCGCACGATGCCGGCAAACGAATTGCGATCGACGACAGCCAGAGCCTCGATGCCGAGCCGCGCCGCCTGCGCGAACAACTCCTCGCAGGAACTGGCGCCGCGCAGGAAACTGAAATGCGAGGTGACCTGCAATTCGGCATATCGGATTGCCCCAGTCATCCGAAAATCCCGTGCATGAACCATTTGTGTGATCCAGTCGCGGCATCTTCGCCGTCGCCGGAACGGTAGACCCAGTAGCGTTCGCCGTTCTCGTCCTCGACCTGGAAATAGTCCCTCACCGCCGCGAGCTCGGCGTCGCGCTTCCACCATTCCCCGAAGACGCGCTCTGGACCGTCTGCCCGCTTCACACGCCGGCGAACGCCGCGCCAGCTAAAGGTAACGGGCGGATGATCGGGAAGAAGTGCTACAGTCTCAATAGGCTCGGGCCGCGGCAGCAGCCGCGACGGGCGCGGCCAATGGCCGGGCCAGCCCTCGCCGGTATCAGGCGCCATTGGGGCAATGCGTTGAACCGACCGCTCGGGAACGTCGCTCTGCACCGGAGCGAAGCGATAGAGCCGGTCCTCACCGACACGGTTGGCGAGGATGTCGATCACATCTGAAACGTCGGGCTCGGGCGCCTCGGCGAGCGAGGAGATTGTCTGCTTCGCTCGCAGCGGCTCGGCGGCCGTCGCGGCAAGCCGCATCAGCTCGATGCCAAACCTGGGATCGATGGTCTCGATTTTATCGGTGAGAAGCCGGGTCAAGCGCTTCGTGTCACGCACCGGCATTGCTGTGCCGGCACGGATCGTCTCGACGCGGTTATCGACACGGAAGAACAGAAGATCGAGCCGGCGTGCGCCAAGCCCTCGCGTCTCGAGTGAGGCGCACAGTTCAGCGACCAGCTTGCCGGTATAGCGGGCGATCGTCTCTGCCGCGCCGATCGGTTCCGCGAAATTGCGGCGCACTTCGACGATCTCCTCCGGCCGGATCGGCTCGATCGGTTCGCTCACCCTCCCGAACGCCTGGTCGAGGCGCCGGCCGGGTTCCGGTCCGAAACGCAAGGCGAGCGACGCGCGTGGCGTAGCGGCGAGGTCCGCAATTGTCTCGAAGCCGAGCCGACGCAGACCATCGATCGTCACGGCGGGTAAGCGAAGCGCCGCGATCGGCAAAGGCAGGATCGCCTGTGCGATCTCACCGGATGGAACCACAAGGATCTGCCGTGTGCCGAAGTGGGCCATTGCGTGAGCAGCGCCCAAGGTGTCAGCGACCGCGGCACGTGCGGCGAAGCCGGACGCGGCAAGACGATCTACCATATCGGTAAGCATCACCGCCTCGCCGCCATGAAGATGATCGGCGCCGGTCGTATCGATCACGATGCCGTCCGGCGCATCGGCGGCGACGATCGGCGCGTAGCGGCGCAACGCCCACAGCGCCAATCGCTCGAGCGCCATGGCGTCGGCATCGGGCTCGGCATCATGGACGATCAGGCCCGGGACCAGCGCCTGCGCCTTGCTCGCCGGCATGCCGATGCGCAGGCCGGCCGTTTGCGCTGCCGCATCGGCGGCCAGCACGACACGGCGACGCCCATCACGGCCGACAAGGACGAGCGGCGCCTCAGGCGGAGGCGCGGCGCCGCCCAATTTCCTTCTGAAGCGGTCTGTCGGCCACATCGGAAGGAAGAGCGATACGACCCTTGGCATCGCAAGCCTCCACTATAAAATCTGCGCTCTCTCCTGCACGGCATCGGATCAATTCGAGTTGCCAGCGCGCTCGCCCGACCCCCTTAACAGGCAATGGCGTCGACGGCAGGACCGACACCCGCCAGCGTGTCTCGGCGGCGGTCGGCTGGCCAAAATCGGTTGCCCCCGTCTGCCGACGCCAGCGGCGAATGGCGATGCCGATGGCGCCGGAGCTTTCGGCGGCAAGCTGCAGCCGCCGTGAGGCCGTCATCGAAAGCCGGGCTATCTCGGCAACGACAGCGCCAAAACCGCCACGAAGACCCTCTTCGAAACAGGCGAGAACGGATTTCTCGTCGCCGGCTTCGACATAGATGACTCTCCCCGGAGGCAGGCCGGCCTGTTCGATCGCCGGCGCGAACAGATCGGGCCGGGTAACGCACCACAGCACCTTGCCAACCGTGCGCGCGGCGATACTGGCAGCAAATAGTGCCGCGGCCGCGCCATCGACAGCGCCATTCCCTCCGCCTGCGACCTCGTGCAGACCGCCAAAAGCCAGTCCCCCTCCCGGCAGAACCCTGTCGATCGCGGCCACTCCGAACGGCAAAACTGTACGCACGCGCGCGTTGCCGCCTTCGAGGCGCGCGATGCGTTCTCGAAGCTCGGAAATGGCAGCAGGGGGCGCCGATACACTCATCTGACCCTTGAAACGCGGAAGGCCTGGGATATGTTCTACATTTGTTCCCGTCTTGGCCAAGAGTCAATCGAGATGGTGTTGTGCCCCTCCGGAAGGAGACATTCGATGCTCGGGCCATTTCCTTCAATGCGAACTGCGAGTTTCCATTTTTGGAGTTTTGGTGCCACGGAGTGTCCGAAAATTGTAGCACACTTCGGACTCATACCTTGCCTTTGTCCGAAACTTGTAGCATATTTCGGACATGCCATAGTTGAGCCCGACACTGATCTTCGCTCGCGCCTGCTTGCCCGCATCGAGTCCAAACCCGACGAGGTCTGGACCCCCGGCGACTTCGCCGATCTCGGCGCGCGCGCCGCCGTGGACAAAACCCTGCAGCGCCTGGCAGCCGCCGGGGAGCTGCGCCGGATCGACCGAGGCCTCTATGACCGGCCGCGCACGAACAACCTGGCTGGCCGCGCCACCGTGCCGGACTATCGCGCTGTGATCCGCGCCGTCACGCGCCGCGATCGGGCGCGCGCCGTCATCGATGGTATGACGGCCGCCAACGACCTTGGCCTGACGACCGCCGTCCCCGCCCGGATAGAAGTGCTGGTCGATGCGCGGTTGAAGCCAATCAAGCTCGGCACGCAGGAAATCCACTTCAAATACGCTGCCCCTAGCCGCCTCTTTTGGGCGGATCGGCCGGGGATGCGGGTCGTCCAGGCCTTGCATTGGATGCAGGACATGCTGACCCAGAAGGGCGAACGGAAGCGTATCCAGGCGACGTTGCGCCGCCTGTTTGCCGACCCCAAGCGCGGCGAGGCCATTCGCGAGGATCTGCGCGCCGGTCTCTCCGCCGTGCCAATCTGGATGCAGGAGTTCCTCCGCGAAATCCTGAGCGCGGACCCGCTCGAGGCGAAGCCATGAGTACCGATGCTTACCGCCAGATCATCGCGGCATCCCCACGCGACCGGCTCGACCTGTTCCTCGCCACGGCCAATCGGATCGGAGCTCCGGTGGGCAATGTCGAAAAGGATTTCTGGGTCTGCTGGACCCTCAATTCGCTCTACCACGAACGGCCTGCGGGGGAGCCACGGCTGCTTTTCAAGGGCGGGACGTCGCTGTCCAAAGGCTATGGCCTCATCCGGCGTTTTTCCGAGGACATCGACGTTACCGTGTTCCGCGACGATCTCGACGAGGCTGCCTCCGTCGAAGAGCTTGAGGGACTGTCGAACAAGAAGCGCCGCGCCAAGCTCGACGCCATCCGGGACGCCTGCCGTGCGTATATCACAGGCCCGCTACGAGACTTCCTCACGGCTCAACTTGCCGACATTGCGAACGGCGCCGGTCGGGTGGAGCTCGACGAAGCCGATGCCGATGGTCAGACCCTGCTGCTCTGGTATCCCGAGGTCGAGCCGCGTGATGGCGCCTATGTCCGACCGGCCATACGCCTCGAGTCCGGGGCGAAATCGGCGCTCGATCCCAATCGCCCCGTCAAGATCACGCCCTATGTCGCGGGGGAAGCGGCAGGCATTGATCTCACCGTCGCCGACGTGACCACGATCGAGGCGACCCGCACCTTTGGGGACAAGGTGGTGATCGCCCATGGATTGCGCCGCTGGTACGAGCGGCGCGGCGAACTGCGGCAGGACGGCCAGCGGGTGTCCCGGCACTATTATGACCTGCACTGTCTTCTCGGATCCGAGACCGGAAAGGCCGCGCTCGGCGATCTCGATCTCGGCGCCGATTGTGTGCGGCACGCACGAATGTTTTTCGACCGTCCCGACTATGACCTCGCCTCAGCAGTCCCGGCAGCTTCGCGATCGCGCCCGCTCCAAAGATGGTGGACGCGCTTACGCGCGACTATGCCAATATGGCGGCCATGATCTTCGGCACTCCGCCGAGTTTCGATGACATTCTGGAATCAGCACGGCAGATTGAGCAGGACATCAACACCCATTCCTAGTCGCCTGGCCACGTCGCCGGGGCATCATCAAGGCGTTGTCGAGCAAATGGTCTGCTACTTCAAACCCGAGGACATCGAAAAACTTCACGCTGGCCGAGAGGACATGCATCGGCAGTTCGCTGAACTGCGGGATCGCTTTCTTGGTCGCAAGTATCAGACCGAGCGTGGCCACGAGTTCGCATATCATGGGTTCTCGCGGCGCCTTGGTACCATGGTCAGAGCCGTTGACGTCGTGTTCGAGAAGCTCCCCCCAGAGCTGGACGAAATCCCCGAGAGGGACACGGTCGTCGACGAGACGCTGACTATCCAGGCATTCGTAATGAACGTGTTCGGGTGTCTCGATAATTTGGCCTGGATCTGGGTCTGCGAGGAGGCGGTCCTCAACGCCGAGGGCAAGGAGCTCGAATCTCTCCGAGCGGGCCTCGGCCCGAAAAGCAAGGAAGTCCGCGCTTCCTTTAGCAAGGAGTTCCTCGCCTATTTAGACAAGCGTCAAGGCTGGATAGACAAGCATCTCAAAGGGTTCCGCGACAGCCTCGCTCACCGGATACCCCTGTACATCCCGCCCTTCATCGTCACGCCCGAGACAGTCGACAAGTACAACGAACTCGAGAAGGCGAGTGGCGATGCCATCCAGAAGCGGGACTTCGAGCTTTACGACAAGCTGCAAGCGGAGCAGAGGGTTCTGGGCATTTGGCGACCATGGATGACCCACTCGGTGAGGAGAAGTCTCCCCGCGCCGTGTTTCACGCCCAGCTTCTGCAGGACTATGTGGCGATCGACGAGTTTGCCCGTTGAGATGTTGGCGGAGATGGAGCGCCAGAAAATCTAGTCATGAGCGAGCTCGGGCGGAACAGCGGGGGAGAGGCGGGGATAACCCACCAGTTCACTTTTTGTTCTTTTTCGAATATGCTTGGCGAGATATAGTCTGGCGTGTCCTTTAACTGATTCCCCAGGGAGGGAGCGCCTCAGATGACCGTCCAGCCCACTAAAGCCATGCTGCAGGGCGACAGGATTCTCAATGAACCGACAATCAGCTGCCCAAGCTGCAAGACGGAAATCAAGCTCAATGAGTCGCTCGCGGCCCCATTGATTGCCGCCACGCGCGAAGAATACGAAATGCGCCTCGCGCAGAGCAACGCATCGATGGCTGCCAGAGAAGAAGAGCTTAAGCGCCAGCAGGCCGAGATCGCCGCCGCCAAAGAGGACATCAGCAACCAGGTGGCCGAGAAAATTAAGCTTGAGCGTGCCGGAATCGCGGTCGAGGAAGCCCGCAAGGCAAAACTGCTGCTGTCGATAGACCTGGAGGACAAGGATAAGAAGCTTGCCGAGCTGGAGGCGACGTTGAAGGCGCGCGACGAAAAGCTCACCGAGGCCCAGCAGCAACAGGCGGAATTCCTGAAAAAGCAGCGTGCGCTTGACGACGAAAAGCGCGAGATGGCGCTTACCATCGAAAGGAAGATCCAGGAGGGAATGGACGCCGTTCGCGTCAAGGCGAGATCGGAAGCCGAGGACGGGCTCAAAATGAAGGTTGCGGAAAAAGAGGAACAGATCGCCGGCATGCAGCGTCAGATTGAGGAGCTGAAGCGCCGTGCGGAACAGGGTTCCCAACAGCTGCAGGGTGAAGTGCTGGAGCTCGAACTGGAAGCCCTCATTGCTAGCCGGTTCCCGATGGACATCATTGAACCGGTTGCCAAGGGTGAGTTCGGCGGAGATGTCCTGCACCGCGTGGTCGGACCGGCCGGCCAGCCATGCGGCGCCATTTTATGGGAATCGAAACGCACCAAGAACTGGAGCCAAGGTTGGCTGGGGAAGCTCAGGGCGGATCAGCGGGCGGCAAAGGCGGATATCGCGCTTATGATCTCGGAAGCGCTGCCTCCTGGTGTGGAAACCTTCGATCTTATGGACGGGGTCTATGTCGCCCATCCCAAATGCGCGATGCCGATCGCCATCATGCTGCGACAATCCCTTATCGAGCTGGCGAACTGCCGCCTCGCCCAGGACGGCCAAGCTACCAAAATGGAGCAGGTCTATGGCTATCTGACCGGTCCGCGGTTCCGCCATCGCGTCGAGGCCATCGTCGAAAAATTCTCTGATATGCAGGAGGACCTGGCCAAGGAACGCAAGGCCACAACACGCCTGTGGGCCAAGCGGGAGGCTCAAATACAAGGTGTTATCGAATCGACCGTCGGAATGTACGGCGATCTGCAAGGTATCGCTGGAAAGGTGATGCAAGAAATTGAGGGCTTGGAGGTCCTGGCCATTGAAGCATCTCCGCCCGGTGCCGAATAGGCAATCGGAATGCAGCTCAACAGGAAAACGATTGGCAATCTGGAGCGGCTTCCCCAGACGTAACGTCGAACTCCTTCGGATGGCGTAGGCAAAAGAAGCCCGCCGCACCTGAGGCAAACGTCGTCTGCGATCACTGCGGCCGGTCAGACCGCGCGCTCAGAGGCACGGCAGGTGAGGGTCGATTTCGGCGCGCGGATAAAGGCATATGGAGGTGAGCCGGTAATCGAGGCAGACGAGTCATGGAAGACGCAGTCTCAAGCGAAGCTGCTATGGCTGAGAGGCCTGCGATGCAGCGCAAGATCATTCATGTAGAGATGGTCGCGTTCTGCGCTTCGGTAGAGCAGCGCGACAAACCGGAGCTGCGGGGCAAACCGGTCGCCGTCGGTCACGCCCTCAAACGTGGCGTCGTTGCAGCTGCGAGCTATGAGGCTCGCAAGTTCGGCGTTCGACGGCGAGGCGCACGAGTGAATCGTTTCGATCTGTTGGCCCGTGTGTACGACTGCGACGCCGTCGCGCTGGAGAAGCACGACGTATCGGCGCGCGGCCTCAGCGGCGATTCACAGAACAGGAGTTCCTGCCGATGTTGACTAAGGGCCGTAAGTCCTTGATGTTGCGTTGGAGAATAGATGTTTGGCATTGTAATGGAGTATCTAGTGGCCGACCTCATGGAAACCGAATCCAACCAGGCACCAACCGAAGTGCCTGTGAAAGAACAGACATCCGATACCAAGAAAAAGGCGCCGAGGGCGAAGAAGCCAACCGGGCAGCAGGGACGTGCTGTGCGGACCAGATCCGCCAAGTCAGGCAAGCCGACAGCTGCAGCTGAAGCGGTCGTGGCCCCTGCGGTTCGAGCAGCGCGTAAAATATACTCTGAACCCGAGCGAGCCCAAAAGCTCGGCGAGATCGAGAAGCAGACAGGTCGGGGAGAGAGCATCAGGGCCGCTGTCAAGAAAGCAGGAATATCGGAACAGACCTATTATCAGTGGAAGAAGGTTGCCGGGACGGCACCCCAGAGCGACGAGCTCAAGGATCTGGTGAAGCTTGAAGAAGAGAATGCTCGTCTGAAGAAGCTCCTCGCCGAGCGGCTTCGCAAGGAAAACGCCGAACTCAAGAAGAAGCTCGGGCTTGGTTGAGCCGGCCCTGGGGCCTGGCTTGCCGGAGAAACGGAATGACAAACGGCAACAATCGGTCAGCTGCCGGTTCGCCCACATCCAGACCGGTGAATTTCAGCGAGCCGCAGATCATGTTACTCTGCGCCATCGTACAACGTCTGAGTTCCACACTGCCTCTTATGCGACTTTCTAAGCACAAAGAGAGAACATCGATCTTGATAGCTAGACGGCCGTTCCACGAGCTCGGCGAACCCTTAATTCTTTGAAGATCGAGGAAACCCCGCACTGAGCGCCCGATCTTGTGAGATTGCGGCGGGGATGGGCAAGCGATCCGACGACGAGCTCGGGAGTTTTTCCATAGTAGGCACTGAGGGCATCCACGCGGCGCGGAGGTAATCGTCTGGTCTTGCCCACCAGAGCCAAAGCCTCCGGATCGGCGAGCTTGACATCATGCTCGACCGAAGGTCGTCGTACTGGAATTCGTGGTCTCGAAGCCAAGAACTGCGGCCTGCCAAAGACCAACTATCATAAGACCGAGGAGACGACCGTGCCAGGGATCGCCGCGCAAATCCGGGTCGCCGCTACACTTGAGTATTACCCGTTGACCGAGTTAAACGCTTGTTGACAACAACTTGGCGCAAACTCCTTATATCAACATGGCGGGCGATTCAGAAACCTTGACTGCAAATAACCCGGTGCGCGACGCACAATCGCTCGGGATCGCGGTGCTGCTCGGCTAATGCTAGAGTCTGTTCGGCCAGCGCGTTTTGCTCGCGTAAAGCCATCCGGACGTATTGGACAGCCCAGTACCCATACAGCACGGGAAATTGTTGCTGGATGTCGCCAACGGCCTCAACCAAGTCCCGGGCACGGGCGAAAGCCGCGGCGGTCTCCGGCGCAGCGTAGCCGTAGCGGGCGATGCATGCCTGGCCGAGCATCGTCTGGAGATGCAGCTCGCGCTCTGCTTGAGCGCCGCTTTCGGGCAAGCTTCGCACGAGGTCGATGCTCTTGGTGAGATGGCCTATGGCCTCCGCAGCAGCCGAGCGCCGGAACGCGTGCTCGCCTGCCAGCTGCCAATATTCCGCGGCACGCTCTGCCAAACCCGCTTGGGTGAAGTGATGGGCGAGCAGTTCGGGTTGGGTCTCGACCGCCTCCGACCACCGCTCTTCCAGCACTGCAGCAATGCGGGCATGCAGCTTCCGTTGTGTGCTACGCAAGAGGCTCGCGTAGGCGGCGTCCTGAACGAGCGCGTGCTTGAACGAGTAAGTGGCTTCGGGCGGCGTGCCGCGGCGGAACGCGAGACCGCAACTTAGGAGTTCGTCCAATCCTTGCGCCAATGCCACGTCGGGAAGTCCCGCCACCGCGGCCAGCAACTCATGGCCGAACTCTCGGCCGATGACCGCACCGGTCTGCGCAACCTGTTTTGCGACCGGCAACCGATCCAGCCGCGCCATAAGGGAACCCTGTAAGGTGCTGGGCACTGGAAGCGCCGAGTCAAGGACATCGGGCTGGCTGGCCCCCTCGAGCACGGCCTTGGTCAATTCTTCGATGAAAAGAGGCCACACCGTCGGTCTCCGCCACGATGCGCTCCAGCATCCCGATCGGCAGCGCCTGGCCGACGACCACCTGGCTTGCGAGCATCGCTGCCTGGCGATCGCTGAGACGGCTCAGCGCAATCAAGATCACGCCGGATTGGCCGACCCAAGGCGCCTGAAACTCTGGCCGGAAAGAGATTACCACCAGCACCGGCAGCGAGGCTAAGCGCATGATCAACCTGTCAAACAACTCAAGCGAGCTTGGGTCGGCCCAATGGGCGTCCTCGAACAGCATCAGCACGGGGGACCGGCGGGCCTTTTCGTCGAGAATCCGCTGCAAGGCTCTGAACGTCTGTTCCTTCTTGCGCTCCGGGCTGAGCGCTAGTGGTGGATACCGCTCTCCACCTGGCACGCCGAGCATCTCGGCAATGAGCGTCAGCTCTTCGGCGGTGGCGCCGAGGGGGCGTAGCAGGGCTTCCAACTTGTCGAGCCGTACGTCCGCCGGCTCGCCGCGCACAAAGCCTGCCTCATTCCTCCACCGTGCGATGATAGGCTGCAGTGCGCTGTCGTGGTGGTGCGGCGAGCAGAAGTACTTAAGTTTTAGATGCGCCTCCCCGGCCACGCGCTCCTCAAGCGCAGCGATCAGGCGGGACTTGCCGATGCCGGGCTCGTCGGAGATGAGCACCACCTGCCCTTCGCCGTCCTTTGCGTGCCGCCAGCGGCGCAGCAGCAGGTCGAGTTCGTCATCGCGCCCGACCAGCGGCGCGAGGGAGGCGGTGTGCATTGCCTCGAAGCGGCTCTGAACCGCAGCCTCGCCCAGCACTTGCCAGGCGCCCACGCGGCCAGACAGGCCCTTTAGATTGAGCGCGCCAAGTTCTCGGCACTCGAACAATCCGCCGATGCGCCGCCGTGTTTCTGCGTCAATCACTGCACAGCCGGGAGTAGCGCGCGATTGTAGTCGCGCGGCGATGTTTGGAGTCTCACCTATCACCGTCTGCTCTTGTGCAGCGCCGGTGCCCAGCAAGTCGCCCACTACGGCGAGGCCGGTGGCTATGCCGATGCGTGCGGCCAACCGTTCACCGGCTGGCGCGGCCTGGCCGACCGCCTGTAGCGCAGCCAAGGCGGCACGCACGGCACGCTCGGCATCAGTCTCGTCACCATGTGGCCAGCCGAAATAGACCAGTACCCCGTCACCCATGTACTTCGCGACGAAGCCGCCCAGGCGGCCAACAGCCTCCGCGACGCAGCGGTGGTAGCTGCCGATGACCTCACGCATGTCCTCTGGGTCGAGGCGGCTGGCGAGCGCCGTCGAGCCGACGAGGTCGACGAACATCACAGTGAGCTGCCGCCGCTCAGCCTCGGGAAACGGCAGGGCGGTCCCGGAGACGGCCGTGGATGCCACCGCGGGAGGGCTGGGCGCCGGAACTAAGCCAGCACGCAGGGCCGCGATGGCGGCGAGCAGCTTACGGCGGTGACCGATTGAGGTGATGCCGAGCCCGCTCAGGTCGTCGGCTGTGAGGTCGGCGACGACCTCAGCATCGATGTCGTTCTCGCGGAACGCTTGTTCGTACTGTCCCAGACCTAGATCACGCAGCCATGCGCTGATGTCCATGGGCTCCCCCCGGCTTCGTCGTTTCGGATCGCCAGGTTCTTCAGCCTACCGCAAAACGGCAGGGAACGCGCGCTGAAACCTCACGAGCCGACTGCGGCGAAGGGCAGCTTCTGGGCGTTATCTGGTTGTTGCAGATGGCCGCCGCAATCGGCAAGATTCCACCCACGCGCGACGTAGAACACTCTGTGGCGGTGTACGGCAGAGCCGAATCCCTTGGCCCGCTTTATCGCGCCAGGATCTGCCATTCCCGGCGCTTCTCCAAACCTGACCTTCGCGCAACAGCTTGAGTCGACCCAGAGAGGCCGTCCGATGCTGCGAGCCCGATGACGCGGGCCGACCCTTAGCAGGTAACGGACTGAAGAATAGCCGCGCTGCCGCAGCAAGGGTTTGCGAGATCAAACCGCTTCCCCAAGCCCCAACCGCGCTATCGGCGGAGTACCGAATCGGCCGGCTGGGCCGTCGTTATCGGATCGGCATGACGATGTACAATCTTCCAGAGACCATTTTCTGGGCGAAAGACGCTCGTCACGCGTAACGCCAAAGGGGTGACATCGCTGCGACCGCCAACCTTGGACCTGAGCCGCTCTACTTCGACGAGGTATGCCAGTTCGGACGTCACACACTTCGCTACGTTCTCGAAGTCGGTAGCGTCGCCGTCCCTGTAATTCGATGCCGCTTGCTCCAGCGTCTCAACGACCTGCTTCCATCCATGCGCGAAAGGGCCAAAGGGATTGCCCAGTGTTACATCGTCTCGTTGGGAAAAGAGCTTCTTCGCAGGCGCGGGGTTCCCTTTCATGAACTCATCGAGAGCCAGGTGGTATTTTTCACCTGCTTGATCGAAGTCATTGGCTCGAGCGACACGTCATCCTCCCTGTCGTTGGTCGCGGTCGAGTAGCTCAGCCATTCGGCTTTCGCCCTCACAGATCCGGGCGGGCGGATTTCCCGCACCCGGCTCTTCCCGAGAGTAACCCGCGTNATATCCTTGCCTGCGCCCAAGTGCGAGTGATGCGCGGATTGGGCAGAGGGAAGCGTGCCGTCAGGGTCTCGAACTCCGACCAGCCCATGCGCCGACTCTTCTGGCTGCGCCGTCTCAGACAGCGCAGCCACGTCCGACGCACTTCCCGGTAGAACCCGTTGAGCGCAGGGTAGTTGTGCGGCCTGCCGTAG
>NZ_AZUX01000068.1:0-19547 GCF_000513915.1 Mesorhizobium sp. WSM2561
CTGCGCGTCGCTAGTCAAAGTCGCAGCCCGGCTATCGCCAGCAACGCTGCACCTCAGCGTCAACGACCCAATGGCGCCGTCTCTCGCGTCCCAGATGGTCCTGCATCGCGACGACGGGCGACTGCCCCAGACCGATCGGCGAGCCCGCTCCGGCGCCTCGGACACACTGTCGAGCGCTAAATCCCCATAGCCCCGCCCGCCATCCCGCGGTTCAGTTCAATCAGGCTTCAATGTAGTCGCGACCCGTGCGTGCACGCCCAATCGCGCCCGCGACCACACAGAACCCTCCAGATTCGATGTCCTGACCGTCTGGAGGTCGGGAGATGACGAAACCTTATTCCATGGATCTGCGCGAGCGGGCGATGGCTCGGCTTGAGGCGGGGGAGACGAGCTACGAAGTGGCTGCGACGTTGAAGGTCGCGGTTTCGAGCGTGATCAAGTGGGCGGCGCGCAAGCGCCGTTTGGGCAGCGTGGCGCCCGGCAAGATGGGCGGCCACCGGCCGTATCTGATCAGCGGCGGGCATCGGTTGTTCGTGCTGGGTGAAGTCGAACGCGACCCGAATGTGACGCTGCATGAGCTGGCGGCCGCGCTTGCCGAGCGTGGCTTGCATGTCCATCCCGCGAGTGTCGGGCGCTTCCTGCGTCGCGAGGGCAGGAGCTTCAAAAAAAACCGTTCTGCCGGCCGAGCAGCTCAGGCCGAAGCTGGCGCGCAGACGCGCGCAGTGGACCCGCTATCAGACCCGCATTGATCCAACACGCCTGGTCTTCATCGACGAGACCTGGGTCAAGACCAACATGGCACCGCTGCGTGGCTGGAGCGAGCGCGGCAAGCGACTTGTCGCCCACGCGCCCTATGGCCATTGGAAAACCATGACCTTCATCGCCGCGCTGCGGCACGATCGCGTCGAGGCGCCTTGGGTCCTCAATGGGCCCATCAATGGCGAAGCCTTCCGCCTCTACGTCGAAACCCAACTCATCAAAGCCTTGAAGCCGGGCGACATCGTCGTGCTCGACAATCTCGGCTCTCACAAGGGCGCTGCCGTCCGCGACATCGTTAGGGCCGCCGGCGCAAGGCTGTTCTTCCTGCCGCCCTACAGCCCCGATCTCAATCCGATCGAGCAGCTGTTCGCCAAGCTCAAGCACTTCATGCGCCGCGCCGCCAGACGAAGTGTCGAAGCCGTCCACAACGCCATCGCCGCAACCCTGAATGCCGTCACCCCACTGGAATGCCGAAACTACATCGAAAACGCCGGATACAAGTCAACCTAAATGCGAAAGGCTCTAGAGGATCAGGAGCTGTTAGCGCTTGATACGTACGCAGTTGATTTAAGTTGTCTGCCGAGTCGTGGCGGTTGGGAGACACTTGCCTCGCGAGGAAGTCCTGTCCACCATTCCTGGAAAATGCTGCGCAACCGACACCTTATGTCGGGTTTGTCGAGTCCGCGACACGGTGGCGTTCGGTCTGGGTTGCTGCTGCAACTCGTTAGACCTTAATAATATATAGCAAACTCTTTATTGGCTGTTCGCCTTAGTTGGCATGAATCTTGAGGCTCCTTTTCGGAAGGCGGCAGGAGCTGCCGTATCATGTAGATGACATCGCGAGCGATGGAATGACGAAAAGGAAGCCAAAGTGTCAGGCCTGCATCTGATGGATCGTGCTCGCACAAAGGGCGTCCCGACTTTGCTGTCGACGCTCCGCCCACAGGTAATCGGTGGCGTGGACGTAGACCCCTTAAAGCACCGCTTCCATTGCATCGGCCGACGCCGGCTTGGGGGCGCGTTGTCGAAAATTGACCGCGTCTCCATTGCCGCTCCCGGGAGAGGCAGACCGCCGATGGAGGCTATTTTATTTTGGGTGCATCTGTTTACGGCAACCGGAATTTCCAACCGGTCGCAGGCCGCGCCGGGAGTGGTTTAGGATCGGACAGATGAAACGATTTGGCAGGCGCAACGGGCCGGCCCTTACGAGTAAGTTGCCGATGACACCGGTGCCGCTCCTTGATTGACGCAGCGAGCCCGCAGATGAGGCCACTGGTTCTGATCTGTTCGGAGGATGCTGAGTTCTACCTGTTCCTCAGTCACATCCTGGAGGTGGACGGCTTCGCGACCGAGCTGGCCGGCGGCGTCGAGGAAACGGTCCGGCAAGCCACTGAGCGAGAGCCCCAGGCTGTCGTTCTCGACTGCCAGCCGGCCAGCGCTGTGGGGCAGGCGATCTGTGCCCGGTTGAAAGGCGAAATTCGGACCAGCGCCCGGCCCGTAGTCGCCCTAATCGCGCCCGGCGCCGAGCACCAGCACCTCGATTTGCTCAAAACCGGCATCGACGAGAGTTTCGTGCGGCCCTTCGCGCCGGCCAAGCTGCTCGCCTACCTGCGCGCGGAGCTGGGGATGGCGCCCCTTGGTTCCGATGGCGGGGAGGGCGGAGGGTCGCTGATCTTCGGCGAGCTCGAAATCCGGCCTGCCAGCCACCGGGTGCGCTGCAACGGCCATCAACTCCATCTGGGGCCGATCGAGTTCAACCTCCTGTGTCATCTGATCGAGAATCCCGGCAAGGCGTGCAGCCGAGACGAACTGATTTGCGCGGCTTGGCCCGCTAACATCCATGTCGGCCCGCGCACCGTCGACGTCCATATCAGTCGGCTCAGACGGACCCTGAAGAAGGTCTCGTCCGAGAACGTCATCCGTACCATACGCTCGGCCGGCTATGCCCTAGAGCAGGAAACCTAGGCCTGACTGCGCACCGGCAGCTATTGCTAAAGGGCAATAACTTTCGCTTTGGAGTGATAATGGCCTTCCCGACCAGGTCCACCGCATAGAGCCGATCAAGCTCTGCCGCAGTTGCGCAAGGTGCCGAATGTCCCCCGCGAAAGCGGCGGACCGGCGCGACCCACCGCAGACTCTGCCGACTTATTTCGCTGCCCCTGTGGCACAGCGGAAGCAGAAAACTGGCGGTTCGACGCGCTTCGAGCCATCTCGCTTCCAGATGCCGAGGGTATGTAAACTGAATTTGACGCAAGCCGTGCGGCGGTTGATCCTCAAGAAAAATGCGCATAGCGCCATCGAAATTGGGAACCTGCAATGCAAGGGGTTGAGACCTTCCGGAATCTCCAGAACGAGGCAACCATATGGCACCGTTACCTCCATCACAATCGTGATCTGGATCTCCGGCTACAGGACACTGCAAGGTTCGTGGCCGAGCAGCGAGCCTCATCCGGTATCGCCCACATCGTAACGGGGGTATCTGAAGTCGCCGTCGCCGCTTCGGTTGACTTAAGCGGCAAGCTGGTAGCCGAGTTCAACCGTCAGAGGGGCGGAGACGGTCGAGATCGGCCCTGCCAAACTCGAACAGAGGGATCGCTGTAACCGGGGCCAAGGTGGGGAGGGCGCGCTTCTTTATGCAGCGGCTGGCACCTCGAACCAGTGGGTTCGTCCGATCTCGTGGTATGCCGCGGTCCGGTATCGGCGTGCAACGAGGACGCGTTGATTGTTCTCCATCAAACACGTGCGGTCCACCAAGACAACTAATCGCCGCCGCTTTCCGGTCGCCACGTGGCCGCGAGTTTTGCGCGGCGTGCCCTGCCGGTGTGCCTCCCAACCGGCAGGGCAGTCTTTCAAAGCGCCGGATGGCGCTTTCGCAAATCGATGTTTGAGAAGAAGGTGATCCGCATATTGGGAAGGCAAAGGTGTCACAATTCGAGATCGTCAGCCTGTGACGCGTTTCATCAGCGCCATGGCGCCGAACGGTGCGCGGACCTTGCCCTCGGTGATGAAGTAGACGAACACATCACGCGGTTGTATTGAACTCTGGCATCTCCGCTGCGCCACCGCCCACCCCGCCAGCTTCCGGCGCGCGGCAGACGTGCTTTACAGCAAGGTGTCGATATTGAGCCGGTGCTTTCTGCCCTTGAACTTCGGGTTCACTGTCGAAGGCGACCCGGTGGGTACGGCTGACCAAGGCCCAATGAAGATCGAGCACAGGTCGCGGAATCGTGTGGCCCGTGCGTTCACAAGGCAGCCAACCGCGAAGGAGATTGGCCGCGACCACATCGGTCGTATGCGGGTCTGCTTCCGTAAGCCTGGATGATGCGCGGCAGACGGATCGAGGGGATTGCGTTCAAGACAATGATGGAGGGAATGCAATTTGTCTTTGAACATTCCTGGAACGGCTCTCTGACAGCGTCGATGAGATGGATTTCCGCGAAGCCATGGCGCGTGCAGCCGCAGCACTCGACCTCCTCACATTCGCCTATCTGTCTCTGCCGACGCGAGCATCCGGCAAGCCAAGGCTGATCTCGAATTATCCGCCTCGCTGGACCGCACATTATCTGAGCAACGGTTATCAGACGGTCGACCCGGTTATCGCGCGGGCGCAGTGTGGCGGATGTCCATTTCGCTGGGGCCTGAACACAGCCGCACCGGTCTTTCAAAATTCGAGCAGCAGCTGTTCGATGAAGCGGCCGAGTTCGGCATCCGCTGCGGCCTGACGATCCCAATCGTTGATAGGCGGGGCTGCGTTACGGCGATGACCTTTGCCGCTGCTCAGCCCAATCCGGCTTTCCTCAGCGTCGCCGAGCGCTATGAACAAGCTCTTCAGCTCATGGCGACCTGCTTTCATATTTCCGCCCTTCGGGCGTGCTATGATGCACATGATAGGCATAAGCCGTTAAGCGTTGCGCGCGACGCATTTCTCGGCTTTGTCAAACGGGCCGGCATATTGGAACACCCAGCCTCCGCGATGAAGTGGATCGCTGCCTGCCCATCAGGCAGCGGAAAGGTGCCGGTGTAGGACGTTGGAATGTGTGAACGTGCTGAACGCGCAGGTAAGTTTGCCGAAGAGACTTTCTCTCGCCGGAAGCGCGTGGCCGCCGCCTGCCGCTTGGTTCTCTATGGCCTCGACGGCTAACTTGAGGGAACCTCGCCGCGTGTGTCAGACGACATGCACAATTGACCCGTCCAGATGTAACTCGTTGGTCAAGGAATGGTGTGCAGACAATCGCCGAGACGCCATTGTTCATCAAGCAGGCGGCTGAACTATTCAGCCAGGATGAACGAAAGGAGCTGATCGACTTTTTGGCCGCCATCCGCAGGTCGGAGTCGAGAACCCTGGTACTGGCGGTGTGGGAAAAATGCGTTTCGCTGCCAAGGCCAAGGCCAAGGGCAAGGGCAAGCGCGGCGGCGCGCGTGTTATCTACTATTGGTAGCGATAACTGCCAGTGCCGGGATTACGCCCGCGTCGACATCCGAGTCGACCGATTGGGCCAGCCCTTTGTCCTGGAGATCAACTCCATGCCGGGGCTCGGTATGACCAGTCCTTATCCCCTGTCCGCAACGACCGGCGGACAGCTTCTCGAGCTTGGTCAATCGCATTCTTGATGTCGTCCACAAGCGGTATTTCGGACTCGGCATCCCCAACGCCGAACGCGCGTCGAGCCGGCGCCCAACTTAGGGTATCTCAGCAGTCAGCCGCAACTGTAAGCCAACAGGTCTTGAAGCTGGCTTTTTTAGGGGCGGCGAGATCGGCGCCTCCTTGAGGACCTCGACCTCCATGGTCTTGCGACCAAGCATGCGCTCCAGATCGCGCACGCGTTTGTCGAGCTCCCGCACACGGGCTGCGCCAACCACATCGTCATCGGCCTGAACCGCTGTCGCGCCGCCTTCGAGCATGCGCCGCTTCCAGGCAAAGAGCTGGCTGGGCGAAATGCCCGCCCGGCGTGCCGCATAGGACACCGCCATGCCGGGCTGCATGGCCTCCTCGACGAGGCGGACCTTCTCGGCTGTCGTCCAGCGCCGCCGGCGCCGCACCGAGGTGATCACTTCAACACGCGGCGGATGGGAGAACGGATCGGAAGTCATAGTCATAGTCATAATCACAGGCGTATGCCTGTGCCTTATCGCTATGCTGCCTGTCCGGTCAAAACGGGGTGCGCTCCACTCCGCCGCAAGACTGTGATAACATTTGGAGCGACTGTGGGTCGAAATACCTTAAGTAGTAGGAGTTTCAAGATTGCGCTAATTATGACTGATTTTCTGTATTCGAGGAGAGGGACTTGGGAACTTGGGGCCGTGGCCTCGCCGCTGCGCTGGTTTTAATTCTTGCAACGTCCTCCCGCGGCGCACAGGCCGAACCAATCGTCATCGGCGTAATCGGCGATCAAACAGGGGCAAGCGATATTGACGCCTCCTATGCGGTCCTGCAACGAGGTGTCGAAACGCTGAACAACGCGGACTCGCTGCCCGATGTCGTGCTGCACGTTGGTGATTTGATTGAAAGCACACAGACGGTTGAGGAGATCGAGAGGCGCTTCGCTCAGGCGACATCAATCCTCGGTACCCTGAAGATGCCCTGGTATCTCACGCCCGGTGATCATGATGTCAATCCACCTAGTTTCGTGCAAAACTCGACTGACAGATCGCGCGAGCAGCTATTCCAGCAATTGTACGTGAAGATCAATCCTGGAATCGTTGGCAGGCTCTACTACTCCTTCGACATCAAGAATTGGCATGTAGTAGCGCTCGACAGCCTCGAGCACCTGCACACCGACCCAAGGTGGGGGAATGTATTCTACGCCCGGGTCAGCGACGAGCAATATGAATGGCTGGAAAAGGACCTTAAAGCAAACACGCCCGGTAAGGATGGCGTGATCGTCTTTACTCACCAGCCGCTTTGGTACAATTGGACCGGATGGCAGCGCGTCCACTCTCTGCTCGCGCGGTATCGCGTTAGTGCAGTTGTCGCCGGTCACACGCACTACAATCAGCAAGATTCGAAATTGGACGGAATACAGTACTGGGTAGTTGGGTCGACCGGCGGAGACACCAAGCATGGCAGTTCGAATGCAGGTGAACTCCATCACGTGACTCTTATTTCGGTCGCAAAGGACGATGTTACTTTTGCAATGGTCCCGCTAGCACCATTTGTGCAAACGACTTGGACGGACAAGGAAGTCATGGATCAGGTGCAGGCGCTGTCGATCATAATGGGAAACATATACAACGTGGATCGAGCCTCCGCCGCCTTTCTTCAGAATGGCAGGCTCACCGGAAGCTGCGACGCAGATTCGCCCGCCACAATTGCTCTGCCCGAAATCGGTAACGCCATCGCCAGACCTGTGAGCGCGTCCATTGCTTTTTCTTCGCCAACAATAGAAGTCGTCTCGAGCTTGTTCGGCGACCAAATGTGCGAGTTACAGCCCGATCCGTTCACCTGCCTCCTAGAGCCATCCGCGGGTGTGGCTGTTGCCAACAACTCGGTCGTGGAAGTCTCGAAATACCCTCCCGCCGCGGCTCTTTGGACCGCAATGATCGGGCCTAGAAGCGGCCGATCGGTCCAGGTCGGGGATCCAATTTCCGTTGAATTGAAATGAGCTTCAGCGAGGGCAACCAGACTTACTCGTTGACAACAGTCGGCAAGACCACGGTAAAGGCTTGCAGTTGAAGGAACTCCGAGCGCTGCATCTCGCAGGCCTTTTCGGCGTCGTCGTCCTACCTAGGCGCCCGCGCCTGATGGCGCTCGCCGGGTGCTCGTGAACCGAGCCCGCTTTTCTTCGGCAGGCTCAGGCGGTCTCGGCCATTCGGCTTCGCACCTGGCGCGGGGCAGCCTCTCGGCTGCCGAGGCAGCGTCGGAGCCGGTTGCGGCGAGGGTTCCGGCGAGGCCGCCGGGGTCTGGTAGCCGAGCGAGGAATGCGGCCTCGCGATGTTGAACAACACGACGAGAGAACGCCCACGGGACCGAGGAACGCGAGTTTCTTTATCCATGGCATCCCTGGGCCGGGCGTTGTGTTCACGTTCATGAGGTGATCGAGAAGGCTGACCGGGTGGTTTTCCGCTGCAGTCTCTCTGGGCACGCCCCCGATCGATGGCTGGAGGTTCCGGCCTGGATGTTTGATCGCGCGGTCTGCGCCACGTGGCGCATTGCCGCTGCCCCACATGTTGATCCCAGAACGCTTGGCGTCTTGGTGACACTGCTGCAGGACGCGACGGCCAATTCCCCCACCCCATCGCAATTGGAGGATTCGGGCGCAGCATCGGGTCCTCACGACGCGAATCGGGGGGAGGTCCATGCCGCGCCAGCCCACGACATATCAGTTCGATCTGTTCCGGCTGTCTCGCTCGCAAACATGATCCGCCTCCCGGCAACGTGGTCGTCTGGCGCGGCATGATCCGCTTGCACGACATCGCCTTCGGCATCTCCATTGGATCAAGCCGACGACGTAATCGGAAGCCTCGCCGGAGGCGTACAGCGCCCGAAGGGTTTTAAGAAGGCCGGGGCTCAATGCAACCGGGCTTGTCGGCCGCGTTCGTGAGAGGCGAAGGCGGATTATGCGACGCCACGCTGACGGACGTGCGGGAGGAGTTATCAGGGCCAGGAACCGTTGCTCCTTTGCGGCATTTAAATCTGACGCAGGAGCGATCCCGATGAGCGTTATGCAGGACCTCTACCACAGCGAGATAAATCGTGGTTTTGGGATGGCGGCATCGAGGTGAAGCTCGGCGATCCCCTCAACGGCTTCGTCGCCGAGGATCGCGTGGGGCCAGGTCGAGCCCTGGCTGCGCGACAAGGCGATCGAGCACTTCCCCGACAGCCTCAGGTTCTGGCTGCTCGGCAATCTGCGGGGCGCGCTGGCCGGATGTGCGGCTGGCGGTGGCTGCGCGGCGAGAAGCGCCATTGCAGTATGGCGGCAATCCCGACGCTCGAAGAGGAGGACGCGCGGCGGCCGAATCGCGAACGGCAAACCTTGGTCGGTGAGCAGACGCGGCTCATCAACCGCATCAGGCGATTCTTGCCCGCTGCGGCATTCGCAGCTTCCGCTTAAGCCTGCAATGGTCCGCGCGCGGCAAATCGGCTTGGGAGATCGGCCTGCATTCTGGGAATTAAGCGCCGCACAGCAGCGTTTCATCTCGCCTACCTGCGCGCAGAGCTGGGGATGGCGCCGCTTGGTTCTGATGGCAGGGAGGGCGAAGGGTCGCTGATCTTAGGCGAGCTCGAAATCCGGCCTGCCAGCCGGTTCGGCCGCGTCGTGGATTTGCGTCACAGAGCCGGTCAAGGTCAACCGCAGTAGCGCAAACTGCCGAATGTTTGCCGCCAAGGCCGCAGAACGGCGCGACCAATCTCCGACGTTGCTCTTACGACGGCTAACTCATCGCACCGATGCCGCGACAATCTGGTAGTGGCCTCTCACCTCGGCAGTACTGACCTCATTTATGCCGGCCACCATCGCACCGTGAGTCGCGCGCGCCCTGCGGCTCCGCATTTCGCTCTCCCAAGCTCACCGTGCCCACGCTGAGCGCGCTTACCTTCAGGCCCTCGAGCAGTTTATGATGTCGCATCGGCCATCTCGTATTGGCCGTCAGTGCGTCAAGGCATGAGGCGTCGACGTAGCAGTGCCGATGACAGGAAGAACGGCAACACTGTGTAAATGCACAGTGCGCCGATATGCAGGCCGACGCTGACGGCCGGGCGACCAAGCATCGCCGGGCGAATAAGCTCGATCGAATGTGCAAGCGGCAGAAAGCCGCCCACCTGCTGAAAAACGCCAGGCATCCGGCCCACCGGGAAGACAGCCCCGGACAGGAAAAGCATCGGTGTGATGACCAGCGTCTGGTAAAAAATGACGTAGTCGTAACTGGGCGCAAGCGCCGTCACCACCATCGCCAGGCTCGCGAAAGCGAGGCCAGTAAGAGCAATGACAGGCAGTGCATAGAGAGCGGATGGCCATGCCACATAGCCCAGCATTGTGGCCACAATCATGATTCCGGTGCCGGCTAGAAAGGCCTTCGTGGCTGCCCACGCCAATTCACCCAGCACGATGTCGCCGAGCGTGAGCTGTGTGTACAGGATTCCTTCCCACGTCCGCTGCATGCGGCCGAAAGTTGCATAGATCGTTTCGAAAGTGGAGGAGGTCATTGCGCTCGCGGCGACCATGCCCGCTGTTAAAAACGCAATGTAGGACGTGCCCTCAACGCGCCCCACCATTATTCCAAGGCCGAAGCCGAGCCCGAACAGGGAGATCATAGGGTCGGCCAGGTTGCCGATAAGCGAGGCAAGCGCGACTTTCTTCCACGCTAGATAGTTTCGGCGCCATACAGCAATCCAATTCCACGCATTGGCTGGCATAGCCGCCGCATAACGTTCGCCTATCATCATTTCTCCATCTCGCGTCCGGTCAGCCGCAAAAAAACGTCTTCCAGATTCGGCGGCCGCTGAAGCAGACGCAAACCCGCGCGCCCGTGCAACCGCACACGCACCTGCTCCGGATCGGGTGCATAGCAGAAGAGCGTCTCGCCGCTCACCTCGCTGCGCTCGACGTATGGCTTGATTATCGCGCTCAGCTCATGCGGATCACCGCCGTATATCTCGAGTACTTGGCACCCGATCTGCTCTTCGATCAGTGCGTGTGGGCGACCCTCTGCGATAATGCGCCCTGCCTCCAGGACGCACAGTCGGTTGCATAGCCGCTCGGCCTCCTCCATGAAGTGGGTGGTCAAAATGATCGTCTTGCCCAGCGCCAGGAGCTTGCGCAGCCTTTCCCAGATCAGGTGGCGCGCGTGCGGATCAAGGCCTGTGGTCGGCTCGTCCATGACAAGCAGCTGTGGGTCGTTGATCAGTGCACGCGCCAGCGTCAGGCGGCGCTTCATGCCACCGGACAATGCACCGACGCGGGCATCGGCTTTGCTCTCGAGGCGAGCGAACTCGAGCAGAGACGGTATCACCGCTTTGACCGCGCGCGTGCTCATGCCGAAGTAGCGCCCGAACACCAACAGGTTCTCACGTACGGTGAACTCAAGGTCAAGGTTGTCGAACTGCGGGACGACCCCGATGCGCCCGCGTGCCAGGCGAGCGCGTGCTGGTACTGGCATGCCGAGCACCGTGATCTTACCGGCGTCAGGCGGTGTCATGCCGAGGAGCATTCGCGTGATTGTGCTTTTGCCCGCGCCGTTCGGGCCCAGAAGGCCGAAGCATTCTCCCGCCGCAACGGTGAACGACAGCCCGTTCACAACCAACTTGTTTCCATATGACTTGCACACGCCGTCAAGGTCGATGGCTAGCGTGGACATGCGCTCGCCTCCCCCTGCGGAAAGCTGTCGACCAGCGCCACGTCCCTTGGCGAAAACTGCGAAGACTCGAGGGGAGAGAGGAGGGGCACGCCGCTGATGACCGAGATCGGCGAATTGGCCTCACCGTGCCAGCACTCGCTCCCGCGCTTATCACCACGCCTTGCATCCTGACCGCTCCCCGCCACGGCGGTTCCACTCGTCCCAAGATCCCCGGCGATCTGATTGGGCAGACCCCCGTCTTGCCTCTCCTGTTCAAAGTGACAGAAGAGGCATCCGTCCTCCTCGACATGGCCAATCGCCCCGTCACGCGTCAGCTTCATGCCGTCCATGCGCATAGTGCCTCCGTTTGACGCACGCACGCTAGTCAGCCTTCACAGAGAGGTCGTCACTGCTTGCAGTCAGATGCCGTTTCGCTTCCTGTGTGTCTGGTCGTGAACCGGTTGTGGAGCTCCGCTCCGTCCTCCACATTAGATAAAGCATGGCTAAATAGTACCCGACCTGAGTGAGCACGGCGCAGAGAACCGTCTGACCGAACGAACCGGTCAAGTAATAGGTCGCCGCGGCGAAGGCCGCTGATGCACCGATCACGTGTATCAAGAAATATGATGCTTCCATTCGGCTCTCCTAGTCTCCCGCTTTCGTCGGCCGGAATTCGATCCACCCCGAATCGAACTTCGAAACCGGAGCACGCTGTCTTTGTTGATTATTCACATCTGCACCTGCTGACGGTCGGCCTGGTCTTATGGGGCATGCTGTTGCGGTGTCCGCGCCGGCGGCGTGCCCCAGCACCGACCAGTGGCATCGCGCGCTGAACGAAAGCCAAATGCCGCCCGACCCGAGCATAGTCGCCAGCTTTCGGATAGCCGCGCGCATATCGGCCTTGACCGCGGCGGCCGTATAGAATTTCCGCAGCGACGATCAGACTGAGCGGCTCCTGGCTCGAGAACATTTCAACCACTCCGACCCCTCAGGCAGATGTGTTGCGGCTCGTTCGTCGGTTCGCGCCTTCGAGGTTGTGCTCGCGGCACGACGGCGATGACCGTGAGCCTGCGGCAGTGCGGCGAATGTTCCGTTAAATGCCCCGGCCGGGCATCCGATTTGGAGCGCGTTTGTAGTAGGCCACTGGGAAAGCGACAGCCCGGCGCTTGCGCGTGAGACTCCCGCTCCAACGGCTTGCTGTCCAGTCGCCATGAATCGTCCGTGGCCAATTCTAGCGACCAGTGGCGACTGTCGTGCTCTGTCAAGACGTGTCCCCAATATCAGATAGGCAATCACTCTTGGCTGCCGATGCCGGATGAGGTCACCGTCGAGAACTCTCTCAAAAGAGTGGGCCTGCGCGATGGCGCCGCAGTATCCGGCAGGTCCGTGGCTCTCGAACCAACATCGTGGTTTGTGATCGCGACGCCTTTGCCACCGCCGCTTGGAACCGTGGCAGCAGAGTCTCGCGACAACCAATCGCTGTTGCTCAATGTGCAAAGCGCATACGCCTTCAACGGAAGCAGAAGAAAGAGATTGATTGGAGTGTGTAAACAAAACCCCAAAAACCGCAGTTCGCGAGCACGAAACGCTGCCACGCTGCAGCGGATCATGGTCATGGCCGCAATCATGATGCCTGTCCACCAAGGCACTGTGCCAGTCAGCGCCAGGTGCGCGATCCCTGTTGACACCGAAACGGCGAGGAGCAGCGGCCCGACGTTTTGTCCGACGACGTCCAACGTGAGATAGGGATCAAGGCTGGGTAGCAGGCGCAGCGAAAGCAACGTGTCTCTGAAGGTGCTTCGCGCCCATCGCAGTTGTTGGCGCAAGTATGGCCGCAGCCGATCCGGCACGACCGTTGCCGCGATCGCGTCCGGAATGTATTCGGTCCGATGGCCCGCCTTCAGCATGAGGATCGTGAGATGGCGGTCCTCACCGAAGTCGCTTAGCTTCCCACGAAACAGCTGCGTTTCGTACTGAGCAAGAACCTTCAGGAGCGCCGACCGGCGGTACATGGCACATGGGCCACAGCAGCACATGACCGCACCGAAACGAGCCTGTGCCGCGCGCTCCTCGTTGCAAGCAAGCCAGTATTCCATGTCGATCAACCGGGTCAGCCAATTCTCGTTCCTGTTGCTGGCTATCAACTGACCCATGGCCGCGCCGATCTGTGGATTTCGCATCTTCAGCGCGAGCTTCGTCACGACGTCGGGAGCGAGCGTCGTGTCGGAGTCGACGTTGAGCACCAAGTCTCCGGACGAGCGGCGTATCGCCGCGATCTGCGCCTTGCGCTTTCCAACATTCTGCGGGAGGAGAATGAAGTTAAACCTCGGGTCAAGCGCATAGAGGTCGTGAACAGGTCCCACGGCAACGCGATTTGCAGATCCGTCATCAACCACATAGACCCGCAGTTCTCCGGCGTAGTCTTGGTCCGCAATTGAGGCTAGGCAGGCCGAGAGCGTGCCCGGGCCCTCATTGTAGCAGGGGATGATGACATCCACACTCGGCAGAAGCTGCGAGCCGGCCGGGCCATCCGAGGTCGATGGGAGATCGGCCGGCGAAGCGTAAACCGTCTGCATGCTTTTATACGCAGCCGAGAGCAGCGCGTAGGTCGAGACAGCACCAGTGCTGATTGCGTCAAGCAGGTTCATGGGATTCCACTTCGTTCAGTTGTGTCGGGAGGGAGCGGATTGCCAATCCCCGCTCATGCAGCTCTGGAATGAGACGAGACAGAGCCGTCAGCGTCTGGTCCCGCAGACCGGCCTGAGCGTCCGGTCTGAACTCGCTGGGAGGACAGCCGTCGTGCAAGAGCACGATCGCGCCCGGCCGGACAGAGCCACTTACTGTATCGACAATCGCGTCGACGCCAGGACGAGACCAGTCTCGAGGGTCGATCGACCAGTGGACCGGCGTCAGGCCAGCGCGCACACAAGTCGTGAGTGCTTGTTCCGTCCAGATGCCATACGGAACGCGCATATGCGCCACTGAGGCTTGGGGGCAGGCAATCCGAATGACCCTGTTTGCCTCAAGTATTTCATAGTGTATCTGGCTAGGTCGGCATTCGGAAAAGTCGGGATGCGTCATTGTGTGATTAGCGACCCTGTGCCCTTCTGCAATCATTCGTTGGATGAGTTTGGGCTGGTCTGCCGCATACGCCCCGATGACGAAGAAAGTTGCCGACGCCTGGTTTTCCGCCAGCAGATCGAGGACGTCCGGTGTGCAAACCGGATTAGGACCGTCGTCAAACGTCAAATAAACTGCGCGCCGGCCAGTGCCGTCGGCACATTCACCACGGACTTCGGATATGCAGTTGAGGGCTCTCACAGCTCTGGTCCGTTCCGATCAATTATCGTGCCGGACGGCCATTCGGACATCGGCTGTGCAATCGGGAGAACAATGACGACTACGTCCTCCGTGCGGGTTGGCGGTTTGTCCAGACGCGCACATGGAAGGGTCGATCTCACGCGGATCCCAGCCATGATCGTCGCCAGACCGTGTCGGCTGAACCTTGCAATATGATGCTGCAGCGCGGGTCGAACCGCCCCGAAGGCGAATGGGATCTTGAGCTCCTGCAGTACTGGATGCATGACCCGGACTGAATGGCCAATCCAGAGTCCCTCAAGATCCGGACGTACCCCATAGAGACCGAGCTCACCCACCAGTACATCGACGTCGCCAATCCTGATGAACCGGCGCAGCAGGCCGAGGTGAGCCGCCACCCCCTTCGAGTCGTAGCCGATGGCACGCAGCTCGGGCCTCGCGCCGCCCCAGCTTTGGCTGCCTTCGAATGGTTTTGCGTTGAAACTCCCGGTCTGCCCATAGATCTTGCGAAAGAACGCGGCAAGTTCCACATGGTCGTCAAGATCTAGTTCATTTTCCCAGCACAGTCTCCAGCGCAGTTGAGAGCGCGTAGAACAACTCGCTACTTCTTTCTGTTTTGTTGAGACATGCATCGTGATCCGATCCTAAAACAATTCGAAAGTCATTAACCAAAGTCTCGGCAGCTGATGTGGAAGTCTGATCGGTTCGGCCGGCGGGTCTCTAATCTAAGCTTCGAGTTCTTTAATGCAGCATTTGCTAAAATAGGTGAAATCGATTGTTTTAATGGATGTCATCCAGGTCATGGATGGCAGCGGCGCGGGCCAAGCGGCATCGCGCGTCACGACCAGAAGTGCCGGACGCAAGATGCGTGCCAATCCGTTCAAACGTAGCAAATGGCACCGTTTTCTGGTTTTTCGGTCGCCATCGATCAGCCGTTTTGTGCGTATTTCCGCACTTGCCAGCTCCCGTCTGGCGGAATTCCGCACTGTCGTGGTCCGTTGGCTGGTTAGAAGCGGAAAACGCGCTGCCGCTCTGCACGGAAAGGAGAGAATCCCGGCGTGCATGGCTCGCGAGTTCCGAGGCTCATCTCTCTTTCGAGCACGAGATCTGAAGCTTGCGGGTGTTTGGCTTCCCCATGCTGTCTAGGTGGCAACCATGTCGTTGCATCGGAACAGGAAACCCGCAACAGCCGTATCCGATTGGCGCTATGCGTCAGGCTCTGCTGGCGGGAAGCGCGTCGTTTGAGCGCGGCAGCGGTATCGGAGGGCCGAAGCGCTGGGACCCTCCAGGAAATCCCAAATCGCTGCTAAACCCCCTGCGGGTTCCCTTGAGAGCTTCCTCCTCAACCGCATCCTGGTGGAGACGCGAAAGCGTGCATGACCCGATTGTGGAATCATCAGCGGTGTGGAAGTAAGCCTCCCAGCAGGCTTAGACAGTCTGACGCAGGGGCCGAACTGAACTTCAGCCATAGTGGGGTTTGTATGGCCTGTGTCAGTGACCGCAGCGGTGTCAATGTGTTTCTGCCAAAAAGACGATGCCCTTAGGCGGCCAAGGGCGAGCTCAGCAAAAAGCCCAGATGACCGTGAAACTCAGCTTCGTGGTCTTGCAATCAACGCGCGCCGCCTTTTTTGTAACTTCGGTTGGGGTGGTGCAGAGGCATGGTCGAGGATGTCGCGATCGCTGCCTAGAAGGCGATCCTTATCGGACGAATTCGTGTCGTAGGTGTTGAGCAACTCACCGTTGCTCAACACGTTCCGATCCTCGTACAGCATTCTTCCAGGTAAGGCGCGCCTGTCTTCGCCTTCGCAGGACTACAAATCGCCCAAAGGCCGGAGTGGGACGGCACATTGCATATCCTTCGATGACTGGTGACGACAGCAGGGGATCTGGAGCAGGGCGTGATCACCGTTGCAATTGAATGCGAGCTCATCGGCGTGCAATCAGACTGGGCAGCGCTGACAGCAAGGTTTGTAAGGACCCGCGTGAGCGCCCGGTCTCAACCCGCTCGGGGTGCTAGGCTGCGGGTGACGTTCCGTAACGCTGGTAAATGGCTTGAATTCCATCGAGGACCTCGCGTGAAAGGTTGACGTCCACACTGGCGATGTTGTGTTTCAGTTGCAGCACGGAGGTAGCGCCCACGAGGGTACTTGCGACGAATGGCCGGTTGGTGACGAATGCCAACGCGCCATGCACCGGGTCAATGCCATGTTCTCGAAAAAGCGTGGTGTAGGCTAGGGCCGCCTGCTCTGCCCTTTCGTTGCTGTAGCGAAAGAACCGTTTGAACAGGTCGAGCCGAGAGCCTGCTGGCCGCTGCCCTCCCATATACTTGCCAGTCAACGTACCCATGGCCAGCGGCGAATAGGCTAGAAGGCCGACCCGCTCGCGCTGAACCATTTCCGCTAGGCCGTTCTCGAAGTCGACGTTGAGCAGATTGTACGGATTTTGTATGCTTATCACGCGGGCCAAACCGTGTAGTTCCGCTTGATGGAGGAATCGCGCTAGGCCCCAAGGCGTTTCGTTGCACAGTCCGATGTGGCGAACGCGACCGCTTTTGACGAGCGCGTCCAACGCTTCCAGCGTCTCCCGGATTGGCACCGTATCCTCGTCGACTTCGTACTGGTAGTCTAGTGATTGAAAGACGTTGGTGCTTCGGTCGGGCCAGTGCAGTTGGTACAGGTCAACATAGTCGGTCTGAAGCCTTTGAAGGCTGGCGTCTAAGGCCTCGAACAGATTGGCGCGCGTATAGCTGACGCGACCCTCGCGCACATAGGGCAGGTTCGCCTTGCCTGCTCGAACGGGCCCGATGGCTTTGGTCGCGAGCACGACGTCTTGCCTGCGGCCGGTGTTGTTCCTTAGCCAACTGCCTATATGGGCTTCCGAAACTCCATGTGTCTCCGCGCGCGGTGGCACAGGGTACATCTCGGCAGTATCGACCAGGTTTATGCCGGCCTCCAGAGCCGCGTCCAGCTGCGCGTGCGCCTCAGCTTCCGTGTTCTGCTCTCCCCAGCTCATAGTGCCCAGGCCGAGCGCGCTAACCTTCAGCCCGCTGGAGCCAAGTTCACGATACTGCATGCATATCTCCTTCTTCTCGTGTCGGTCGTAATTGCATCAACTCAGAGGCGCCGACGCAGCAGTGCTGATGACAGGGCGGCAACACTGGGGGGCGGCTAAGCATCGCCGGACGGATGGGCTCGATCGAAGTGCAAGGGCAAGAAGACCGTCAAGCTGAGCATCTTAGCGGCAGCTTTATCGGTTGAGCCGGTGCGATAGCTTTGCCGAAATAGCACGGCCGCAACGGAACACACGGGCTCGATTGATGCTCTGCATACGACTAAAGATCGTTCCTCTGGAGCCAGGGTTTAGACGATCATCCTCAAGGGTCTCAAATTTAGCTTAGCTTCAACTCCTTTAATGCAGCATTCTCTAAAATTGGCAAAATCGATTGTTTTGATGGCGGCTATCCAGGACATGGATGGTGAGGCGCCATTCCCTGAGCAGCATCAAGCGAGCCTGGGCAACAATGAATGGCTGTGCCAGGTCTGAAATGCGAGTGCGCGCCTTCTCGCAGGTGGCTTTCCACCGAGGCGCGGCGCCGCGCCACTGCCGAATAGCGGACGCTCGGCTCCGCCGGTACCTCGAGACCACCGTTTGCCGCTTCAAGGCCTATCAGACGGTTTCACCTACCTCAAAGAATCCCGCGTAAGAGCCGCCCGCGAAGTGGCGCCGCAACTCTTCGAAATTCTCTATGGTTTGGTCCAAGGGGCGCGCTTCCTGGCGCTTAAGGTTAGCAGTACCAGTAAGCTCAAACGCCGCAACCCCCAGGAAATCCCAAATCTTAGCCATGCACGCGGAGGGTTCGCCAAGAAGGTCCTCGTACTTGACCACATGCAAGTCGGCCGACGCGAAGGAGCGCGCGACCCGATTGTGGAATTCGTCGGCGGCCTTGAAATAAGCCTCGCAGCAGGGGATTGCTAGTTTCACGGATGGAGTCGCGTCATTGTCAGAACTGAACTTCAGCCACTTACGGGTTTGCCTCGCCTGTGTCAGCGATCGCAGCGATTCCAGTGTGTTTTTACGGACCATGAGGATAACCTTGAGGCCCGGCCAACGGGCAAGCTCACCAAAAAAGCCCGGACGCTCGTGGAGCTGGGGTTCGTTGATCTTGCAACCAACGCGTGTCACCTTCTTGTTGGTTTGGTTGGGGTAGCGCAAGTAGGCGAGTTCGAGGAGCTCGTGATCGCTGCCTGCCAAGCGGCCCTTATCGGACCAGTTCGTATCGTAAGTGTTGAGCAACTCACCGTTGCTCAGTACGTTCGGATGCTTGTTCAGCAATTCTTCCAGGTAGTGCGTGCCCGTCCTTGGCATCGCAAGGGTCACAAATGCGCCAGGCGGCGGCACGAGATGGGTCATAGCATGGATCTCCAATCAATATTGCTGATGGCAGTTCGTCTGGGGCCCAGTGAATAGACGGCGCCAGTTCGGTCAAACGGTTCAGCAAGCCCTATATGCGTTACACCTTTGGAACTGGCTTTGCAGCGAGCATCCTAGGTCCATAGGTGTTTCGAAGAACGGGAGGTCGACATGATCGGCACGTTCAGTCATTCTCCAAGAACAATCCCATTTGGAAAGCGCCTGAGGCTGCCATCACACGATCCCGCCCAGAACAGTTTGGAGCACCGCAGCTTTGCCGGTGCTGAGCCTCCAACCAGCCTAGGGGAGCTGTGTTGCAGGCATCCCGACCGGCCCGCACCGTCGTCGCTTGATGCTCGGTGTAACCTCGGGAACCAGGGCAACTGAACAGCCATGGCTATAAGGAACTTTCGCGGCGACATTTTTCTATGCAGCATTTCATAAGCCGCGTAAAATCGAACGTTTTTATGGTTCCCATCCACGCTATGGATAAATGAACACGTGCGCTTCAAAGGCCTTGATCTAAACCTCCTCGTCGCGCTNGACGCNNTNATGAANGAGCGNAANCTCACCGCTGCCGCACGCAGCATCAATCTGAGCCAGCCCGCCATGAGCGCGGCCGTCGGCCGGTTGCGCGACTTTTTCCGTGATGAGCTATTTACGATGAGGGGCCGCGAACTTGTCCCAACACCCCGTGCGGAGGGGCTTGCTCCCGCCGTCCGCGAGGCGCTGCTACACGTCCAGCTCTCCATCATTTCCTGGGACATGTTCGACCCAGCTCAATCGGA
>NZ_AZUX01000069.1:0-18191 GCF_000513915.1 Mesorhizobium sp. WSM2561
AAACAGTCTGGTTCAACGCGCCCCACGAGACCCTTCGGCCCACCAAGTGGGCCTGATAGGCGCGCACCTCTTCGTATCCCAGTTGATCGGGTGATCGTCCAAAAAATCGACTGAACTTCGCCACGTGATGCACGTAGGATCGCTGGGTCTCNGGTGACAAATTGCGGATCGTCAGGTCTTCAATCATCCGCTGACGCAGAGGGCTTATCTGGGCCATCTGGGGTTCTCCTGTCTGGAAAGTTGGCTCGACACCAAATCTTCTCAGACAGGGACCTCCTCAGGCCAGACCGGCGCATCAGCTACCGCGGCAGCGGTTTAGTTTAATCTGATTTGCTCAAACTTGGGAATCCAGATTCAGTCAAAAGGCGAAGCGCTCTAGGTCGGAAGCCGATCATCGAAACACTGAAACGGGTCAGTCTATCCGGAATGGACGACGCGAGCCTATGTGCAGGATACAAACGTACCTCTGGATCGCAGGAGACTACCAGCCTTAGTAGGTTGGTTGTTCGCGTTTCTACGTTAGTACAGGTCGTGAGCGCGGACACGCGTCACGCAACATGAGTTAAGTCCCGCGGAAAACGGGCGCACGTTACGGCCGCCATCACGCACAGCTCGTGCGATCTGAGAACCGCATGCTCGAGGTCATTGAACCACTTACCTGCGAAGGAGAACACCATGAGTGGAGTGATTGGCAAGGCGCCACACCGGTATTCACGAAATGAATCGCCTTGAAGGCGTGATCCGTACCCTATGGCTCGGAGATTGGCTGGAGATGTTTATCGCCGACCAAAGGCGTCTAATTGCCATCAAATTGAACGCAATGCCTACGTGCAGAGGGATCCCTAAATGAATACCGACGTTTTCGCGGCTTATGAGTCTAACGTTCGTCGCTATGGGCGGTCGTTTCCCACAGTTTTTACGAAAGCGCTTGGAGCGACAATCTGGGACGAGGCCGGTAAGCCTTATATTGATTTCCTTGTGGGATCTGGCGCCCTCAACTACGGACACAACAACGAAAAAATCGTTGCTCCGGCAATTGAATATCTTGCCGACGGGAACATTCTCTTATCGCTTGATATGTATACGGTCGCAAAGCGCGACTTCATTGAAATCTTTGTCGATTCCATTCTGAAACCAAGGGGCCTTTCGTACAAGATTCAGTTTCCTGGGCCAACCGGCACAAACGCTAACGAAGCGGCACTGGCACTGGCGCGCAAATATACCGGCCGCTCGAGCATCATGGCCTTCACAAATGCGTACCATGGCATGTCGCTGGGCTCGTTGGCGGTGTCGGGTTCGGCGTCGACCCGGGAGCTAGGCGGCGTTGCTCGCCACGATGTGATCCGGGTTCCCTATGACGGCTATCCGAACCCAACCTTCGATTCCGCGAGCTACATCGATCATGTACTGCGGGACCCGGGGAGCGGCATAGAAAAGCCCGCCGCAATCATTCTGGAGACCATCCAGGCAGAGGGCGGCATGAACACCGCGTCCACAGCCTGGCTCATCGAAATTCAGCGCATATGTCGCAGCCACGGGATCGTTTTGATCGTTGACGACATTCAGGCAGGAGCTGGGCGAACGGGCGATTTCTTCTCGTTCGAGTTCGCGAAAATCGAACCCGACATCGTGTGCCTGTCGAAGTCTCTAAGCGGTTCGGGCAGTCCGTTCTCTATCGTTCTGATTCGCCCCGAAATGGACATATGGAAGCCCGGGGAACACAGTGGAACATTCAGAGGCAACAATCTCGCCTTCGTGACTGCAGGGGCGATGTGCAAAATGTGGTCCGACAGGGAGTTTCTTGCAGGCGTCGAGCGGACAGCCGTCAAACTGCAGGCACTCCTTGATGGCCTCGTTGCGAAGTATCCGAAGTGCATTGAACGAAAACGCGGCCGCGGTCTGATGGCTGGCCTTAAGTGCCGTTCACCGGCCCTTGTCGGCCGTGTGCACGATGTCGCGTTCGAAAACGGCCTGCTGATCGAATCTTCAGGGCCAAATCGCGACGTCATCAAAGTCCTCCCACCCATAACCATCACTGATGACGAACTCCATGATGGCATCGCCATCCTCGATCAGGCAATACAGGAGCAAGCCAATGAACGCTGACCAAGTATCTCAGGCGCCAGCCATCTCGCCTCTTTCGCTCGCGGAACGGACGGGCTCGATCAGCACTGCGGAGATAATCTCGGTGCTGAAAGGTGACATCACCGGCCTGCACATCAAGCAAGCTTTCAGTAGCGAAGTGGCCGAGGAGATCACCGCGAACTTTATTCGCAATCCCGGTCTCAAAGAGCGCAAAGACGGCGTTCCCGGACAGTATGTCGGCGCTTCACATTACAGGAACGATGCAGCCACCTATTTCGCACAGGCGGAAGATGCGCGACCCTTCGTCAACGCTCTTTTTGGTACCTTGGTTGATCCGGTCCGCGGAGTATTCGACGCCCTGAAGCGCGAGCTTCACAATCAGGGCATTGAATTGCGACTGGCTCGTTCGGAGGACGGCCAAGCCAATGTTTGTCGTGCCCTGTCTTGGTCTGGCACGGGCATGTATGCCTTGGAGCCTCACGACGACGTTGCTCAAGTCGTATCTGCCGGGAGCAATTACGAGATTCCTGCGGTGGCGGACAACACCGTCGCCGCGCTCAACTTCTATGCCAGCATGCCCGAGGAAGGCGGCAATGTGCGGATATGGAGTCATAAGCCGACAGTCACTGATCGCAAGTCGCAGGGTGTGGAGACCACGGGCTATCCCTATTCGGCAGCTTATCTCGATGCCTTTCCTTGTCACGACTTCCAGCTCAAGGCCGGGGATATCGTCCTAATCGACGGCGGTTTCGTTCACGGTGTCACCCGACAATCAGGCAACGGAAAGCGTCGCCTTCTGCTGAACTGCTTCTTCGGATTTGCGCGGCCGGATCTTGTTCTCTGGTGGACCTGAAGTTGATGTTGCAGCGACTGACTGGCTTCCGCCGGCAGTTTAGGCGTCAACACCCTTTGTGACGGGAACGCCCTCCCGTCACAGACTGTCGTGCTGTTCGAAGGGCCGGCATCATTCTGCTCGTCCTGACATTTCAGATGTTGCCGGCCCGCGGGCCGCGATAGCAAAGTATCTACCGCTTTTTACAACTCAATAATTCCGAAGTTCAGGGCCTTTACAGCAGCGACCCTTCTGTTAGCGGCATCCAATTTTCGCATTACATTTTTTATGTGGAAATTGACAGTGTTGAACGATATCCCTAGTATTGTCCCTATTTCCCAAGATGACTTCCCTCTCGCCACCCATAGAATGCACTCAGTTTCTCTTATAGAAAGCTTAGGCGCCTCCTTGACATCACTCGGATTCGTGTATTTCGCGACCTTCAGATGGAATTGTACCGCGGCAAGCTGCAAATAGGGGATTGTTCTATTTTGGAGTTCGCAGGCCCAGGGTTGAGCAAAGCTCATGATCGCAAAGGTGGCATGGGGGCCGTGCAATGGAACGCTAATGCCTGACCTCAAGCCAAACGTCGCAGCCTCGTCGAAAACGCGCCGCTCGTTTTCAGTCGTGCTTGTGTCGTTATACATTTCGCTCCATCGAAAGGCGCCTGCCCGCTTTCGACACGTCTTTAAAATGGGGGCTATCCTGTCATAACCCATTTCGAAATAGCGCTTCTGCCATTCATCAGCATAATTCAGCATGACCGCCGCATCGCGTCGGACGGGCATTAAACATTTTTTGTCGGGTGTAAGAGAGTCATAGGCGATCCAGGGGAAATCAAGATTCAAGGCAAAAGCAGATAATAGCTCGAACAATTGCTCGGATTGAGCAACACCATCAGTCTGGTCGAGAAAGCGACCAAACTCGACCGCAAGCGCTCCTGTAGGGGCCTTCGGGAAATGCAGCGACGGGACCAAAGAAAACTGGTCGGACACTCTGGTTGCCAGCCCTAGAAAATGGGAGGCCGCATTCATCTGCGGGCGTTCCATAGTCTCTCCTCAGCAGCCAATTGCGGGCAGCCATTTGCGCCGGATGTTCACTGGTGCACAAAACCTGCCGGCTGTAGGGCTGCTCTTCACCGTCCTCGGCAGGCCGGCATCGCCAAAGATGCATCACATCACCCGACCCGGAAAGTGATCTTTAGTAAAGTGTAGGTTACGCTAGCTGTTCGGAAAGTTTAAAATTTTGAGACATCTCTTCAAATTCTGAAGAGTTTCAGACTGCTTATGGACGTGTGCCCAGCTGGAAATGTTTCCGACCCAGACCCTCCGATCAGTTCCTCGCGGCTGAAGACCGTCCGGGATTTCCAACGGGTGGCGCAGCAGCCTGAATTGATCGGCCCCTACACGAATTTTGGCGACCATTGCCATGGAGGCGCCGTGCCTCTCCAGATCCTCATAACGAATTTGCTTGCTCCGGATTCGTAGCTCCACCGAAAGCCGCATCAGCTCCGATCCGATTGGCGATCATTCTTATGGGAAAAGAATTGCCTTGCTCGGCGATTGCGACACCACGGCCACACATCCATTACGAACACGGAGAACACCATGCAGGGGCTTCCGCTCGCCGGTAGGCCTGCAGAGGTTCGTTCGTTCTTCTCTGCGCTCAGAACCATTTCGTCCCGCGACGCCAGAACTCCAGAAGTGCCCAACCTCCAGATCGATCTCTACCGGCTGACCGCCATAGCCAATGGAAAGCCATGACCAGGGCCGCCTGACATCAGTTTGTCGCCGCCACCTATGCGGCCAGATATTGAAAACGGCCATAACCTGTTGTCTTTGACATCGCACCGCCAGGGCGATCGGTTGATCACCTGTGCGCCTGCTGCCGCAGGGAAATCCGAAACCCTTTGGCGCTAAGGGCGGCAACAGGCGGAACGCCGGAGCTATTTCTGGGAACACTGCGGCGGGCGCGATCACGTCGACGTCTCCACCTTGGGTCGACACGGCCGCTCGACTCAGATCCGGCTGCTGCGAAATATCCGCCTGCTGATATAGGCGGCCTAGGCGATGCTGCTGCGTCGAGCTCGTTCATCGCTTCGTCGCTTGGTAGTTGCGCAAGGCGATCAACAATAATCTCGTGCAAGAGGGCCCGATTGCTGAGATGCTCCATGTTGTCGGCGAAACCAGGACGGCGCGTGAGTCCAGGCTGTTTCAGGAGGTTCGCGCAACAGTTCGCCCACTCACGATCGTTTGAACTGAAAGGATCACGTCCTATCCGTCGGCACAGTGATGTGCGCCATAGATCGATCTGAATGCTTGTATTCGCTGGCTCCGTCAGAATCACATCGCACCCTCCGCCTTCAGCGCGCGATAGGTCGTATCCACCGATTTTGCGGTCGCGTCGACTATGACGTCGATCTCCTTGCGGGTGATGATCAGTGGCGGCGCATAGCCGAGGGTATCGCTATGGGGCATGGCACGCGCGATGACGCCGTTTTCAAGCAGGGCTGCGGCGGCGCGAACGCCGACCTGAAGTTCGGGCTTGAATGGTACCCGTTCTCTTGGATTCTGCATTAGTTCCACGGCGGAAAGAATGCCGACGCCGCGAACTTCTCCGACCATGGGATGGCCTCCCAGTTCGGCTTTCATGCGAGCATGCCAGTAGGGCCCGACGTTCTGGACATGTTCCAGGATGTTTCTTTCCTTGAGCAATTGAATATTCGCGAGTGCGGCCGCAGCGCAAAGGGTGTGACCAGAATATGTCCAGCCATGGCCGAGAGGGCCATGCTTTTCCGTTCCTTCTTCCAATACCGACCAGACTCGGTCACCAACTATTGACCCAGAGATAGGGAGGTAGGCGGAGCTCAAACCCTTGGCGATGGTGACGAAGTCCGGACGCATACCATAGAGGTGGGACCCGAATTTCGCGCCGGTTCGCGCGAAGCCGCAAACGACTTCATCTGCGATTAGCAGGATATCGTACTTGTCGAGCACCCCTTGGATGGCCGTCCAGTATCCCTCTGGTGGCGGAACAATGCCACCGGTCCCAAGTACCGGCTCTCCGATAAAGGCTGCAACCGTCTCCGGGCCTTCAGCGAGGACAAGGGCTTCAAGTTCGTCGGCGCAACGCCGGGAGAAGGCTTTCTCACTTTCGCCGTCATGCGCCTGGCGATAGTAGTGCGGCGCCGTTGTATGGCGCACCAAGTCCAGAGGTAGGTCGAAGAAATCGTGAAAGAAGGGAAGGCCCGTCAGGCTTCCTGTGACCAGCCCGGATCCGTGATAGCCGCGATGTCGCGAAATGATCTTCTTCTTTTCAGGGCGGCCGAGAATGTTGTTGTAGTACCAGACCAGCTTGATATTGGTTTCGTTTGCGTCAGAGCCTGAAAGGCCGAAATAGACCTTTCGCATCTCCTGCCCGAAATATTCGACTACTGCCTCCGCCAAGAGGGCGACTGGCTCCGTGCCCTGGCTGGCATAGACATGCGCGAAAGGTAACGCGTGGGCTTGCCGGGCAATGGCGTCGGCAATCTCCGTGCATCCATATCCCATATTGACGCAGTAGAGCCCGCCGAAACCATCGAGGCTTTTTCGGCCGTCTGTATCCCAGATGTAAACGCCTTCTGCACCGGCCATGATCCGGTTCGGCGTCTCGCCGCGACTGTGCTTGGCTAAGTGCGTGGACGGATGAAAAACGAAGCTTCGATCCTTCTCGCGGAGTTGCTCGGTTCCTAGATTGATCAGGCTCATCGTCTTCTCCTTGCGATCATTCGGCGGAGAACACCTGATTAACCGCCTCTTTAGAGATAATCATATCCGCAAACACACCTCGAGTTTCGCGGGAATGCGCGTCCGTAGCCAACGAATTCACGGAATTGGCCTCAATCGCCGTCGAAACCACGCCTCCCGAAGTCGCCGATCCCTAGGCGACCAAGGGAATCGCGGAATTGGATTTGACGGGTTTCGTCACAACAAGGCTGTAGTACTGATCGATTCCCAAGCCTGCCTGCAGCAGTCCCTCCATGAGATCCTGATACGCAGCCATAGAAGGAGCTGCGACGCGCATCAGGTAGTCGATCCGTCCCCCAATAGCCCAGCAGTCCAGGATTTCCGGGATCTCTTGAATCGCGGTCTCGAAATGTCGTTGGTCCTCGAGACGGTGGCGGTTCAGCACCACTTCCACCATCACGAAGATCACGCCCCCAGTGAGGGTCGGACTCAGCCGCGCGTAATATCCTTCAATGATACCTGCAGCTTCGAGTATGCGGAGCCGCTCCGAACAAGCCGAAGCCGAAAGATGAACGCGTCTCGCAAGCTCGCTTTTCGAAATCCGACCGTCTGCCTGGACTTCCGAGAGAATCCGGATGTCCCAGGCGTCCAGGCGCACAGTGTTGGGTTTCGACTTCATGACTTTTTACTCTAACCCGCTGTCGGCGTGGAATTGATGCCCAACCAATCTATTGTTGAAATCAATTACGTCACAACGGTAGGCGGGGAGAGATTGTTCTGGAGAGTATGTTGGCTGCCGGTGAGCGGGGCAAAAGACGATCCGCTCGAACTTGTGCAGCGCTTCGATGGGCTTCGAAAGGCCGGCCCGATTGCATAGCCGCAAAGATTTACAGGCCGATGTTGCGCGCAATACTGTCGGCCGCCATGCGCTTACGCCACTCAACAGGTCCGGAATTGTGAATGGAGTTTCCCTCAACATCGACAGCCATGATGACCGGCATGTCCTTCACATCGAATTCATGGATGGCTTCCATGCCTAGGTCCTCGAAGGCAACGGGCCGCGCCGACTTGATCGATTTTGAAATCAGGTATGCAGCGCCACCCACAGCGATCAGATACGGCGTCTTGTGTCTAACAATCGACTCGATGGCTGCCGGTCCTCTCTCCGCCTTACCGACCATGGCGAACAGCCCGGTTTCGGCGAGCATCTTTTCAGTGAACCCGTCCATGCGGCTGGAGGTGGTCGGGCCAGCCGGCCCAACCACCTCATCCCTCACCGCGCGGACTGGTCCGACGTAGTAGATCACGCGTCCTCGCAGATCAACCGGGAGCGGCTCGCCGGCATCGATCAGGTCGACCATTCGCTTGTGGGCAGCGTCACGGCCCGTCAGCATCTTTCCGGACAGAAGAAGGGTTTCCCCGCAGCGCCACGATGCCGTCTCTTCCTTCGTAAGCGCATGGAGGTTGACCCGCCGGACGCCGGCTGGCTTCAATTCCTCGATCCCAATCTCTGGCCATTCGCGCAAATCGGGCGGCTCAAGCCTGACCGGTCCAGAGCCGTCCAAATTAAACTTCAGGTGCCGGTTGGCGGCGCATTGCGGAATTAGCGCCACGGGCTTGGACGCCACATGGGTAGGATAGGTTGCAACCTTGACGTCTACGACTGTGGTCAGGCCACCAAGGCCCTGGGCGCCGATGCCCAGCGCGTTAATCCGTTCATACAGCTCAATCCGCAGTGCCTCCTCAGCGCTTGACGGCCCTCTGGCGATCAGTTCTGACATGTCAATGGGCTCGTTCATGGCCTCCTTGGCCAGCAGCATCGCCTTTTCAGCACTACCACCGATGCCAACCGAGATCAGGCCGGGCGGGCACCATCCGCTGCCAAGGGTCGAAACGGTGTTGACCACCCAGTCGGCAACGGACGCGCTGGGGTTCAGGGTGGTGAAACGCGCCTTGTTTTCCGACCCGCCCCCTTTTGCGGCAATGGTGATCTCAATCTGATTGCCGGGCACAAGGTCGATGTGGATGACCGCCGGCGTGTTGTCACGAGTGTTGACCCTTCCGGCGAGCGGATCCGCCACAATCGATGCCCGAAGGGGATTGTCGGGGTCGAGATATGCCCGACGGACGCCCTCATTCACGAGGTCCGCGAAACTGGCCGTTGATTTGATGCGGGCGCCCATGCCAATCTTTGCGAAGATCACCACGAGGCCGGTGTCCTGGCAGATCGGGCGTCGCCCGAAGGCCGCCATGCGGGAGTTCAGCAGAATCTGCCCGATGGCGTTCTTCGCCGACGGACTCTGTTCGCGCACGTAAGCCTGCGAAAGGTATCGGATATAGTCCGGGGGATGGTAGTACGAGATGTATTGAAGGGCGTCTGCAACGCTCCTTGTGATGTCCTTGCCGGCGATGTTCCGTGTGATGTTATTCACGAAATTTCATCCGAATGACCCAAGCCCGTTGACCATTTTCAGGTTTTGGAAGCTCCGCACCCCCTGCTCGCCCCCTTCATATCCATAGCCACTCTGTTTGACGCCTCCATAAGGCGCATCTGCGGAAACCCCTTTCAGGTAATTCACACTGACCGCGCCCGCCGAAAGGCCGTTGATCAGCTTCTGTTTCACATCGGCGGCGGCGGTAAAGAAGTAGGCGGCTAGGCCGTACTCGGTGGCGTTGGCTTCTTCGATCGCCTCTTCGATCGTGTCGAACGGCGCCACAGTGAGGATCGGCCCGAACGGCTCCTCATGAAGCACTTTCGCATCCTTTCGCACCCCTGTCAGGATGGTTGGCGGCCAGTAAAAGCCCGTCCGGTCGAGGCGGGTGCCACCTGTCTCGATGCGTGCGCCGCGATCGACCGCATCTTTGATCAGACGCTGCATGGCCTCGATTCGCCGCACGTTTGCCATCGGTCCCATCTCCGTCGCCGGTTCGTTCGGTGGGCCGATCTTGATCTTGCTGGCGGCTTCAGTCACCTGGGTCAGGAATTCCTCATAAAGAGCCTGCGCGACGAGGATTCTGCTGGGCGCATTGCAACTCTGGCCCGCGCACTCGAACTTGTAATCTGAGATTGCCGGTATGGCCTTTGCCAGGTCGGCATCCTCACATATTATGACCGGGGAATGCCCACCGAGTTCAAGGATGCACCGCTGCAAGTTATTCGCGGCGAGCTTTGCCAGCTGTTTTCCAACCGCCGTTGAGCCCGTGAAAGTCAAGACCTTCACGATCGGCGAACTGAGAAGATGTCGGGATATTAGCACCGGCACACCAAAGACGAGATTGACCACGCCGTCCGGGAGACCCGCTTGGCGCAAGGCTTCGACCATATGGACAGCCGCGCTTGGCGTCTCTTCAGCCCCTTTTAGGATCACCGGGCAGCCTGCTGCCAACGCAGGAGCGAGCTTGCGGGCGAGAAGTACGGCGGGATAGTTCCAAGGTGTAAAGGCAGCAACGACACCGAGAGGCTCCGGCACAATCATCCGGTTCGAGCCCAACGGGATCGGGGCCGACAACTCTTCGGCGTGCCTGCCGTTCCACTCCAGCGTTTCGACAGCGCGTGCATACTCACCCGTCGCTTCGGCAATCGTCTTTCCCTGTTCGGCCGACAGGTCCCTGGCTGCGGCTTCGACCTTCGCTGCCAAGATCCTGGCTGCTGCTACGAGGATCTCGCCACGATCTTTTGCAGGCCATGAGGACCAAGCCGGGCGGCTCCGCTCTGCCGAAGCGAGGGCCTCATCCATATCCGGCACCGACGCTGAGGCCACGGAGGCAAATACCTTCTCCGTCGCCGGATTGATCACCGGCAGAGTGGTTCCATCACTACCGGCTCGCCACATGCCGTTAATGAAAAGCTCGTAGCTGGTGCCGTGGGACATCGCGTGCTCCAGGTGTGTGACTTCTTGCCATACGAGCGGCGTTCGAAACCAAATCGCTATGCTCGTTTGAGCCGATTTTCATCGCGATGGTCGCGGCGGGTCAAATATGGAATATTGCCGAGTTCCATCTGGAATCCAGATCGGAATAGCCCTCTGACTGGCCGCTGAAATTAGAAATGGCCGATTCCCATATGGGTGACGGGAGTATCAGCCCGCGTCCGGAGCCGTGGCTGACCAGTGCCGGTTCTCTATCAGTGTCCTGGCGACCTTGGGGATAAGTTTGCGAACCGCGGAGACGGCCGGAGAACGCTCATCTTTCGGGTTTACCGCAAGCACGACGGAACGGGTAATCACCGGATCCACGATTTTTACCGTCCGGACCAGTCCCTGAGCGGCTTCTTTCTGAACGGCCGACGGGGCGAGAATAGAATGTGCCTTTCCCTCTATGACCATGTTGATGATGGTCGAGAGGGAGTCCACTTCAAACCTGACATCCAGCATACAACCGTGCTGTGCAACGACATCAGCCACTGAACGTCTGACATTGTTATTTCGCATAGGAACCGCCAGCGGGAACGCGTGCAGGTCCGCAAGACATACCGAGTCTTCGAAAGGCGGTTCATCGGTCGGCGCCACCAGAGAAAGCTCTTCACGCGCCAGGACCGTCATTCGCCCAACACTGTCTTCGGTGCGGTAGAGAACCGCCAGATTGAAGCGTCCGGCTGCCATCCACTCCTCCAGCGGTCCCGTCATACCCTCGATCATCTTGAGGGAGACCCTCGGTAGTTCGTTCCTTATCGACTCAAGCAGTGGACCGCTGAGGACACGAGCGGCTCCGGACGGAATGCCAATAGTCACCTCTCCGGAGGGAGAGGTGACCGTATTGGTCAGTTCCGCCTCGGTGAGCTGGATTTCCTTAAGAATCCTCCGCGCCCGCTCAAGCAGCTTGGCTCCGGACGCCGTCACGCTGATGCCGGTTCTGTCGCGTACCAGCAGCTGAGTGCCGAAGCGTTCCTCCAGTTGACGCACATGCAGGCTAAGGGCGCTTTGAGCGATGTGGAGGAGCGCAGATGCCTTCGTAAAACTGCCTGCCTCCACTACGCCGACAAAATATTTTAACTGCCTGATTTCCACGGCTTAATGAACCTAACTGAGGCATGCTCCCAGGCTCGTCATACCTATCGCGAAACGAGATGGTGAGCAAGCTGCAATATCGCCGAGTTCGCCGGAACAATAGGCACTCCTTCCCGTCCGTTGACTAGAGGCACAGGTCAGTCACTGCCGGCGAGGGCCAGGATTTCGTGAGCGCGCCGCACCACCGGCGGGTCGATCATTTTGCCATCGATCGCGAAGGCCCACAGACCCCGTCCTGCGGCATCCTTTTGCGCCGCAACGACACGGCGCGCCCATTCGATCTCCCCTGTGCCTGGCGAGAAAGCATGGTTCAAGATCGCCACCTGTACCGGATGGATGGCCAGCGCGCCGGCGAAGCCAAGCCGTCGAGCATACATCGTAGCTTCACGAAGTTTGCTGATGTCCGAGAACTCGCCGATACTTCCTATGAAGCCCAGAGGCACCAATCCGGCCGCACGGGCAGCATACAGCACGGCAAGGTTTGGCGCCAGGAGCAGGTCAAATTCCGGGGTGCCGCCGACAGCGGCACTGAAATCTTCAGGACCGAGCGCCATTGCGACCATCCGTGGATGGGCAGACGCAATCGCCGCCAGTCTTTGCAATGCGGCCGGGGTCTCGATCTGGGCAAGGAATCGGATACGCCCCGGGACAAGATTTCTCTCGTGTTCAAGTTCCGTTATCGCATTTGCGACCTCTAAAACCCACTCCGCCGAATCCACCTTGGGGAGAACAAGTGCGTCAACACCCGCCGCGACAGCTACATCGAGATCGGCGGCCAAGGCGCGCAGGCCACGGTTCACGCGGACCAAAACCGACGCGCCTTTGCGACCCACCTTTCTCACGCATTCAGGAAGTTGCCGCCGTGCCTCGTCTTTCCGGTCCTGCGGGACCGAGTCCTCTAGGTCGAGTATGACGCCATCTGCACCGCGCTCATGAGCCTTCTCCACGAACCGGGGGACGTGGGCGGGGACGAAGAGCAGGGATCTCCAGCGGGGAACTGAGGTTGCGCTACGGACGGCTGGAATGGTGTCCCTCCCCATGGAGATTCTCCTACTGTCGATTTAAAGTGAGTGCGGTGGCGATTGCCTTTCTTGACGGCCAGTTGGACGGCTAAGCCGGCGGCAGCGATGGATTCCTAAGTCGTGAGCGCTTCACCGCTCATGGGCTATGGCGCGTTCATGCGGACGCGGCGTTTAGGCGTAAACGCGCTTGGACCTCCTCGCGAACAGCCTCCGTGTGGGCGCCAAGAGCAGGGACGGGACGCAGCGAATGCCCCGCGGAGTTGAAAACGGCCGCCGGCGCTATGACCTCGACATCTCCTTCAGGTGTGCCGACCTGCACCCTTCGGACATGTGGATGTTGAGAAACATCCGCCACTTCGTTCAGTCGGCCATATGCCAGACCGGCCATCTCAAGCTCGCGCATCGCCTCCTCGCTGGAAAGCTCGGAGAAACGCCTTTGTATAATTTCATCAAGGCGAGCACGGGTACCAAGCCGCTCCATGTTGTTCGCAAAACCAGGCGCGCGCGTGAGTTTGGGCTGCTTGAGAAACTTCGCGCATAAGTTCACCCATTCCCGGTCATTCTGCACCGAGAAGATGACGTCTTTGCCGTCGGCGCAACGGTAGGCTCCATAAGGAGCCAACGACGGGTGAGTCACGCCGGCACGCACAGTCCGGTAGCTGCTATAGTCGTGCTGCAGAACCGGTACGTTCATCCAGTCGGCGACGGCGTCAAACAGCGAGACTTGTATGCCGGCCCCTTCGCCTGTCCGCTCCCTGTGGAACAGTGCCTGGAGGATGGCGCTATGCGCCGTCATGCCTGCCGAGATGTCGCAAACCGATACCCCTACCCGGGCCGGCCCCTGTTGGGTACCGGTAATCGCGCACAGACCTGTTTCGGCCTGGACGATGAGATCGTAAGCCTTCAGGTGGGAAAACGGGCCCCTCTCCCCGAAACCGGAGATGTCGCAGGTGATCAGCCGCGGAAAGCGTCGGCGGAGATCCGCAGATCCGAAACCCAGCTTTTCGATGCTGCCCGGCTTGAGGTTCTGGATATAGACGTCAGCAGCGGCGACGAGCGATTCCAGGATGGCACGGTCCGCTTCCAACCTCAAGTCGAGGCAGACCGACTCCTTTCCGCGATTAAGCCAGACGAAATAAGCGCTTTGCCCCCGCACCAACTTATCGTAGTTTCGGGCAAAGTCCCCCTCGGGCCTCTCAACCTTGATCACCCGGGCGCCTGCGTCGGCAAGGCGAGACGAGGCGTAAGGCGCAGCAACGGCCTGCTCCACGGCAACGACGGTGATCCCTTCGAGGTGGTTCTGCATAGCGATACCGCGCTTTTCATCCAACGTTTTCGTTTTGAGCCCGACGACGGTTCAGTATCGCCAGCAACCGGCTCTGTTCATTCCCAACAATTGAGAATGCCTCGTCAACACCCATTCCGGGCTTTGCAAGCATCATATCGGCCTGGGTTGCTACAGATACATGGACCGAAGCCTGGGCGGAGAGATCTGTCTCGGTGCAGCTTCCTCCAACATAAGCCCCCACCTGGTTCTCCTTGCAGAATAGAACGGCGCGCGCCGTATCGGCTATTGAGCCGACATCAGGCGTCTTGATTTGAATGAGATGCGCTGCCTTTGCTTCGGCAAAGAGCCGAATATCTTCGAGCGTGTTGCAGCGCTCGTCCACGACAATACGAGCGCTGGAACCCCGGTCATTCAGAATCGATACAATCCGGGCGTAGTTATCAATTTGGGCCTGAGTCGAACCGAAGTCCGCCGGGCACTCAATGTTGACCGTGAAATCCGGAACACTATCGGCGACCTTGCAGATGAAGTCGGCAACCCGTTGTGTCTCCAAGCCGATTTCCAGTCCGATCCAGCCGTAGACATCGAAATGCAGCACCGGCTGATAGCCCGGGCGGCCGATTTCGCGGGTGCGCGCTGCAACCCACTTCACGAACTCCATAAAGGTCTGGCCGGCGACTCCGAATTTCTGCCATGAGTTGATGAGGCCATGGGGAAGCACATCCACGCCCTTCAGTATCATCTTGTCCACGTTGATTTCGCGAGCATCGCCGCTCTGGCAGTAAATCGGCACCCTGAGCGTTGGCAGCGGTAAGCCGAATTCGGCGCAGACGACCTCTGCCATTGTCCTGCGCTGGAGGTAGGCCGTGGCCCGAAGCAGCGCCTGGCTAACACCGTACTCGAGCGCAAGGGGTAATCGCTTATCCTCGAGGGGCTCAAACGCATCGGCGCAGGCATCAATATAGCGGGACGCGTCGACGTCAAGAAGCCGCGGCGTTACGACCCGCGACATCAAATCCGAGATTTTTGCGGTATCGAACAGAGCATCCCGTCCGGCAGCACCAGAATACTGAACGTTCATCATGTCGCCCCAAACGACTGCGTCGTCGGCAAGCACAAGCCCGACGCTCAGCGACGACGCCGGAACGCGGATGGACGTGAGCCCAGGCGTTGTGGGTTCGCCGACATAGATGAAGCCGTCCTGCGGTGCGCCGGCCCTGATAGCGGCTTGGTCATCATAGAAAAATGCCCCATTGCCGGCAGCGAGGAGGACGTCTTTAATCTGCACTTCGGTTCGCTCGATTTTTCGGATGGCAACTGACGGATTCTGTTCGATCCAGCTGCCCGCCACTATGCGCAAGTGGCGTTCAGTTCGCCAATATAATGTCAGGGGTGGTGCCATCGCGTTTTCAGATGGCTAGCGCGGCCTTAAAGGGCCGCCCCTCGATTGAACGCATCACTGACGGTCACAACGATGCCGGAGGCTTGGTCGTCGGCGCCGGTGGAACCAAGAAGTGAAATTCGTATGTCAGACCACGCAATATTACCGCGTAAAAATCTCCCATAAAAGCCGACGTAGCCATGCCCAACCGTGGATCATTCCATTTTAATAGCACAAGAATCTAATTCCGTTCTCTGGTCATGAGATCGATCCATAATGCGATGCCGACCGGTATGGCGTCGTCATTGAAATCGTATGCTGGATGATGGAGGGGTGCGGTCATGCCGTTGCCCATGAAGATGAAGGCGCCGGGCCGGGCTTGCAGCATGTAGGAAAAATCCTCCGCACCCATTACAGGCGTCATTTCGCGCTGCACCGCGGGATCGCCAACCACGCGTGCGGCGGCGTCCCCCAGGAACCGGGCCTGGACGGGGTGATTGACTGTCGGCGGATAGCCACGGCGATAGTCGAGTTCGGCCGCGGCCCCAAACGCCGTTGCGACGGAGCTGGCGATCGCCCGGATCCGGCTTTCGACCTGGTCGCGACTGGCGTTTGATAAGGTGCGGACCGTGCCCTTAAGCGCGACCTCTGACGGGATGACGTTATAGGCATCGCCGGCGTGGATGGACGTGATTGAGAGCACAACGGGGTCGACGGGGTCGACGTTCCGTGAGACGATCGTCTGCAGTGCACTGACAAGGTAGGTGGCGATCGGAATCGGATCGATGGTTTCGTGCGGCCAGGCCGCGTGTCCGCCTTTGCCAAGGATCTTGATGTCGAAGCGGTCGGATGCGGCGAGCATGACGCCGCGCGACAGGGCGAAGGTGCCGATGTCCATGCCCGGCAGGTTATGAAGAGCATAAACCTCTTCGATGCCGAAGCGTTCGAAGAGGCCGTCCTCGGCCATTACCTTGGCGCCGCCGCCTCCCTCCTCCGCGGGCTGGAAAATTGCGATCAAGGTGCCGGGAAAGGCGCGCGTCGCGGCAAAATGTTTCACGGCGCCAAGCAGGATCGCCGTATGCCCATCATGCCCACAGGCATGCATTTTTCCCTCACTGCTCGAGGCGTAGGGCAGGCCCGTCGCCTCAAGGATTGGCAGAGCATCCATGTCAGCACGAATGCCGATGGTGCGACAGGCGGGGGCTGTTTTGCCCCGGATCACCGCAACGACACCGCTTCGGCCGATGCCGGTTGCGACCTCGTCACACCCGAAGCTGCAGAGGAGGTCGGCGACGCGTGCGGCTGTGCGGTCGACATCAAACAGAAGCTCAGGATAGCGATGGAAATCGCGGCGCCAGGCCGCCGCTTCCGCTATAAGGTTCTTGTCCAGCGTCATGCTGACCATTCCTGCCTGTGCGGGAGAGGGAGGGGCTCCCGCATGCCAAAGCCACCCCACTGGGATTGTGCCTGCTTAAAATGGATGCGCCTCCGGCTCATCGATTTTCGCTTTCGAAAATCCGGAACGTCTCTGTAAGAAGCTCCATGAAGAGGTCGATTTCCGGCTCGGTTATGATGAGCGGCGGGGCCGCCATAAACCATTCGCCGAACTTTCCGTTTGCGGCGCGGCGCGAATAGATGTGCAGGCCGAGATCGCGGGCGATCTCCGAGATGCGGTAGGACGCCTGCCTAGCAGCGGAGAAAATTGCCTTGGTGGCTTTGTCTTCGACGATTTCCACGGCGTTCAAAAGCCCCATGCCGCGCACATCGCCAATAGTGGTGCTCGTATTCTTCAACGCGTTTAGCTTCTGACGAAAGAGGGCACCCATGCGTTCGGCATTTTCCATCAAATTCCGTGTCACCAGCTCAGTGAGAACCGCAACTCCGATGGCTGAGGATAGGGGATTTCCGGAATAGGTGTGGCCGTGCAAGAAGCCGCCAGATTCAACGACCTTGTCGACAATCCTGTTGGGGGCAATCATGGCGCCAAGCGGCGTGTAGCCGGCGCTCAAACCCTTGGCGCAGACGACAAGGTCGGGCAAGGCGTCTGGCCAGTGATGGGCGGCCAAAAAGGTTCCTGTCCGGCCGGCGCCACACATAACCTCATCAAAGATCAGCAGAACGCCGTAACGATCGCAAATCTTCCGGACCTTGGTATAGTAATGGTCCGGCGCGACCAAGGCGCCGGTGGCGACGCCGCCGACCGGTTCCATGATGAACGCAAGTACCGTGTCCTCACCTTCCGCGAGAATCTGTCTTTCGAGCTCGTCTGCGCAATGGTCGGCATAGGGTTCGACGTCGAACCCTTCGGGGACGCGGTAGCTCAATGGTGCCGGGACCTTAGGCATTATCCGCATAATCGGGCCGAATATTTGGTCCCGATCCGGATCGCCGGTGACGGCGGCGGCGCCGAGAGTCGAGCCGTGATAGCCTGGCATCCGCGCCAGGACCTTCGAGCGTTTCGGCTGGCCCGTAACGACGGCGTATTGGCGTGCGAGCTTGAGGGCAGATTCGACGGCTTCCGAGCCGCCGGAGACTAGGAAGGTTTGATCGAATCCGGGGCCCGCGAGGTCTGAGACCATCTTGCAGAGCGTTTCGGTCGCCTCGCTGGTGAATGCCGTACGGACAACATAGCTAAAGCGCTTGGCCTGTTCGATCATGGCCTCGCGTACGCGCTCGTTGCCATGGCCGATATTGGCAGCGACCGCGCCGGACGAACCGTCGAGATAGCGCTTGCCGTTGGTATCCCAGAAGAAGATCCCCTCGGCATGCGAGATCGTGGGCGTCACGATGACGCCGCGCCCGGCGTAGAACGCTCCTCCGAAAGATGGCTTTTGAACAGGCTTGGGCTG